>JAVBQI010000177.1:0-12376 GCA_031549145.1 Thermoguttaceae bacterium | reverse complement strand
TCGTGTATTTTCGTATTCATCTGAAATCCTTTCTTGGGTTGGCTTTCGTAAAACCATTTTCAGCGATTGGTGCTGAAAAACAAGGAGGATTTCAGATTTTTTCGTTTAAACCCTTTCCGGCTTCGCTTGGTTAAGGTCTAGCCCCAAGTGTCAGCGCGGGGGGATTGAACCGTAAAACCTGATGTATCCCCCCGCGCTTACGCTTGGGGCTAGTTTTGGAATCACGACTTGGCAATTGTCCTCGTCCCCATATTCCATTCTCTTGATTTGCAACGTTTTCAGGATAAAATAAACCGTTGAAGTTCCGCGAAATCCGCTCCGAAACAACGCTTTGCCGTATTCGAATGTACGCTGCTTTTCTCGACAAAACCATTGAACGACTGGGGGATCGCAAGGAATCGCTGATCCCGATCCTGCAGGCGATCCAAGGCGAATACCGTTATTTGCCGCAAGACGCCCTGCAATACGTCTGCCGTCATACCGAAATCACCCCGGCCCAGATCGTCGGCGTCGCGTCCTTTTACAGCCAGTTCCGGCACACCCCCGTCGGGGAACACCTGATTAACGTTTGCACCGGAACCGCCTGTCACGTCAAGGGAGCGACCTCGGTGTTCGAAGGGTTTCGCAAGCATCTCGGCATTTGCGGGGATGCCGACACCGATCAGGCCGGCCGCTTCACCGTTCAGAAAATCGCCTGCCTCGGCTGCTGCACCCTCGCCCCGGTCGTGCAGATCGGTCGCTCGACCTATGGGCATTTGACGCCGAACCAGGTCGGTGATGTGATCGACGATTTTTTGAGCAAAGCCGATTCGAACGGCTCCGCGACCGCCTTGTCGATGCGAAGCGGCACCGAAATCGGCGAGGTGCGGATCGGTCTCGGCTCCTGCTGCCAGGCCCAAGGGAGTGCGAGCATCCGGGACGAACTCGAACGGATCGTCCGCGAAAGCGGTCGGCCGATTCATATCAAACCGGTCGGCTGCGTCGGCATGTGTCATCAAACGCCGCTTTTGGAAACCGTCTCCCAAAAAGGGGTCTCGACCTTTTACGCCAAGGTCAAACCGGAAGATGTCGAATCGATTTTGTTCCGGAATTTCGCGCCGCGCAGTTGGACGAAACGGACCGCCCATCGGCTCGGAAATTGGCTGAGCCGGTTCTGGTCCGACGAATTCGGCGACCCGACGACCGAACGTCGGATTGAATTGCATAAAGAGCCGGTTTGCTCTTTTCTGGAGCCGCAAAAAAGCATCGCGATGATTCTCGGCGGGGAACTGAACCCGGGCGATTTCGAGGAGTATCTCGAAAAAGGGGGCTTCTCCGCCTTGAAGTCCGTGATCGCGGCCGGAAACGAGGACAAAATCATTCGCGAAATCGAAGCGGCCGGCATTCGCGGTCGCGGCGGTGCCGGGTTCCCGACCTTTCGCAAATGGGAACTGGTTCGGGAAGCCAAAAGCGACAAGAAATACGTGATTTGCAACGGCGACGAAGGGGATCCGGGCGCGTTTATGGACCGGATGCTGCTCGAATCGTACCCGTTTCGCATCATCGAGGGAATGACAATCGCCGCCCGAGCGGTTGGGGCTTCGAAAGGATACCTGTACATTCGCGCCGAATATCCCCTCGCGGTCCGGCGGGTCCGGGACGCGATCACTGCGTGCAAAGAACGGGGATTCCTGGGCGAAAATATTTTGGGGAGCGACTTTTCGTTGGAGTTGAGCGTCAAAGAAGGGGCCGGAGCGTTCGTCTGCGGCGAGGAAACCGCCTTGCTCGAATCGATCGAAGGGAACCGCGGCATGCCCCGATTGCGGCCGCCGTACCCGGTCGAGCGGGGGCTTTGGGAAAAGCCGACCTTGATTAACAACGTCGAGACCTATTCTCTCGTCCCATGGGTGATCGCGCACGGCGGGGCGGCATTCGGCCGATTGGGGGTCGAAAAAAGCAAAGGGACGAAAGTCTTCGCCTTGGCCGGGAAGGTCCGTCGCGGCGGGCTGATCGAAGTACCGATGGGCATCACGATCCGGGAGGTCGTCGAAACGATCGGCGGAGGGATTTTGGACGGCAAGCGGCTCAAGGCGGTTCAGATCGGCGGCCCTTCCGGCGGCTGTGTCCCGGCCGAATTGAGCGAGACGCCGATCGATTTCGAATCGCTCGCCGCCGTCGGGGCGATCATGGGCTCCGGCGGGCTGGTTGTGCTCGACGAAGACGACTGCATGGTCGACATCGCCCGTTACTTTTTGCAGTTTACGCAGGAGCAATCGTGCGGCAAATGCACGTTTTGCCGGGTCGGCACGAAACGGATGCTCGAAATTCTCGACCGGATTTGCGAAGGGAGCGGCCGGGCCGGGGATTTGGAAAATCTCGAATCGCTCGCCGAACAGATCAAACTCGGCAGCCTTTGTGGGCTGGGCAAAACCGCGCCGAACCCGATTCTGTCGACGCTCCGTTATTTTCGGGACGAGTACGAAGCCCATTTGAACGGTCGCTGTCCGGCGGGGAAGTGCCCCTCGCTGATCGAATACCGGATCAACGAGCATTGCAACGGCTGTTCGATCTGCTCCGGCCTCTGCCCGGTCGGGGCGATCCCGCCGACGCCGTACCGCCGACACCGGATCGACACGGCGCTCTGCACGAAATGCAATTCGTGCCGCGCCGCCTGCCCCCACGAGGCGATCGACATCGTCCCGGCTCAAAAGTGATTTGAGGGGCTCTCAACGAATAGGAATCTATCAATCCCATGCGACCGGACGACAAACGAGTCAGGCTTCAAAAAGCGACTCTCCCGCGATGCCGGATGTATCTCAAGGCGTATCTCCCTTTCTTGCCGGGCTTTCCCGTTCCGGAAGAGGATTCGACTTGCGATTCGGCCGCCGGAACACCCTGGTACAGCCTCGGCGAAAAGGAGTGCGTCCTCTTGAATTCGGAGTCGATCCGCCTGGCCAACTACGGTTGGAACGAGCTCCAAAAATTTCCGCGCGTCTTTCCCAAAGCGGTTGAAGACGCCGAGGCTTGGCGGCGTGCCGTGCCTTGGATTCTCGAAAAACTGGGAAAGGCCGTGCATGGAAAAACAAGCCTTCCCCGGTCGTTGTGGTCGACCGATCTCGGCTTTTCGGCATCCGATTGCCGCCGGGCCGGGGAACTGGAAAAATCCGAGCCGAAACTGAAACCGCTCCTCGACGCCGCCGGTTGGCTGAGTGTCCTTGAGCCGGATCACGCCGCTGTGTTGCTGAAATGGTTTGAGTTCGAACACGGACGCATCGTTCAAGTGCTCGGCAACTGGCCCGGCGTCGAGGGGATTCGGCTCGCGCTTCTCTTTTTCCGCTTCGTCGAACGGGACGGGCCGGACCGTCTTGCGCCGATTCTCGAAACGTTGGGAACAGCCGATGCCCGGACCGTTCCGACGACATGCGAGCCGTTTCGCAAGGAGTGGAATCAGATCCTCACCGAAATCGCCCAACGAACCCGGACGCCGAAATCGTACGACCGACCGGCGAAAGAATTCAACCGAAATTCTCCGACGAAACCGGCGGCCGCGTGGGCGGATGCGGTTGCCGAATTCGCGAAACGGATCATCGACCAGCCGAAGAAACGGCGGCGGCAGTCGCTCGAACTTTTCGCCGAATACATTCCTCCGAATCTTCTCGCGCGTTGGCGAGATTGGTGGGACCAGTTGCAACCAGTTGTCCGGGATGCCGAAAAACTGCTCGCCCGAGTCCGCCGGGGAACCTTTGAAGACAACGAAAAGCGGTCTCGCCAGGCCCGCACGATTCAACGCCGATTCGGCGAGCTTTTTCATCTTTCGCCCCCGAGTTGGGCCGACCCGGAATATTCGTCCGAAAAGGAGCTCGATCTGTTTTTTCGCTGGGATGATCTTGCCTGGAAGCCTTATCAGAAGTCGATTCGGTCGTTGACGCGAACGCTGTCCGTCGAGCACCGACAAAATGCTCCAAGACTCAAGACTCTGATTTCTTTGCATGACCGACTTCTTGCCAACCTTCGCGAGGACCTGAGCGGGCTCGATATCCCCGCGATTCTCGAAGAGATAAGGTGTTGGGACATTCCCCAAGGGGACATCCCGGCGATCGTCGATGTGTGGTGGTCCGAAGCCTACACGGGGAACCGCGAAGAACTGAGACGGATCGGCCGAACGCTGCGTTATTGGTTCGTTGATTTGAGGCAGAAAAACGATTTGTTCTTCGACGTTATCGAACTGGCGCAGGCCGTTTCCAACGAAGCGAAAATCAAGCTCTTTTCCCGCGTATTGGCGAGGTCGGAGCACCGAAACACATATTACCCCCGAACGATGCTCCAAACCGCCGGGCTGCTTGCCGAAGACGAAAAGGAATTCGTGCGGCTCCTCGACGTTTTGAAAAAAATTGGCGAGGCCGACACAAACGTCTCCGGCGAGGATTCGGAGAATCTGGCCGTTTTGGTTCGGCTTCTCGGTCCGACGGCTTGGCGGGACGATCTTCGCAAAATGCTTTTGGCCGACAAAATCGCGGAGATTCTCCCAACGGCGGAAACGGTCGCGGTTCTTGAACAACGCAAAATCGCCGTCCCGCTCCCGGCTGGGGACGAACCGGTCGCGACGGATTGGATTCGACGATTCCCGGCCGCGTTCGCCGAGACGCTCCGGCGGCTGGCCGCGTTGACGCCCGACGCCGAGTCGATCGCATCGCGGAAGTTGGAGTCGCTGAGATTCGTTCCCGAGGAAATCAGCGAGGAAATCAATACCCTCGAACACCGTCTCGCCGATTTCCCGGACAATGCGGCCAACCCTCGGATTCGGAAACGGATCGAGAATCTCCGGGACCGATTGAAAAACGGGGACGACCTTCAGCCGACGGAATCGCGGTTGCGGCGGTTGCGGGAAAAGCTCGCCGAACGGACGCGGAAGATTTTTTTCGAACAATGGCGGCGCTCGGCCGATGAGATTCTCGAACGGACGCTTTCTCAAGAACTCGTGCTCCCCGCTTTTCCCGAATCGTGGAGGGAGCCGCTATGCCGAAAAATCGTCCTGGGCATTCTCTCGCTTGAAATTAAGCCGGTCAAACGTCTTGGGATCAAGTTGCTCCGAAGCATTGCAGGGATGGAAGCTTGGGATTATCGCGGCGAAATCGAGAACGTGCGTTTCCTCGATCGGCTCCGAGAACAGGGAATCGCCCCCGATCCCTGGCTGGAGCCGGGCCTGCCGGAACGACTTGTTTCGCCGAATGGTCCGCCGCTGCGGCTCGCCTTGGAAAACGATCCGCTGGAAATCATGAAAATGGGGGCGGTTTTCGGAACATGCCTGAGTCCGTGGGATTTCAATTTCTTCTCAACGATCGCCAATGTCGTCGATGCCAACAAACGCGTGTTGTATGCGCGCGATCCCAAGGGGGCGATCAAGGCGCGTTGCCTGTTGGCGTTGACCGACAATGGGGAACTTTTGGCGTTTCGAGCCTATGCCCACGAAAAGGAACTCGGCTTTCAAGAGATTGTCGCCGATTACCTGGAACGGCTTGCAAAACGAATGAACACGGTTGTCGTCAATACGGGCGTCGTTTCGAATCTTGTTTCGCCCGAGTGGTACGACGACGGTTCGATTTCGGTCAGCGGATTGTTTTCGTTCCTAAAAGACGGTTCGGAGTTTCGGAAAATGCTGCCGGCATTGGCACCGGCGAATCTCCCTGCCGAGTTGGAGAAGGAGCTTGCACCGCATTCGCTGCGTTCGTTTATCCTGCCTCCATTTTTGGAATTGCCGGAACTCAATCAGCGACCGGAGCTCGTTCTTCCTTTGATCCCGTACGTTTCTTCGACTCTTTCGACGGACAATCTTGAAGCGATGATCAAGTTCGTCGATCAGGCGGGAAAAAAACGGGAGGCGGGCCGATTAATGAAACAGTATATGCTTCCACGAATGGATTGGCTGTTCGCCGAAAATTACTGGAAATGGAAATCGTTCACCCTCGAATGGGCCGGGAGGTTTCCGGACATTCTCCTGCCTCACATCCGACGACTCGGCACCCGGGGGACGAAGAAACTGAATGAAGATCAGGCGAGTGTCCGGCGGGAATTGTTGGTTTTGATTTACGAGTCGCTTGGAAGAAAACGAAAAGCGATCTCCCTCGAATAGCGGTTCGGTTGCCTCTTGAAACCAAGGGCTGAATTTTGACCAGGCCTGTAGCCGGTATTTTTCGTATTCCCCGGTCCCCTCGCGTTTTTCAGCGGGTCGGGGGTTGATTTAACGGGGTTTTCCATTACCTTAGGATCATTGTCGTTTTCGAACCGCCCAGCGGGATCGAGGACCGCCGTCATTTCAATCCAATCAAAATTTTCCAAGGAGAAAATCATGAGCGCCCAAATCAATCAAGATACTTGCACCGCTTGCAGTGAATGCGTTTCCTCTTGCCCGCTCGATGCGATTTCGCTGCCGGACGGCGGCAAAGCGGCCGTCGACGCCGACACCTGCGGCGATTGCGGAGCCTGCGTCGACGTCTGCCCCGTCAGTGCGATCTCCTTGGAATAACTTCCCAATAATCGGAGCCGCGACCGTCAGGAAGCGGTCGGTTTGCGAAAAACCGCTCCCTGACGGTCGCGGCTCTGATTCATTCTTGGCCGAACCAATACGATGCCTTTCTTTCGATCTTGTTGTGCGGCGGTCGTCTTTTCCGCGGCCTTCGCATTTTGTTTTCAAGCGGCCCAAGCTGCGGAACTGCCGGTCGATTTTCAACCGGCTCCCGCCCCGGGGCAGTTTTTCGCCCCGGCCCCGGGCGAAACGAGCCGCCGACCGTCCCAAACGGGGGATCCGGTGATCGCGACGTCGTATTTTTATTGGTACGACATCGAATCGAAATTCCACTTTCTCAACGGGGACAGATCCGACGCCTTGACCACGCACCCGATCACGTCGGAGGGAATGAGCTGGAAAAATCCCCGTTGGCACGAAAAGCAGTTCCGGCAAATGGCCGCGGCCGGCATCGACGTCGCGATTCCGGTTTACTGGGGATCGCCGACCGTCCGGCAGGGTTTCGGATTCGCTTACAGCAACGAAGGGGTCCCGCCGATGATCGCGGCCCTTGAGACGCTGGTCGAAAAAGGCGAAAAGGCTCCGACGCTCGGTTTGTTTTACGACACCAGCACACTCGATAAGCACAACGCGGAAGGTTACGAAATCGACCTGACGACGGATGCCGGGAAACGCTGGTTTTACGCGACGATCCGCGACTTTTTTTCGATGGTCCCCGCGCAGCATCGGGCGACAATCGACGGCAAGCCGGTCGTTTTTCTTTACGCGGCCGCTTTCGCGAAGAACGTCGACGAAACGCTTTTTCCGGCGGTTCGCGAAATGTTCCGGAACGAGTTCGGCAGCGATCTTTTTATCGTCAAGGCTGCGGAATGGCCCGGCGAGGCCGACTCGGTTTACCAATGGGGCGCGGCCCTCAATTTCCTGATTCTCGATACGGCGGCGATCGGTCCCGGTTACGATCACAGTGCCGTCCCGAATCGGACGCCGTTGGTCCGGACCCGCGAGAACGGCGATTTTTACCGGCTCGGCTGGGAACGGCTCTTGCGAATGAATCCCGCGACACGGCCGTTTCTCGTGCACTTGGAAACCTGGAACGAGTATCACGAAGGGACCGACATCGGCGAATCGAAGGAGTACGGGACGCTTTATCTGGAATTGACCAAAAAATACGCGGAGCTGTTTCACGCCAAAAAACGGCTCGCGGCGATCTCCGTAACGCCGAAGTTTTCCGAGCCCTCGGCCGTTCCCGGGGCGGAGCAGGGTGTTGCGGCGATTGACTTCGCACCGCCCGGCGACGGGCCGATTCGAATCGCGACGGTCGAGGAAGATGGCCGGACGACGCAGGTTTGGTCGACCGTGTTGCGGCCGGACGCGAGAGACCCCAAAGAGCGTTTTTTCTATTTCGACGTCGATCCGATGTTTTTGTACGAACAGGCCGATGTCGTCGAACTCACGGTCGTTTACCGGTTGGGCGAGAAGGCCGATCCCGATTCCATCGCCGTGCATTACGATTCGTATCACCCGCAACTGAAAGGGCTGGAACAGGCGTTTCGCGGAACCAAGCCACAGCGGATCGAACGCAAGGACGGTTGGAAAGTCGCCGTTTTTCGGTTGCCGGAGCCCCGCTTCGAGAATCGGGCGAACGGTGCCGATTTCCGGCTTTTCGTCCTCGGCGACGAGATTCTGGTCAAAGAAGTCCGACTGCGAAAAATCCCGTAGCGCAAAGCCGCAGAATACAATAAAAGCCGGAAACCGTTGTTCGTTTGACCATTTCGACTCACTTGCTCACCACGACATAAATCGGAATACCGACCATGATTGACACGGTAGAATTCAAAAAGGGAGACGGAATTGGCGAATCGGCCGACCGGTTGACGGCGCAGAAAATCAGGCGAATGACCCAGCCGCTTCACGAGCAATCGCTCAGGGAAACCCAAGAATATTTTCGTCGCCGATTCGCGGAGCAAAAAACGGAATCTCCGAAATCCCACAAATAAGCAGACGATTTCTTTCGGTCGCTTCAATCCCGGTCGTCGACGGGGCGGCGGCGGCGTTTTTTCTCGGCGTTACGGCTCTTGGCCTCTTGCCGTCGGAGCACCGACCCTCGGGTCGGCCGGGTTGGGATTCGCGGCTTGGGAATATTCCCGGCCTCTAAAATCATGCGGCGGAGCTTTTCGAGGCAGTCGGCCCGATTCTTGAGCGCATCCCGCGTTCGTTGGCTGGTGATCACGATTTCCCCTTCTTTCGTCCAGTGTGCCGGATACAACACCGCCAATCGTTGCATCACCGGTTCCGGCAGAACGCCGCTTTCGCCCGGATTCCAACGGAGAACCGCCTTGCTCGCGACCTTGTTGACGTTTTGCCCGCCCGGCCCGGAGCTTCGAACAAACGTAAACCGCAGCTCGGAAAGAGGAATCTGAATTTTCGGGGAAATGAGAAACATTGTGCAGAGGACAGAGAACAGAGATTTGCGGTTGGGGTTTCCTCGATTGGAATTATACTCCAAAAGGCTGCAAAAGAATATGATCGCAAACAGCAGCCGGAAGCGTAATCGTCCGGTTATTGAACGAAGCGAACCCGGCGCAGGCGCTTCGGGCTGTTGTCCGATTCAAAAATTTTTCAAAAAATAGCTCTTGACTTTTGAATTAACTAATATCATAATGGTATTAGTTTTTGATCGGAGTCCCGTTGTGGACGTCGGCGTCTGCGCCGCTCGGCTAAACGCAAAGTCCATTTACCATGAAAATTTTTCGCAAAGACACCGATTACGCCGTCCGAACGCTGATTTCTCTTGCCTTACGCGACGAATCGGGTTACATTTCGGTAACAACCCTTGCGCGGGAACTCGGGTTGCCGCTCAATTACCTCCGGCGAATCTGCTCGGTGTTGATTCGGGCGGGATACCTGGAGACGCGGGAAGGGGCGAAAGGGGGCGTCCGGCTGATCGGAAATCCGGTCGAGATCACCGTTCTCGAACTGATCGAACTGTTCGACGGCAAGCCGGAGCTTTCCGACTGCACGTTCCGAAAAAAACTCTGTCCGAATCGAAAAACCTGTGTGCTGCGCAAGCGGATTCTCGGCATCGAAGAGATCGTCAACCGGGAATTCGCGGCGATTACGATACAAACCCTGATTGACGACGTTCGCAACGGAACGCCTTCGGGCTAAAACGCAAGCGAATAAAATTTTTTTCTCGAACCCAAAGGAGATCAACCATGTCGATGTTTTGTTTTCAGTGCGAACAAACCGCCAAAGGAACCGGTTGCAACATCGCCGGCGTTTGCGGCAAAAAGGACACGACGGCGAATTTGCAGGATCAGATCGTGCAGGCCGTCAAGGAGATCGGCTTTTACAACAACGAGTTGCGAAAAGCCGGCAAGAGAGATTCCGAAGCGGATCGGCAAACGCTCGATTTCCTGTTCGCGACGGTTACGAACGTCGATTTCGACGACGCCCGGCTCACGGAGATTCTCGCCAAAGCGAAGGCAACCGCCGCGCGGCTGCAAAAGGAATCCGGCGCGACGTTTTCCGCCAAGGAACTGATCCCGGTTCCTCTTCGCCGCGAAACCTACGGCGAAGACATCGCCTCGCTCCAGGAACTGCTGACCTACGGCATCAAGGGAACGGCCGCTTACGCCCATCATGCGTTGATTCTCGGCAAGGAAGCGGACGAGGTTTACGCCTTTTTCGCCAAGGCCCTGGCGACGCTCGCCCTCGGGCAGGCTTCGCTCGACGAATGGATCGGCCTCAATATGGAATGCGGCATGGTCAACCTCAAGGCGATGGAACTGCTCGACGCCGGAAATACGGAACATTTCGGACACCCCGTGCCGACGCCGGTTCGCATCACGCCGAAAAAGGGGAAGGCGATCCTCATCTCCGGGCACGACCTGCTCGACCTTGAAGAACTGTTGAAGCAGACCGAAGGGAAGGGAATCAACGTCTACACGCACGGCGAAATGCTGCCGGCGCACGGTTATCCCGGCCTGAAAAAGTATGCCCATCTCGCCGGCAACTACGGCGGGGCTTGGCAGGACCAGCATAAGGAATTCTCGGCGTTCCCCGGCCCGATTTTAATGACGACGAACTGCATCCAGAATCCGAAGGGTTACGAAAACCGAATCTTTACAACCGGCTGTGTTGCCTGGCCGGGCGTCCGGCACATCGCCGATCGCAAACCGGGCGGCGCGAAAGACTTCGGCCCGGTGATCGCGGCGGCCAAAGCCGATCCCGGTTTCGACGCCGACGGCGAAGAGAAGACGATCCTGGTCGGTTTTGGACACAACGCCGTGATGAGCGTCGCCGGTCAGGTGATCGACGCCGTCAAAGCGGGCAAGATCAAACATTTTTACCTGATCGGTGGTTGCGACGGCGCGAAATCGGGCCGGAATTATTACACCGAACTCGCCGAAAAGGTTCCGAAAGATTGCGTGATCCTGACGCTCGCCTGCGGAAAATACCGGTTCAATAAAATGGAGTTCGGCGACATCGGCGGCATCCCGCGGCTGTTGGATATCGGCCAGTGCAACGACGCCTACTCGGCGATCCAAATCGCCGTCGCTTTGGCAAAGGCGTTCGAAACAGACGTCAACGGCCTGCCGCTTTCGATGATCCTTTCGTGGTACGAGCAGAAGGCGGTCTGCATTTTGCTGACGCTGCTCGCTCTCGGGATCAAGAACATCAAGCTCGGCCCCTCGCTGCCGGCGTTCGTTTCGCCGACGGTGCTCGGCGTGTTGGTCGATAAGTTCCAAATCGCCCCGATCTCGACCCCCGAGGCCGATTTGAAAGGATAAGACACGTTCGAAAAGGAGCCGCGACCTGCGGTCGCGAAGTGCAGGGTTGATCCTCACGCTTCGCGACCGCAGCTCGCGGCTCTTTTTTCTGCCGATTATTCCGGGGCTTTCGATTGCTCCAGCTGTTTTTTGTCTTCCGGGTCCCAAACCGTTTTGGTAAGATCGACGGTCCAATCCCCCAGCTCGGTCGTCTTGCCCGTCGCTTCGCACTTCAGGCTCGGGAGTTCGGCCCGGGGGCTGTAAAGGCCGCCGTTGTATTCCTGGTTTCGCCCGGGAACGACGAAGAATCGATACGCCAATCCCGGCACGAGGTCGCCGATCTTGAACTTCCCTTCCTTGTCGGTTCGCACGCTTGAAGACAAAAATTCCTTCTGCTCCGGGTTCTCCGGATTTTCATACCGGTAAAACAACAGCATTTCGGCAAGCGGTTCGTTCGTCTTGGCATCGAGAAGCCGGCCGGTCGCGGTTTCGCACTTTTGCATACGGACTTCCCAAACGGCGTCGGTTTTCAGTTCGTCCTTGACCCAGCCGACATAGGCTTCTTGCGGTTTTTGGTACTGCTTGATCTCGATTTTGGCGTTTTTCGGGGCGTTCCGCCGCTTGAAAACTCCGTTCGAATCGGTGTTCGTATACTGCCAATCCAAATTCGGATCGCCGACGGAGTGTATCGAAACAGCAGCGTGATCGACCGGTTGCCCTTCTGAATTGAGGACCCGCCCCTGAAATGGCGTCGGAATCTTCAAAACCGGTTTCGCATCGGCATTCGCTCCGAGTTCGAAGGCAAGGGAATATTTATCTCTTTCCGCCTCATCTTGAATGTAGGCCATGTCGACGGTGATTTCGAATGGGCCCGGCATTGCCCGGAATTTGAAATGCCCTTCCTTGTCGGTTTGCAAACGCCTGTTGTCGGAAAAATCGTTCTTGCTTTCATCCGGGGGTGTTATACCGTAGCCGGAATGGAATTCCGGTTAGGCGATTTTGTATTGATGGAAATTGTCGACCAGAAGAGTGCGTAACTCGGCCTGATACTTTTTCCGACAACGAAAAAAGCTTTTGCATGCCAAGACGAAATCTTCAAACT
>JAVBQI010000046.1:0-8212 GCA_031549145.1 Thermoguttaceae bacterium | reverse complement strand
GGTGATCGGGCATCTTCTCGGGGCGGAGGATATGATTTTGCACGATTCGCTCGCCCATAACAGCATCGTGCAAGGAGCGATTCTGTCCGGTGCCCGACGACGGCCGTTCCCGCACAACGATTGGGAGGCGGCCGATTGGATCCTCAAAAAGCATCGCGGGGAATACCGTCGGGTGATGATGATTATCGAAGGGGTCTATAGTATGGACGGCGATTACCCCGAGCTGCCGAAGTTTATTGATATTAAAAAACGACACAAAACGCTCTTGATGATCGACGAAGCCCACTCGATCGGCGTTCTCGGCAAGACCGGTCGGGGAATCGGCGAGCATTTCGAGATCAATCGGGCGGATGTCGATCTTTGGATGTGTACGCTGAGCAAAACCTTCGGCTCTTGCGGCGGTTACATTTCCGGCTGCAAGGAACTGGTCGAATACCTGAAATATACGGCTCCCGGCTTCGTTTTCAGCGTTGGGCTTTCCCCGCCGAACGCGGCCGCCGCCCTCGCCTCGCTCCAGGTGTTGGAACGGGAGCCCCAGCGGGTCGAGCAGTTGCGAAAGAATTCGGCGTTGTTCGTCCGCTTGGCGAAAGAAAAAGGGCTCAACACCGGCATGAGCAGGGATTCGGCGGTTGTCCCGGCGATTATCGGCAATTCGATGCTTTGCTTGCAGCTTTCGAAAGCCTTGTTCGACCGGGGGATCAACGTGCAGCCGATTCTGCATCCGGCGGTCGAAGAGAAGGCGGCCCGACTTCGTTTCTTTATCACTTCGGCTCACAACAAGGAGCAAATCCGCCTCACCGTCGAAGCGACGGTCGAAGAACTGGCGAAATTAACTATTTAGCCGGTACCCCGCGCTGATCCAATTCTTTAATTTCCGGATGCAAGATTTCCGCGAAACGTTGGATCAGCAGCAAAAATCGCGGTCCCGGGATGCTCGCGTAATCGTCTGACAGAGAGTAAATCCGGTCGTCGCGAACGGCGGCGACCCCGTCTCCGAGCGTTTTCCAATCGTCCTTCCCTGTCGGGTCGGTGTTTTGCGAAACCTTGGGACAAATGTCGATGATCACCTCAGGATTGAAACGGAGAATTTCTTCGACCGAAACAAGCTGAAACGGGCTAAGAGCGTCTTTCGCGACATTCGTGCCGCCGGCAATTCGAATAATCTCTTCGAAAAACGGATTCTTGCCGGCGACGAAAACCGAGAGCAGCTTGCCTGTTTGACGCTCGCGATCGATCGAAATGAGCGTTCGAACCGGTTTCGCTTTTTCCGTCTGTTCGCGGATCGCGTTCATTTCCCGGATCAACCGTTCGCGCAAAGCGGCCGCTTTCGCGGGGGCATCGCCCCCCAACCGCTCACCAATCAGGAGAAACGAATCGAGGATCCCTTCGATCGATTTGTGATTGACGGTCAGCACCTCAATTCCGAAATTTCTCAGCGTTTTGCACGAATCGAGATTTTCCTCCAACTCGATCACCAAATCGGGTTGCAGTCGGATGATCTCTTCATTGTCCCGATCGAGCAGACCGCCGATCTTGGGAATTTTTTCAACCTCCTCCGGATACTCGCAAAACCGGCAAACGCCGACGAGCCGGTCGCCCGCCCCGAGCTCAAAAACGGCTTCGGCGATGCTCGGGGTCGTCGCGATCAGCCGCTTCGCTCCGGAAGCGGGGGCTGTTGTCTCGGAAACGGGGGCCCGCGACTGTCCGCATCCGGAAAGGCCAACCAGCGAAAAGAGACAGACGAGCCAAAGAAAAGGGAATTGGCTCTTTTTTGGTTTCGGTTTCAAGAGAATCGGTTGTAAAATATTATTGAAGCCGATATAATGCGGCCAAAACGTAGGGATAATTCAAACAGCTTCGGGCATGAGTCAAATCCTAAAACTAGCCCCAAGCGTAAGCGCGGGGTGATATACTCAAGTCGGTTTAAAATTCCCGTCTTCAACACGGCAGCGGCCCAACGAGGCCGCGATTTGACGGAGGGCGAAGCCTACCGCCCATACCGGCTACGGTATATTGCATTTGCAAAGATTCAATCACCCCTCGCTTACGCTTGGGGCTAGTATAAAGGACGTTCCTGAAGCTTCGACCTGGAGCCTCAACAATCATACCAAACACGGACCATTTCGCAACAGCAAAACGAAACGGTAAAGCGCGAGAATGTCGACCCCGTACAATCAAGAAATCGGAAATCTGGTCATCTCCCAGGAACAACGAAATCGCTTGCAGCAGTTGTTTGAAAACGGCAACAAGCAGATGAGCCTCGGAGCCTATGATTACGCGACCGAAATGTTCGCGGCCTGTGTTCTTGGCGATCCGAGCAATATCATTTATCTCCAATCGTTTTTGGCCAATCTGCGAAAAAAATTCGGCGAAAAAAAACGCAAAAGCATGTTTTCGATGCTCTCTTCCGGAGGGATACGATCGGCCGAGATGCAAAAAAAATGGAGCAGCGTCCTCAAAAGCGGCCTCGAATTGCTCAAATCCAACCCTTGGGATGCTTCCGCCCTCTTTTCGATCGGAAAAGCCTGCCTTGAAATGGGCTACCAGGATGCCGGGCTCGCCTATTTGAAACATTCGATCGACGCTAATCCGAACGATATCGAGGTCAACCGCCTTGCCGCCCGGGTTTTGGGGGAAGCCAAAAAATACGACGATGCGATCGCCTGCTGGGCTCGGGTTAAAAAACTGAAACCTAGCGATACCGAGCCCGATAAGATCATCGGCGATTTAATGGTCGAAAAAACGATACATCGCGGCGGTTACGAGGGAGCCGAATCCTCGCGCGAAGTGCATGCGAAGGGGAAGGCGGCCGATAATGGCAAAGATTCCCTGATTCCGGAAAACGAGGATGTGCTCGGTCGTATTCTCACCTTCGAGGAACAAATCGAAAAACGGCTCAAAAAGAACCCGAACGACAAATCCGCTTACATCGAACTCGGGAATTACCATTTTCAGAAAAGCCAATACGAGGAAGCCGCGAATGCGTTTCAACGGGGACTTGAAAAAGACCCGGAGAATCACGAAATGAACGGAAAATTTCTGGAATCCCAAAAACGTCGGCTCCAGACCGAACTGGTCCAATTGAAAAAAGATTTCGAGCAATCGAAAACGGCGGAAATTCGCGACCAATTTAACATCAAAAAGGACGAATACGATCAAAAGAGTCTCGAACTCGCCCGATTTCGCGTCGAATCCGAGCCGGGAAACATCGGAAACCACTTCGAGTTGGCGACGTTGCTGTATAAAACCGGTGCTTATAAGGAAGCGATCAGCGAGTACCAACTCGCGAAAGCCGATTCGCTTCGCACGGGCGAAGCCCTGCTCGCGCTCGGGCAATGTTTTCAGCAAATCAAACAGTATAAATTGGCGATGCTCCATTTTCAGGAGGCCGTTCTTAAAATCACCGACCAGGGAGAGAATAAGAAAAAAGCCCTCTATTATGCGACCAAACTTTCAATGGGACTGAAAGACTACGAAAAAGCCGATAATTATGCCAATCAGCTGGCCGCGATCGATTTTTCTTACAAAGATGTCGGGGAGCTCCTAGACAAAATCGCGAAATGCCGTAAAACTAGTTGATTCAAGGGGATTTCCGGGAAGTACGGAATCATTGTTTTTCCAGTTCTCTGCTTATTTTTGAATAGAATGCCGAATACGACAAGCGCCAAGAAAAGACTTCGACAGAACAAAATTCGACGTGATCGCAACCGTTCGCTCCGAACCTCGGTTCGCAACCGTTGCAAAAAATTGATCAAAACGGCCAATACCGGAAACCTTCAGGAAACGGAATCCCTTTTTCTTGACGCCGTCAAAACGCTCGACAAAATGGGTGCGAAGCGAATCCTTCACAAAAACGCCGCCGCCCGAAAAAAATCCCGCCTTTCGGCCATGCTCAAAAAGATGAAGGCCCAAAACGCCGGTTCTTAATCCCTTGGAAAACAGGGCAATCCCCGGGACGGTTTTTCTTTGTTGAACCGCTCATCGGGTTGCACCGACTCATCAAACCGGGACCGCAAGGTTCCGGTTTTGTCTCCGCCAAAAAACATAAAGCACAATGGAGCCGCGTGCTGTGCACGCGGAGTACCGCTCGGCGTTTCTGTCTTACGCGACTTGTTGTCTTCATTGTTCTCCGTTTTTTTTCTGCGCTCAAATTCCGAATTTTATTGTGAGAGAGTATTCCAAACGGCCAAGGTTTTGTTTATACTCCGATCTGTTCAGCCCTGCGATAATACGCAATTCTATAGCACGGAAAGGAGAACTTGATGAACCAAACGCCCAACGATTCGAACCTCTCACAGACCCCTTGGTACAAGACGATGTCCCGGTACCACTGGTTCGTCTTTCTCGTCTGCTCCCTCGGCTGGGGATTCGACTGCTTCGACCAACAGCTGTTCAACATCCTCCGCAACCCGGCATTGGCCGATGTAATGCACTTGGAACCGACGCACGAAAGCACGATCGCGATGGGCGGTTACGCGACCTCGCTGATGCTGATCGGCTGGGCGACCGGCGGAATCTTCTTCGGAATCATGGGGGATAAGTTCGGTCGGGCCAAAACGATGATCTTTACGATCCTGACCTACGCCATTTTTACGGGGATGTCCGGTATGGCGACGCACTGGTGGGACTTCCTGCTTTACCGATTCTTAACCGGCCTTGGGATCGGAGGGCAGTTCGCTGCCGGGGTCACGCTTTTGGCCGAAACGATGCCGGACCAGGCCCGCCCGAAAACCCTGGGCCTGCTGCAAATCGTCGCGGCGGCCAGCAATTTGGGGGCGGCCTTGCTCGTCATGCTTTTCAGCTTTCTCGACGATGCCTTTAACATTTTCGGCGGATATCCGACTTGGCGAATCCTGTTCTTTGTCGGCTTCCTCCCCGCCCTGCTCGCGATTCTCGTGATGCGAAAACTCGAAGAGCCGGAAAAATGGAAGGAAGCGGTCGCCGCCGGCGGGGTCAAAAAAGCCGGTTCGATCAGCGAATTGTTCCGGGACCCGCGTTGGCGATACAATGTCGTTCTCGGGATGCTCTTGACGACCTGTGGTGTGATCGGGCTGTGGGGAATCGGTTTTTTCAGCGTCGATTTGACCCGAACCTTCTGCCGCAACAACCGCAACGCGGCGGTACGAACGGAAGGGGGCGTCGAAAAGTACGATTTCGAATTCGTCCGGATGCTGGCCCAAAATCCGGCGGAACTCCTGCCGATCGCGAAGGAAAAGAAAATCGCCCGCCAAAGTTTTATCGACGAAAATCCGAAAACGAACGATCCCGGGGCGATTTATCTCGCCGTTCAGGAAAATGCCGACGGACTCGCCGGAATGAGCCCGGCGGCGATTCTCACGATCCTGGACCGGGATTCCGCCGACGGCAAACGCAAGGCCCAATCGGGAGAAGAACGCCGACGTCGGGAAGCGATTCTCGCGATCCCGCCTACGAAAACCGACGCGGAAACGTTCCGGGGGCTGACCGATACGATTGCCGCAAGGGCGCAGTCGATCAGCAGTTACTCCAACAACTGGGGGGCGCGAACCTCGCTTCTGTTCAATCTCGGGGCGGTCTTCGGGACCTGGGCGATCACCCTCGTCGCCGAACGTTTCGGTCGGCGACCGGCGTTTACCCTGTTTTACACGGCGTCGCTTTTTATGACGCTGATAGTTTTCCTTTATATGGACTCGGCCTGGAAGGTCCTTTGGATGGCCCCGCTGCTCGGTTTTTGCGTCCTCTCACTTTTCGGCGGGTATTCGATTTACCTGCCGGAGCTGTTCCCGACCCATTTGCGCAGCACCGCCGTCTCGTTTTGCTATAACATCGGCCGTTTCGTCGCGGCAACCGGTCCGCTGGGCTTGGGGCTACTGACCGGTTTCGTTTTTCATGAAACCAACGAACCGATCCGCTATGCCGGAGCGGCAATGTCGGTGACCTTCGTTCTCGGCGTCATTGTAACCTGGTTCGGCCCGGAAACCAAAGGCAAGCCGCTGCCCGATTGAACAAGTGGGAAGTTCGAAGTGGGAAGTAAGAAACAAAGGTATTCCCACTTCCTACTCCCTATTTCCCACTTCAGCATGAAAGCGATTTTGCGAACCGCCGATCAGCAGGTGCTGCTTTTTCTGTTGTGTATAGGGCTTTTGTGCCTCTTGCCGCCGGCTTTTTCGCGGAATCAGCGGGAATTTGGGGAACAGGCCGCCCGAGAACCGATCGTGTTTTCCGTCGATTTGAACGCCTCTGGCGAAACCGAGTTGCAGTTGCTCCCCGGAATCGGGCAAACGCTCGCAGGGCGGATCGTCCGGCACCGCGAACTCGAAGGGCCGTTTCAAAAACCGGCGGATGTGATCAAGATCAAAGGGATCGGCCCGAAAAAAACGGCCAAAATCCTCCCGTATATACGCCCCATCCCTGAAGCACAGACCGCCGCGACGGTTCCCTAGATCATTTCACGATATCATTACTAGCCCCAAGCGTAAGCGCGGGGTGATATATTGGCAGTTTCGCGGATAGCGGCTTAGCAACTTGGAAGCCTGTTTTCGAAGCTGCAAGTCGCATGGTTTTGCACCCCCGCCCTACAGCCTACCCCCCCCAATGATATCGCGTCAGGAAATCGTCGATCGGGCTATCACGTTTCGTTCCCCGCCCCGGATCCCGATCTGGTTCGTCAACTGCGACCAAACCGAAGGGGATGTGATGGTCTACCATCTTTCGCTCAATCGCGAGGACGGCTCCGGCGACAACGAATGGGGCTACCGCCTCGAATCGATGAACGACGGCACGATGGGGCACCCGGTCGCCCCGTTCATTCCCGATTGGAACGATTTCGGCTCCTTTTCCCCGCCGCCGGTCGCTGAAGAACGCCGGATGCAACGGCTGCCCGGATTTTTGGAGGAGTCCGCCGACCGTTATCGACTGGCTTCGCTCGATTTGAGCGGTTTTACTGTTTATACGCTTCTTCGCGGCTTCGAAAACAGCATGGTCGATTTCCTGCAGGAGCCGGACCGTTTTGCCGTTTTAATGGATCAAATCATCGATTTCGAAAATGCGATGGTCGACTTGGCCGCCCGTCGCGGCTTTCACGGAATTCATTACGCCGACGATTGGGGGACGCAAACCGGCATGATGATCTCTCCGGGGCTTTGGCGAAAGCTGTTCAAACCGCGATACCGCCGGCAATTCGAGCACGCCCATCGGCTCGGGCTGCACGTCTGGTATCACAGTTGCGGCAACGTAACCGCGATCGCGGAGGATTTTCACGAAATCGGGGTCGATGTCCTCAACATCGCCCAGCCGAACGTCGTCGAAATCGACACGATCGCCCCGAAACTTCGCGGCAAACAGTGCTTCCTGATGCCGATCAGCTACCAAACGGTGTCGGTTTCCGGAACCGTCGAAGAAATTTACGCCGAGGCACGGCGGCTGTACGATTTTCTGGCCGTCGAAAACGGCGGCTTTATCGGCTACGTCGAGGAATACGGCTGCATGGGCATGTCGCCGGAAAATTACCGGGCCTGCTCCGAAGCCTTCCGACTGTTGCGCTAAAACGGCAGCTTAGCAGTCAGCGGCTTAGCAGCTTAGAAGACTGTTTTCGAAGCCGCTAAGCTGCTATCCGCTGGTTTTTCACCTCTTTTTTCCGTACAGGCCATACAACCGGCAATCTTTTTTGGGTGCTTTTAAACGAAACATCCTCTTTATTTTCTGTAATCCCTACAGACCTGCTGCAGGCTGCGGCTTTTTCACTTAAATACTTTGGTGAATTCCGGCTATTTAGGTAAAAAAAAGAATTTTTTCTTGTCAATTAAACTTTCATGCTCTATATTTCCGTAAACTAATTGCCCAGTTTTCTCATTTTCTCTAAAGTTACATCAGAATTCAACCGCAGGGCGAGTGTTGGAAATTTGGGCAATTGAAAGTTGAACGAAGAGAATTGAAACTTTTTCGTTGAAACGAAAAACAGCCTTTTCGTGGATTTCACACCAAAATCGCAAAGTCCGTCATTGCGAACCGCGCGAAACGAAGTGTGGCGTCCCTCCGCTCAGGTTGCGCGCAAAAAGTCTCGACTTTCCCTGAAATTTCAATTTTCAATCGGCAATTTTCAATTTCCCGTAATTTCCCACCTAATAGACGAAACCCCCTAATCCCAGAAAGTAGTGAAATCCCATGACAGGACTTTATGTTGCTTCTAACACGCAAGCGCTTGGTGCGCAGATTACACTGCAAAGGAACACCG
>JAVBQI010000128.1:0-2658 GCA_031549145.1 Thermoguttaceae bacterium | reverse complement strand
CTTGCCTTTGGGAACGTTCACTTCGGTCGAAAGCACGCACGCCTTCTCCTCGTTCAGCGGGTGGGTCACGAGAACCTGTGCTCGGCCGCGATAATGTTCGCGGATGCCGGGATCCATGTCCGGACCGCAGTCGGAAATCGTTCCCGTACCAACATGTTTGCGAGGGGCGAGACGATATGCCGGGACACGCGAAATCGTCGCTGTTCGGCGTTTCGTTGACGGTTCCCGTCGGCGGCGGCCGGCTGTTGCTCGGAACTTGGCAGGGGATATTTCTCTGCGAGCATCGCGCCCGACCTCATCGCCGCTCACTCGTCCTCACTCTTTGCGGACAATAGACCGACTGCTCGAAGGGCGTTTATTGTTCTGCGCGAAAATTTTGATCCGATTCGTAACGCGAACACGCGCGAGCCCTTGATTTTTGAGACGACGCTTCGCTATGTCTTAAAAATCAAGGGCCAAATTATATGTGCGGACCTGTAAGATGTCTCCGAATTTTCAAAAATTTTTGTTTTTTTGACAAACTTTTGAGTATACTGAAAATACTCCATCGTCGAAGAGAATGAAATTTTCGGCCTTTTTATTTCCGTCTCGTTTTTCAAGAAAGGTTTTTCATGTCTTTGCCAAAGTTCCTGTTTGGGCGCGTGTTGTTGCTGTCGCTTTCCTGCCTCGCTACGATCAGTGCCGCGGAAGAGGCTCCGAAAATTCGCGTCCTCTTCGTTTTCGGGGGACATTCCTTTGATGAGCCGCAGATGTACGAGATGCTCGACTCGTTTTCCGACGTCGTTTACGAGAAAGCGGAAATGCCGCAAGCCCTCGACCTGTTGGCTCTAGGACTGGAAAAGAAATACGACTGCCTCGTGATGTACGACTTTTACACGTTTCCTTATTCGAAAGAGCAGACGGACCGTTTCAAGGCGTTGCTCGAACAGGGGATCGGCCTCGTCGTTTTGCATCACAGCACGGGCGGTTACAAAGATTGGGACGATTACCCGCGACTGATCGGCGGCAAGTTCATTACCGAAAAAGAAGGGGCGACGATCGACGGAAAGGCGTATCCGCCCTCGACCTGGGATCACGATCAGACCATGAAAACGACGGTTGTCGACCGCGAGCATCCGATTATGAACGGGATCGACGATTTTACGATCATCGACGAAGCCTACGGCGGGGTGTACGTCGATCCGAAAACGCATGTCTTGTTGACGACGGACAATCCGAAGTCGACCCGGCAAATCGCTTGGACCTGGCGATACGGCAAAAGTCCCGTGTTCGTCAGCCTGCTCGGGCACGACGCCAAGGCCTACGAAAATCCGAATTTCAGCCGAATGGTACACCAGGCGATTCGCTGGGCGGCCCGCAAAAAACCGGCAGCGGCGAAAAAATCGGAAGTTCTCACCTTCAAGAATATCCCGTATGTTCCCGGCGGCAACGAGCGGCGACAATTGGACATTTACCTGCCGTGGGATTACGAAACGTTGGAAAAACCGTTGCCGTTGGTGATCGCCGTACACGGCGGCGGCTGGGCGGCCGGGAGAAAGGAAGATTGCAAACTCCTGGCCGATTGGTTGCTTCCGCAAGGGTATGCCGTTGCGGCGATCAATTATCGCTTTACGGATACGGACGCCTTTCCGGCGCAAATCGAAGATTGCAAGGCCGCCGTTCGCTGGTTGCGGGCGAACGCGGAAAAATACAAATTCGACAAGAACCGTTTCGGGACTTGGGGCGCTTCGGCCGGGGGACACCTCGTCGCCCTGCTCGGGTGTACGGGCGGGACCAAGGAATTCGACGTCGGGGAAAACCTCGATCAATCGAGTGCGGTCCAAGCCGTTTGCGATTATTTCGGGCCGACCGATTTTTCCGTGCTTTTCGAAACGCCGGGTTTCAAAGACGAGCATCATGTCGATACGCTTGTCGAAAAACTGCTCGGCGGAATGCCCAAGGACAAACCCGAGGCCGCCCGAAAGGCGAGCCCGATCAATTATGCCGACAAAAACAGCGCTCCGATGCTCATTGTTCAGGGCGATAAGGATTTGCTCGTTCCGTACCAACAGAGCGAGATTTTCGAGAAAAAACTCAAAGAGGCCGGCGTTCCTTGCGAATTGATCATGCTTCAAGGAGCGGGACACGGCGGGAACGAATTCCTGTCGCCGGAACTGTTGAAAAGAATCGAAGCGTTTTACGCGAAATTTTTGAAGAAGTGAAATCATTTCTGATCTTCAGAAAAAATTTCGAATCGGGCAGCAGCCGGAAGCGTCAACACCCGGTTTTTGTCGCGGGAACACGGGGCAAACCCGGCGCTGACGCTTCGGGCGGCTGTTTGCAGCGTTCGGTTTTTTATACTCAAGCCGGTTTAAAATTCCCGTCTTCAGTACGGCAGCGGCCCAGCGAGGCCGCGGTTTGACAGGGGGCGAAGCCTACCGCCCATACCGGCTACGGTATACATGAAGATCAATAAAAATGAACTGACATTCCGTCATCCCCGCGCAGGCGGGGATCCAGAGATTACGGTTTCCCTCTGGACCCCCGCCTGCGCGGGGGTGACGAAGGTCATTGCGAAATAAAGGTCAAATTTTTCCGGGACTCAGTAAGTTCCAGAAAAATTTTGAACGATCTCATTCGGAGCCGCGCCCGTAAGGAAGCGGTTTTGCAAGGACACCG
>JAVBQI010000075.1:0-3316 GCA_031549145.1 Thermoguttaceae bacterium | reverse complement strand
GCCGACCCGGGGGCAGATCGACATTTTGTTGTCGTTGAGAATCACGGTCATGTTTTTTCTCAACCAGCCGATGTGATTCATCGATTCGAAAACGATCCCGGACGCGAACGCCCCGTCGCCGATCACGGCGATGCCGTGCCGTTCCTTTCCCTCGCCTTGGAGTTCGTCGCCGCAGGTCAAGCCGAAGACGGTGCCGATGCTGCAACCGGCGTGTCCGGTCATCATCAGATCGTAAGGGCTCTCTCCGGGATTCGGGAAGCCCATCAGCCCGCCGCGGGTCCGGATCGAATGCAACGCTTCGAACCGCCCGGTCAAAATCTTGTGCGGGTAACATTGATGTCCGGTATCCCAAAGCAGCCGGTCTTTCGCGAAATCGAACACGCTGTGCAAGGCGATGGTCAGTTCGACGACCCCGAGATTCGAGGCGAAGTGCACGGCCCGGTGATCGGAAAGCCGACAGAGTTCGTCCCGGATTTCCCCGGCCAGCCGCTTCAACTGCGCAGTCGAAAGCTCCCGCAAATCATGCGGGGAACGAATCCGGGACAAAAGCGGCTCAAGGGCCTCTTGAGAATCAGGCATGGTTAAGAGAAAGGGGGAACTTTGTTCCGGTCTGTGAAAAAAACATACGCCGAACACAACAGCCCGAAGCGTAAGCGCCGGGTTCGCCCTGCGTTTGCGCTCCAAGAATCCGGGCGCTGACGCTTCCGGCTGCTGCCCGATACGAAATTTTTGTGAAGATCAGTAAGCCTCGCCTCTCGTTTACCGGAAGAGGAAAATACAACCGACCGCGACGACAACGACAACCAGGCAGATGCGCCCTCCGTAAAACCGCCAATCATCCCAAGCCCCCCTGTCGGTGTCGCCTCCGACGAGGAGCCAAAAGAAAAATTCGCCCAATCTTGCGAGTATGATCTCCCACATAAAGCACCAAATATTTCAACACGGTACTGTCGAGTCCCAAAGAACAAACGAATCAGAGCCGCGTCCGTAAGGAAGCGGAGGCCCTGCAAAAACCGCTTCCTTACGGGCGCGGCTCTGAACGAAATCCTCCAATCTCCGTGAGCGGTCGCTTGCACGATTTACTGTTTTCTTTCGACCAAGTAACGGGCCAAGGCGCAGAGCGTGTCGTACACCAGTCGCCGGTTCGGCCCTTGGACGTTTTTCGGAGCCGAATCGATCAAAGGCTTGAATATCTCAAGGGCGACAATCGCCTTTTGGGTCCGTTCCGCCGCCTCGCAGCGACTTTCGTCGACCCCGAGCAGGTTGGGAAAGGAGAGCTTCTTTTGCTCCTGGTCCTTGCGAAGCCGTTTGCCGACCAGCTCTTCGTCCCCGACCCAATCGAGCAGGTCGTCGGTGATCTGAAACACGAGCCCGAAATTCAGCCCGTAATCCTCAAGGGCGGCGAGCTGTTCGACCGTCGCTCCGGCGATCAAGCCCCCTAAGCGGAGTGCCGCTTTGATCATCGCCCCGGTTTTGCGAAGATGTATCGATTCGAGCAAGTGCAGCGACGCTTTGTAATCACCGTCCGATCCCGACCGTTCGGCGAAATAAATATCATCGGCCTGCCCGCCGACCATTTGGGTCGCTCCGGCCGCTTCGGAGAGGACGGCACAGCATTCCCCGGCCAAGGCTTGCGGCTTGATCCGTCGCGAGAGCGTTTCGAAAGCGAGCGTCAACAATCCGTCCCCGGCCAAAATCGCGGTTCCCTCGTCGAATTGAATATGACAGGTCGGGCGGCCGCGCCGCAGGGAATCGTCGTCCATTGCCGGGAGGTCGTCGTGTATCAACGAGTAGGCGTGTACCATTTCGACGGCGCAGGCGGCCGGGAGCGAGAGAGAACGCTCCGCTCCGCAAAGGTCGCCTGCAAGCACAAGCAGCTGGGGTCGGATTCGTTTGCCGGGAGCGAGCAGGCTGTATCGCATCGCCTCGCCCAAGCGTTTGGGGGAACCAAGCCGCGTTTCGGAATACTCGTCCAGGCGTTCTTCGATTTCCTTGCGAAGCGTGTTGAGATAAGAGAGAATGTCGGGACGAAAAGATTCCATTTTTTGAGGACAGAGGACAGTGAGGAGTGAGGAGTGGGAAGAGAGCCGCGACCTGCGGTTGCGAAGGGCAACTTCCTGAAATTCTTAATTCTTAATTTTCTCAAGAAAGCGGCATGATCACGTATTCGTAATGATCGTCGGTTCGGCAAAGAACCGGCTCTCCGGTCTTGGAAAGGTAAAGCGTAACCTGTTTCTCGGCATCAAGGACCCGGAGAAAATCCGTAACGAACTTCGGGTCGATTTTCAAGTTCAGCTTTTCCCCGGTGTAGGCGATCGGAAGATCGATCGTCGATTCCCCGATTTCCGCTCCCGAAGCCCTCAACTCCAATTTGCCGGAATCGAACGAAAACTCAACGCCCGGCTGCTTTTCGGAAGTAACAATCGCCGCCTGCCGAACGGCGGAAAGAAAGGCCCCGGCAATCAATTCGATCACGACTTTTTGGTCCGTTTCCGGAACGATGTTTTTCCAACGGGGAAATTTCCCTTCGATCAAGCGGGTGTAAATCACCGTTTGCGGCGTTTGGAAAACGGCCCGGTTCGGGGAAACGGCGATTTGAATCATCTCCTCTTCTCCGGCGGCCCGTTCGACCAGGGCCAAGGCTTTGGCCGGAAAAATCGACGAACCTTCCGGAGCGTGCCCGTTAACCGATTCGGCTGTCCCTTCTTGATGAGCGAGCCGCCGCCCGTCGGTCGCGACGGCCCCGATTTTGTCTTCGCTGAAATCGAGCAACACTCCGCCCAAGGTGTACCGGGTGTTGTCCTCATCGGTCGCGAATACCGTGCGTTTGATCAATTCGCGGAAGACCGGGGCGGCGACCGTATGATACGTTTTTTCGGGAAACGGCTCGACTTCCGGAAAATCATCGCTCGGCTGGGTCGGCAGTTGAAAACGACTCCGGGAACCCTGTACGATCGTTTTTTCGTTGCTGCCGGTAATCTCAAGGGTTTTGTCCTGGTTTTCCGAGAGAATCGACCGCATCAATTTCGTCGGCAGGATCACGGTTCCCGGCTCGGAAATTTCGCAGCCGCTCACGTTGATCCGAATGCCGATTTCCGTGTCAGTCGCCATTAAAATGACGGAGTCGTTTTCGACCTTGAGCAACACGTTTTGCAGGACCGGTTTGACGTCCTTGGTCGCGCTCACGGAGGCGGCCAAGAGAAAAGCCTGGGAAAACTTATCCCGTTCGCAAGTGATTTTCATGGTTCTTGCCGTTGTTTTTAGGGGGAGGTATTACAAAGAAGTGCTTGGGATTATAACAAAGAAAGGAAGAATG
>JAVBQI010000072.1:0-49047 GCA_031549145.1 Thermoguttaceae bacterium | reverse complement strand
TTTTGGTTTTTTGTTTTTCTTATTAGTATCTAAAAATACAATATCGGGAGCCGCGACCGTTTGGGAGGGGTTGCCTCGCTAACCCGCTCAGTTAGGGACGCGGCTCTGATTGCGTTGTTCGGATAAAATGTCCTAATCAGGTTTGAAAACGTTGGCAAATCGGCGTCTGCGCCGCTCGGCTAAACGGGCGATAGGCGACGTTCTATCTCCTCAAAAGCAATAGAGGGTTGTTTCCGTTCGGATAAAAATCCGGTCCTCGGCAACCGCCGGGGAAGCGAAGCAGATTTCCCCGAAATCGGTCTCAGCAAGGACCTTGCCCGCATCGCCGGCCTCGATCACGAACATCTTTCCGTGCTTGCAAAGGGCGTAAATCCGTCCGTCGGCCGCAAGTAAACTGGCGTAAAAATTATCGGATGTCTTTTTTTCATAAACCGGCTCGCCGTTGCCGGGATTGAAGCAATCGACGCGTTCGCGGTCGCTCGGAACATAAAGCCGATCACGATACAGTACGCCGGACGGGACATATGGACTCCCTTTGGAGCGTGCCCAAAGAAGATTCGTGCTCGAAACATCGCCGCTCCCGCCGAGCCGGATCGCGGCCAGCTGCCCGTTCAAACCGGCACAAACGAAAACCGTCTCGTCGGAAAAAACCGGCGTCGGAATTCCCCAGCCGACCGGGCCGGGCCAATTCCAAAACTCCCGGCCCGTTGCGGGGTCGTAAGAGATCAACGTTCCCTGGACCGTGAAACCGGGACAGCCGCCGTTGACGAGCAGTTCGTCCCGCGTCTTTCCCTCCGGATCGCGCGAAGTCGCGACGACCGGGGTCGACCAGCCGCCGCCGCTTTTCCGGGCCGTACGCCAAACTTCCTTGCCGGTCGTTTTTTCGAACGCGGCGATGTACGAATTCGTCGCGTTGTCGCAAAGCTGGATCACCAGATTTTTGTAAAGGATCGGGCTGGACGCGAGCCCATGTATCTGTCTCAAGTTGCCGAGATCGACTCGCCAAATTTCCTTTCCCTCGAAATCATGACAGAACAGGCCGGTCGCCCCGAAAAACGAAAACACCAAGGTTCCGTCCGTCGCCGACGTCGACGAAGCAAAGCCATTTTCCCGATGGGTTGAGCCAAGTCCCTTGCCGATCGGTTGCCGCCAAAGTTCTTTGCCGTCCGATCGGTCGAAACAAAGGAGGTACAATTCCTTCTCGATTTCGGTGGTCAGAAACAGCCGTTGTTCCCAGATGATCGGGGAGGAATACCCTTTTCCGGGAACGGAGACTTTCCAACGGACGGCCTTTTCGGGGCCGAATTCGACCGGCGGGGAGTTGTGCGGGGCGATGCCGCGACCGTCGTACCCGCGCCAACCCGGCCAGCAGTCAGAGCGGTAGGGGGAATCAGGCCGGGCGGCGGCCGATTCGAAAGGGTCGATGCTCTTGGCCGCGAGCGGCGCGGAATCGAGATATTGCGTCGTCTTGGCCGGCCGATTGTTGTAATAGTACCCTCCCGCCGCGAGAAGGAGGACGATCACGAGAACGTAAAACAACGCCTTGAGAAATCGACGTTTTTTGGGAGGCAAAACGGAAACGGTTTCGGCGGTGTTCGGCATGTTGGCGAGCTGAGTGTAGGAAGTGCGTCTGTTTTCTATCCGTAAATGCAATAGACGGTAAATTTTTGGCTATGGCCTAGTTGAGCTGTGCAAAAAAACTATTCGGAAGCGAACTCTTCAAAGCGAAATAATATCCGTCACCCCCGCGCAGGCGGGGGTCCAGAGGGAAACCGTAATCTCTGGATCCCCGCCTGCGCGGGGATGACGGAAAGTGAGATCAAAATTTTTCGCGAGGGACATTGATTTTCCGTTCTCGCGACCTTTTCATTCTCGGCTATTTCCCAATCCGGACCTTCTCAACGGGGATGCTGCCGCTTTTGACCTCAAGGGTTGCCTTGCCGTTTTGGAAAACGACGGTGCCGAAACCGGTGTCCGTGCTCAGGAACGAGCGGAAATCGCCGATCCGGGAATCGACGAACAGCGTTTTGGAATCGGCTTCGTAACGAACACCGCTCAGCCCTTGCAAAAGACCGTAACTCGACATCGCCCGGGCGTACCAGTGCCCGCATTCGTATTCGTTGAACGGGTTGCGCCGGACGCCGTCGTGCCGCTTGCGAACGGCCCGGACGATTTCGAGCCCTTCGCCGACGCAGCCGTGCATCATCAGATGTGAGGCGACCTGGTATTCGATCCCGGTCCAAACCTCGTCGCTGTAGACGAACGGCAAAAGCGGCTTGCCGCCTCGTGGCCAGGTGCAAAGCAGCAGCCCCGCGTCGTTCCCCATCGCATAGGCGGGCCGCTGTGGGTTGGCGTGCTCCGAAAGGTCCGGTCGGAAATTGTATTTGTAAATCGCGAGGAGATGACTCTTGATCAATTCCGGCGGCAGGATGTCGGCGTCGATCCCGGCCGTTTTCGCGATCCAGAATCCGAGCACGCCGTCGGACAGACAGCCGGTTCCGTACTGGTATTTCGGCCCTTGCTCGTTGACTTCTTTCGCGATTTCGCGGTATCCCGAGCTTTGATCGGCCGGGTTGATCGGAATGAAGTTGTGGTCAAGCCCCTGCTTTTGCACGATTTGAATGAAGTACTCCCCGTTGTAAAGGTCTTTGACCATCCGAGCCTTTCCTTTTTCAAGCAGGGTTTTGTAGGAATCGACCTTCTCGCCAAGGGTGGTCCCCATTTCGACCGCGGCCTCGAGAGCCCCGAGATAAAAGCTGCCGCAATGCCCGTCCGGACCGTAATAGTTGATGTCGTAAGTGTTGTGATGATCCTCCTCCAACAAACCGGTGTGCCGCGGATCATATTTTTCAATCATGAAATCGAGGCTCAAACGGATCCGGGGCCAAAATTTTTCGAGCCAATTCCGGTCGCCGGAAATTTTCCAATCCCGGTACGCTTTCATAATTCCGCCGAGCTGCCCGTCGGCGGCATCGAACCCGACTCCCCCGGGTGTGATCGGCAAATTCGCCCGGAACGCCTGCCGCCCCGATTCGTTCGTCGAATCGAAATACTCCGTTTGCCGGAGCGAACGTTCGAGAGAGGGGACTAAATGACAGATCGCCTGGGCATAGTTCCAAACATGCGTGCAGGAACCGGCGCAGCAGCCGCTCCCGTCGGAACACCCTTCCCAGCACCAAAGTCGGCCGTCGTGCTGCCGCAAAACGGTCGGGCTTTTGAGAATTGTGAGGTTGGCCGCGATCGCTTCGATCACTTCCGGCGGCAGCGTCGAATCGTAAAACGTTTGCGAGAAAAGATCGCTCCGGTTTTTCAAACCTTCGTACCGGTCGTCCCACAACCGGGCGAGTTCGGCGAGAGATCGGCATTTCGTCGCGTACCACGGTTTATAGGTTGTCGGAACCGGTTCGGACGACCCCGGAGGACAGCAGGTTCCCCCTTCGCAACAGGCTGTCGAAGCGGCTTTCGGTTTTTCGACGGTCCAATTCCCGAAATCCTCCCCCTCGAAATCGGCGAACAGAACGGCCTTTTTCGGGTCGGAAACGATTTCATTCCCTTTGCCGGTTTTTTGGGATTCGATCGGCAGGTCGCTGAAAACGATATGATCGACGTTGATATGCCCCCAAGGTTCGGTGCTTTGATCGACGATCTTGAGGACGGCCGTTTTGCCTGCGAATTCGGCGACGTTCCAACTGTCCCAGTGCAACGTTTCCGAGTTCTGGCCCGAGGACGAGCGGACGACTTTCCCGTTAATCTCCAATTGAACAAAGCAGCTCGAACCGCCGCCGATCAGGAAATGCACGAATTTTTTGGCGAGCTTCGTCTTCGGGGAAATCAGAACCCCGGTCCGCCCGTCGCCGCCGGGATTAAACGTGTTAATCAATTTTTTGCCCAGAAAGCCCTCGACCGGCTGTTGGCCCGATCCCGTTCCTTCAACCGGGCCTTTTTCAAACGCCGGTCCCGAACTCGTCGCCGCACTGCCGACGGCGATCCCCGATTCGGGGACGTACCAACAGCTCAACAGGCGAACGGTTCGGCTTTCTCCCGGCGGCAATTCCAACGGGACGGCGATCGTCGCCCCCGGAGCGTTCGATTCGACCGGCGGGTTGTCGATGATCCGCCCTTTTTGAACATTGTCCCAGGCAATGGTCAACGGGTCCCACCAGCCGCCGCGAAACCAACAGTGATCGACGCGAACGTTTTCGAGCCGACCGTTTTCGCCTCGGACGAAAAACGCGAAGCCCGGCCCTTTTTCCCGCTCATTGCCGATTTTGTCGTAAAAAACAAAACCGTCTTCAATCGGGCCGATCGAACCGCCTCGGTTCATAAAATTGGGAGAATTGAATGTCAAGACCGTTTTCTGTACCTTTTCGGAACGGTTTGTCAAACAATACTCGATCGCTCCCCAAGGGTAACTCGAATCGTCCGGTTCCGGAGGCGTGAACGGGCTCCAACCGAGAATCCGGACATCAATCGGGAGCGAGGAATCCTTCAAATCGATTTGGGCGAACGGAAAGCGGCATTCGAACGAACATTCCTTGAAACGCGGCAAGCCGTAGGTCGTCCCGGGCGCACCGTTTCCGGTGTTGCCGCGACCGAAATACTTCCAATCGGGGACCGGCCCTTCGAGCACCCGGGCCTTGTTCTGCTCCGGCGTTTCCCCCAGCACGCAGACGGCCGCAAAGCAGGGAGGTTCGTTGAAAAAGTCCATTTGATTACGAACCGAAACATGCGAAATCGCTCCGGTCCCTTCGAGGCAGAACATGCCCGCCCCGATCCCGCCGATCGGAAAGGCGATCCGGTCCAGATTCCGTTCCCGGTAAGAACCGTTGAACACATGCTGGGCCGAAGCATTTGGGAGGGCAATCGAGAGAGTGAACAACAGCACAAGCAGCGAAGCACAAAGAAAACCGAGGGTCGAGCGTTTCATTTTTGATAACCTTGAGAGGGACCGGGAATGCAAAAAACGATTGCGTTCAGTATAACCGTGTCCCGGTCGGATATGCAATGCTGCGATTGAGAAAGAGGCTGCAAAATCGCGGCGTTGTTGAAGATGCGGTGCGGTCGGGACCGTAGGTCCCGGCTCGTGATTTTCGGTCCTCTGTCCTCTACTCCATCTCTTCGTCGATTTTTTTCCGCTTTCTCCGCAAGGTCAATGTCCGGATTTCCGTGCCGAGTTCGTTGATCGTTTTATTCAAATCGCGGATCTCGGATTGAAATTCCTTGATCGCTCCCACAAACAGTCGGACGATATAACAAATCGCGATAATTAGGCCAAGGCAAATGCCGACGATTCCTCCTTGCACCAGATCGTTCAAGACGGGGATTTCCATAATTTTTCCTTCTCTTCGTGTGCGGTCATTCCTTTTCCGGGAAAACGATCGGGACCGGGGCGAGGTTCCAATTTCTTTGGCTCCGGACGCTTTCGACATACGTAATCGCGAAGGCGTCGCGGTAATTCCCGGCGCACATTTTCCGGACATCCTCGAAGTCGAGCCAAACGACGCTGCCCGGCTCGTTCTCGATCCGGCCCATGCCGTAAACGTTGCCCCAGGAGTTCATATGCGCGAGATACGTCCTGTTCCGATGCTGCCGGTAAGCGACGAATGCCGTCGCGTGCGACCAGCGGCCGCGAAGCGTCCCCTTTTTGATCCCCTCGGAATAATCGCTCGTATTGGCGACGGCGGTTGAACCGCCGAACGCGACCGGATGCCCCGCCCGAAGGCAAAGCAAAATCGCATCGGCCATTTCCCGGGAGGAAAGATTGCCGAGATAAGAACAACCGGCTTGAAACTCTTCCGCTTCGTCGATCCGCTTGCGCCAATTGATGCGGCTCCTGATCGATTCGGCGTAGGTTCCGACCTTCGCGATCGGAAAACGGCCGTACCGGTTGATGCCGTTGAGCACCATCGACATGCTCGCCCCGCCGCCGCGATATCGGGCGTCCTCGCGGCCGAGAACCCAGGCCGGGTAAGGGTTGCTCGAAACGAACTCCAGTTCGATCCCGTCGGCCAAATGCTGGAGCAACATGCACCAGCTCGCCGTGTCGGCCGCGAAACCTGCGCAAGTCCCGAGCGAGCCCTGGTTCGGATCAATCCAGGGAATACCGAAATGTCGGGCGATCACCCACGGCCAATGACAAAACCCGGCGGCCCGGAGTTCGTCCCGTTCTCGGGCTCGCTTCGCGAGGAGCGGCTCGAAATCGGCCCAGCGAACGACCGGCGGCCGCTCGGTGTCCTCCCAAGGATAAGCCCCATCGTAATCCGCGAGCGAAAAAAACGTCTCCAACGATTCCGGATGCTCGCTTTCCGGAAACCAGCCCCCTGTGTTGTAGGTCTGTTGCATGTTCTTGGTTTTGTTGTTCGTTTATAAAGAGCCGCATGTGTAGCGAAGCGCAACTTGCGGGCCTTGTGCAGGGATAGTCCGCAAGTTACGTCGGAGTATCGACTACACATGCGGCTCTTTTTTTGTTTGTTTTCATTATTTTGTGTGATTTTTTGAGCAACTTCCTATTCCCGCAACCCCCGAATCAGTTCGGAAAACAAGGCTTTGAGCGTCAGCAACTCGTCCGGATGCTCTTTGCTGCGTTTTTCGATTTCCCCGCCGAGTTGCTCCAAAAAACTGGCCCAAATTTTCGGTGAGGCGGGCGAAACGGCGGCCAACCGACCCGCGAGACATTGCCGCAACACTCCCCGCGCGGCGGCCGGGGAGCGGATCGTTCCCAGTTCAATGCCGTTGAGAATCGATTGAACGCAATCGGCGATCGCGTTTTTTTCCCGCTCGAAAGATGCGGAGCCGGTGAGCTCATTCGTTTTCGAGCGGACCCAACCGGCGAGGTGTTCAGGCTCCGGAACCGGCGGGACCGGCCCTGGAGACGGTTCCGGCGAAGGGGCAACGTTCGGACGGTTGACGAAGGGTTTCGTCAGCAGTTTCGGCTTTCCCTCGACGAGAACCGCCGCGCAGATCGTGTATTGCCCGGCTTCCGAAGATGCGAAATAAAACGTCCGGCCTGTCGGATCAACCGCCCAGCGTCCGGCGGTCGTTTCGAGAGGGATGATGCACCAATCGGCGGGCTCCGGCAACTCGAAGACGACCAGGTTCCCGCAGGTCGAGAAATCAGGGCCGGAAATTTTTTCCGAAGCGTCTTCGATCGCTTGAACCGGACACAGGGCATATAAGACCAGAAAAAAAACGGCAGCGAATTTTGGTGGCATGATTGGCTCGGTTGAAAAAGTGGGCGTTGAATCGTTATACTTTGCGAAGTCAAAAAATTCGACTTTCTCATTTTTCATTTTTTTGAGTCCGAATCGGTAAGTGCTTGACATGCAATAAGTTAGCAGCCCAACGAGGCTGCGAACCAAATGAGGCCGAAGGCTTACCGCAATACCGCGTACGGTATAAAAAAACGGCAGCACGGAATATACCGAAGAAATCGAGAGTGACGGAAAAATTCCCGGATTTTTTGAAAAATCATGCTCCAACAACCGTCATTTTCAGTCCCAACGCGAGCCGGGCCGGCCAAATCTTCCGCTTTTCTTGACCCGAGACCATTGTTTCGGCATCGGAAAAAACGTAGAATAAAGTTTCGCCGCACTCGTTGGCGATACTAACTTCAATGCAACATCTTGCGCCTTCTCCCATAACCCAATGAAACTGCGCGTCATCAGAGTCGATTTGCCTCTGAAACATGTTTTTACAAATTCCCGGCAATCCGTGAGCGTCGTCCGGACGATCATCACCGAATTGGAGCAGGACGGTTTGCGCGGACACGGCGAAGCCTGCGAAGACCCGTTTTACGGCATCACCGTCGAAGCGATGGTCAAATCGATCGAACGCCTGCGGCCTCAAATCGAGAAATACGCCCTCGCCGATCCGGTCGCCTGTTGGAATTTTCTCGCCCCGGAACTCGGCAAGAACCGTTTTGCCCAGTCGGCCGTCGATCTCGCGGCGTGCGACCTTTGGGGGAAAATGAAAAACCGTCCCCTTTGGAAAATCTGGGGACTCCGGCCCGACACCTTGCCGCTTTCAAGTGTCGGGATCGGCATCGATTCGATCGACCGGATGCAGGAAATCATCCAGGAATACGCCGATTGGCCGATCTTCAAAATCCGACTCGGCGTCAAAGATGATATCGCGATGCTCAAATCGCTCCGGGCGATCACCGGGGCGGAGTTTCACGTCGATGTCAACGGCGGCTGGGAAACCGAAACGGCCCTCAAAAACCTCGACGCACTGCGCAAATTGAAGGTCACGATGATCGAACAGCCGCTCGCCCCGGACAACTGGGACGGCATGTTAAAGCTCCGAGAGGCGTCTTCGATCCCGATCATCGCCGACGAATCCTGGATGGGGAACGACGATTTTACGCAAATCGCGGAACACTTCGACGGCGTCAATTTGAAGCTGAGCAAATGCGGCGGGCTGACCCCGGCCCGAAAGCTGATCGCCGCCGCCAAGGAGCACGGCCTCAAAATCGCGATGGGCAACGCGATCGAATCGAGCGTCGGGGTCTGTGCGACCTCGCAGCTCGCCCCGCTGCTCGATTACGTTTCGCTCGACGGTTCGTTGATGATCGAAAAAAAGGTCGGCTCCGGCATCCGCCTCGAAAAGGGCCGCGTTTTTTATCCCGAAGAAAGCGGAACCGGCGTCCATGTTTTTTTCCGCTAAATCCTGTTGAGGAACCCAACATGTCCCGAACGGCAGAGATCGAACGTAAGACGAAAGAAACGGAAATCACGCTCCGCCTGAACCTGGACGGCGTCGGCCGGGCGAAGGTCGCGACCGGGGTCGGGTTTCTCGACCACATGCTGACCCTGCTCGCCGGGCACGCCCTGGTCGACCTTGAGATCGAGGCGAAGGGGGATCTGCATGTCGACGGGCATCACCTGGTCGAAGATGTCGGCATCGCCTTGGGGCAGGCGTTTCTCAAAGCGCTCGGGGACAAGAAGGGGATACGCCGGTATGGGCATTTCGCCTTGCCCATGGACGAAACGCTGGTTACGGTCGCGCTCGATTTCGGCGGCCGACCGCACTTCGTTTACAATGTCGTATTTCAGACGACGAAAATCGGGGAGTTCGACACCGAGCTGGTGCACGAATTCTGGCAGGGCTTCGCGACGGCGGGCTTGTGCAACCTGCACTTGCTGTGTCATTACGGGACGAATTCGCACCACATCGCCGAGGCGATCTTCAAAGGGGCGGCCCGGGCGATCCGGAACGCCGTCGAACTCGATCCCAAACAGCAGGGCATTCCGAGCACCAAAGGGGTTTTATAAAAAAGTTCAAAAACGCGAACCACGAGCCGCGTACTGTGTACGCGGAGGGAAAATGTTGTCCGTCCCCTCCGCATGCACGGCACGCGGCTCATTTGCGTGAAACGAAAAGCCGCCCCCACTTTTTATGTACCCCCTTCAAGTCCTCGCCTACCATCTTTCAATGCTCGTCGTCCTCGGTCTGCTTTTGAGGCGGATGCGATCGCGATTCCGAAAGACGGGGAAACCGGCTGCGGCGGCATTTTTCGCGATAAATTGCTGTTGGGGACTCATTGCCTCGCTCGTCCTCGCCGTCGTGATCGGTTGGTTGACGACCGGTTGGACCGCCGGACAACGCTTCGCCGAAGGACTGTTTTTCGAAGGTTCCGCGTTCCTCTTTCTTGCAGGCCGGATGATCGCCGCCCAGCGGAAAGCGGTCGGCAACACCGCCCGTGCTCAAGCCTTTTTCCCGCGTTGCCTTCAACTTTTCGCGGTGATTGTTCTCGGAATCGGCTTGTATTCCTTGTACTACGAACCGTGGGCTCTTCAGGTCAAAACGTACCGGATCGAGACGGATCGGCTCGTCGAGCCGCTGCGGATCGTGTTGATTACCGACATTCAAACCGACCGGTTCGGCGAGTACGAGTACCGGGCTTTGGAAACGGCAAAGGCCCAAAACGCCGACCTGATCCTTTTCGGCGGCGATTACGTGCAATACGACAGCGGTTCAACGACGGTTGGTCGTCGCGATTTCAACCGGTTGCTGCGAACGGTCGCCTTGAGCGCTCCGCTCGGCGTCTTCGCCGTCGAGGGGAATCACGAACTCTTTCAGCCCGGCTGGGCGAAAGCGTTCGAAGGGACCGGGATTGAAGCTTCCTACAACAGTCGCTCCCTGCTCCTGAAAAGGCCGAACGACGCGATTCGACTCAGTCTCTTGACCTTTCCGGATTCTCATCCGGGGAACAACAGGCGAAGATCGCCCGCGAATTTTGAACAAGAGCCGCATTCAAGCGATTTTTCGGAGGAAGCAACCTACCACATCATGCTGGGGCACGATCCGTCATTGGCCGCCGGGAAGGGCGGGGCCGATTTGCTTTTGGCGGGACACACGCACGGCGGGCAGGTTTGCCTCCCGTTTTTCGGACCGATTATCACGTTCGCGAAAGGGATTCCGCTCTCGTGGGGCAAAGGCAAAACGATCCTGCCCGACGGTTCGACGCTGATTATTTCCAACGGCGTGGGACTGGAGCGTCGCGAAGCCCCTCGCATCCGCTTCTGTTGCCCTCCGCAAATCGTCGTCGTCGATTTGGTCCCCCACAGGGAAAGTTGACGTCCGGGAGTATCGCTCTCCGCGAAAAAATGCTGATCCTCATGTAAAAAACCGAACGCTGCAAACAGCTGCCCGATTCGAATTTTTTCCGAAGATCAAGATACCGGAGCTCGAACTCGACGGCACGGTTTTCAACCGCCTAAAACCAGCTTTTTGATCCGCGCGACCGAATCATCGAGCATCGCCTGGTCGGAGACGGCTTGCTGCAAATACTGCTCGATCAGCGGTCGCATCTGAATCGCGTGGTCGATTTCCGCGTTGCTCCCGGCCCGGTATGCTCCGATCGAAATGAGGTCTTCGTTGTCCTGGTACACCGCGATCAGCCGCCGCAACATCCGAGCCGCCTTCAAATGGTCCGGATCGCAGATATCGGGCATCAACCGGCTGATGCTTTCGATCGGGTCGATCGCCGGATAATGGCCCCGTGTACTCAATTTGCGGGACAACCAAAGGTGCCCGTCGAGCAAGCCGCGCACCGTATCGCCGATAATGTCGTTCGTGTCGTCTCCTTCGACCAAAACCGTAAAAAACGCCGTAATGCTCCCCAAAACCGAGCGACCGGCCCGTTCGACCAACTGCGGGAGCATCGCGAAAACCGACGGCGGGTAACCCCGGGTCGTCGGCGGCTCACCGGCCGCGAGCCCGATCTCCCGCTGGGCCATTGCCAAGCGGGTGAGCGAGTCCATCAGCACGAGAACATCCTTGCCCTGGTCGCGAAAATACTCCGCGATCGACATCGCCGTCGAAGGAGCCCGAACCCGCATTAACGCCGGTTCGTTCGAGGTCGCGACGACGACAACGCTTTTTTTCAACCCTTCCGCCCCGAGGTCCCGCTCGATAAAATCGTTGAGTTCCCGGCCGCGTTCGCCGATCAAGGCGATCACGATCACTTCCGCGTTGGTATACCGGGCCATCATCCCGAGCGTTACGCTTTTGCCGACGCCGGAACCGGCGAAAATCCCGATCCGCTGCCCCCGCCCGCAGGTCAGCATCCCGTCGATCGCGCGGACCCCTGTCGAGAGGATCGAGTTGATCCGAGGCCGCGAACACGGGTCGGGCGGTTTGTTGTTGAAGCTGACCCGGTCCGTCAAGACCGGCTGCGGCCGTCCGTCGACGGCACGACCTTCCGGATTGATAACCCGGCCGAGCAGGTTTTCCCCAACACGAAGCCAAGGGAAGGTTTTGCTCAACACGACCCGGTTGCCGCGACGGATGCCGGAAATATCACTGTAAGGATAAAGAATCGTCTGTTGGTCTTTGAACCCGATCACTTCCGCGTAAAGCGGTTCGCTCCCCTGCCGCTCGATTTGGGCGACGGCACCGACCGGAGCGGGAAAGCCGATCACGGAGACGGTCATTCCGAGCGTTTCGACGACGCTGCCGACGAGCCGAACCGGCATGATAGTCGCGATTTGTTCTTCAAGATTGGGCATACACAGAATGTAGCCGTTTTCCTAAAATCACGCAAGAGGAAAAGAGGCACCACCGCACGGCAAGGCTGAAATCCGCGACGCAGGCTTCCCGTTAGGATTCAAAGACGATAGAATCAAAGAAACCTCGGAAAGAATCGTCCGAGCGACCTTTCCTTTCATCAAGGCTTTTCTCCGGAAGCGGCCAAGAAATATGAATTCCGTTGTTGATAACATCGCGATGGGAGCGCAGTGCCTTTTCGGGCTCGGCGTGCTGATCGGCGCTTTTTACATCTTTCGCGCGTACATTCGCGCCGTGTTCAACCCTGCGCACCCGCTCGTCAAACATCTCCTCCCCTTCGAGCCGCGAAAGCCCGTTCCTTGGGGAGGGCTCGATCTCGTCCTGCTTGTTATTCTCCAACTGCTTTGCATGGTTTTGGCCGGGATTATCGTTTACATCCTTTCGGTTTGTTCCGTCTTCGATTTCCTGCTCAATATCAACACGCTCCCTTTGCCCGCGGAGTTCAAGAACGAACACATGGTCGCGCAAATGCTTGCCCTCGGTCGGGAAAGCCCATTCGTTCTTTGGCTGCTCTTTCTTGCCGCGGTCGTCCTGATTCCGGCGGCAGAGGAGTTCTATTTCCGGTTGCTTTTTCAGGGATACGGGGAAAAGCGTGAGAAATGGCTCGCCCGAAAGCTGAACATTCCTTGTTCAAGGGGAGTTCTCGCGATCCTCGTTCCGGCAGTGATTTTCGCCTCTCTCCATATTCGAAGCGGAGGCGGGGAAGGAGCGTCGCCTCCCCGTGACTTGCAAATGCTTGTTATACCGGTCCTGATCATGTCGATCGGCTATCTCTTGTCCGTTTCTTTGAGCGTCCTCTATCTGGCCGTCTTTCGGAAAGCGGGCTGGGCGGATTTCGGGATCCGGCCCGCCGCGATTCCCAAAGATATGCTCGTCGGAACGGCGGCGGCGGTCTTCCTGATCCCGCCGATTTACCTGCTTCAAATCGGTTTGAAAAACGTGCTCAAGCCGTTTGCTCCCGATTTTGTTTACGATCCGATCACGCTTGTCTTTTTCGCGATCGGGTTGGGCATCCTTTATTTCCGGACGCATCGGATCTTGCCCTGCATCATTGTGCATGGGATCATGAACGGCACCAGTTTTTTGCTGCTTTACCTTTTTCTCCTACTCGCGGAATTATGACTCCTTGGGTTGAGCCGGGCGGCACAGACGCCGGTGTACTTTTTAGTGATTTTCCGAAAAAATCTCGAATCGGGGCAGCAGCCGGAAGCGTCAGCGCCCGGTTGTCCAATACGGAAACGCGGGACCAACCCGGCGCTAACGCTTCGGGCTGCTGTTTGCCGCGTTCGATTTTTACGTAAAGATCAGTATCAAGCTCGGTCCAAAAGCTGTCGGAAATAGCGGCCGGCCTGCCCGAGCGAGCCGTCGGGCCGGATCAGCCAAAAGCCGCGCAAATCCTCGGCCCCGTACCGGCCGTCGGCGGGAGCGGGCTTCTCTTTCGCCGCTTCCGTCAGTTCGTTGCAATACAATTCCCAATGCACGATCCAGGGAATATCGCATCCGAGAAACACGCCGAGGTATTGGTCCCACCAATCGATCAGATCGACGTCCTTGCGTTCCTGTTCCGGATTCCCGATTTCGCCGATGTAAACGACCGGCTTGCCGAAAAACGGGGAGGGCCGCATGTGATGCCGGATCGTTTCAATCCCGTGCCAGGCATCGACGACGCTCCCCAGCCCGTCGTAAGCGGACCAGGAGACCAGATCGAGCTCCATATTCGGGAGCACCAGCCCGGTCAACGTCGGCACGCCCCGCAACGCGTCGAGCACCCGGTTGACCTCGACGGCGAAAAGAACGCGACATTTCTTTTCGGCCCCGACCGCGTTCCTCGCCTTGAGAACGCCGTTTTGCCGAGCCGAAAACCAACGGCAAAAAACTTCGGCCCGATTTTTCGCCGCCGTCGGTTCGAGGGTCCAATCGGCGGAATAATTTTGTCGAAAGAGCCAATCCCCTTCCCATTGCTGCAAAATAAACGTGATCTCCCGATCGCCGTATTGTTCATAAAAATAGCGGGTCAGCTCCTCGAACTGCGATTCCTCCTCGTCGAAGGTATTATTCGGATCGTGCAAATTTTTGTTCGGGCCGCGCAGGTTCGTGTTTTCCAAAATAAACGTCCGAAACGGCATCTCGAACGCCGCTTGAAAGTACGGATGCTTCGCGATGTCGATGAGCCGACCGTTGGGATCGAGCCCGCTCCAATCGGAATGAAAACCGTAGCCGGGCAGGGAATTCTCGAACCACAGTTTGCATGTGCCCATCCCGAAATCGCGGAGCGCTTCGCACCCTTCGAGCAGAAACGGCTTTTCGGTGAGGCAGTATTTTCCGGCATAATGCGTCGCTCCCAGCCGATCCGAAAAATCGCTCGGCAGCGGCCCGCCGCGAAGCGGCCGCGCCCGTTCGACGGTCTGTTCGATCACGGTCGGATCGGAAAGAAAAGAGGGCCGAGTGTTTAGGGCGGAACCGTTTTGGGCGGCATTCGCGTTCGCGGTCCGGTCGAGAGCCCAGGCCCCGCAAAGCGGAGCGGCCAACATGCGTTGTAGCGTTTCTCGTCGATTAAGCATTGGTATGGAAAGCGGTAAGAAAATCAAAACGATTGACGAAATAAGGAGTACCCATTATAGTATATTTTGACCCGCGATGCAGCAAAACTTTGCTGCTGTCCTCTGTCCTCTGTCCTCTGTCCTCTGTCCTCTGTCCTCTGTCCTCTAACAATGCCTCCGACCCTTTCGATCCAGTTGGACGGACGCGGTTTGCGTCAGTACTATCCCGGTGAGACCCTGGCCGGCAGCTACCGTTTCGAATCCGTCGGGAGCGATGAGATCGAAGCGGTCGAGATCTCCGTGATGTGGTTCACCGAAGGGAAAGGGACCGAGGATTTCGGCGTTCACGCCTTTTGGCGGTATGCGACGGCGGCCGGAGATTGGATCGACCCCCGGCGGCCCGGCCGCTTCAGCACGACGCTCCCGAAAAGCCCGTTAACCTATCCCGGCATGCTGATTAAGGTTCAATGGTGCATTCGCGTCCGGGTTTTTTTGACCGATGAACGCCAAATTTTCGATGAGATGCCGTTTCGCCTCGGCAACGTCCCCGACGTCAGGACATTGCGGTAAGGCAAAGATCAACACAATAAAGGGTAGAACGATCTCTTCTCCTGTCCTCTATCCTCTTCCCTCAATCCTCTAATATTACCATGCCAAAAAAACTAATACCGATTGGGTTTGCATTACTGTTTTGTCTTTCTTTGTTTTCGATCAACGGCGGAGCCGCCGAGTCCTGGAGTTTCGGCATTTATTCCGACACGCAATGGAAGCCGGTCGATGAGGAAAACAACGGCGTCGCCATTCACATTATCGACGCGTTGAACAAGGAGATGATTGCGGCCAAAGTCGATCTCGTTGTTCAGGTCGGCGATCTGGTTCAAAGTTCTTCGCAAAAGGCGTTTGACACCCGGGCGGCCCGCGACGCCGCGTTGAAAGAGGCGGGGATCCCCTTTTATCCGTTGCGGGGCAACCACGATTCGCAATCGCCGGAATCGGCCCGGCAATTCGCCCAAGCCTTTCCGGGGCTGCCCGGAACGCCCGGGGCAGGCGGTTCGAGTCCGAAGCTACCCGGTATCGCGGGGTTGACCTACGCGTTCGTTCACAAGAACGTCAAGTTTATCATTCTCGACATTTTTCCGTTGCTTGACGAGAGCGGCAAGGAAATCGAGTACAGCGTCGCCGATTTTCTCCCTTGGATGAGAGAGGAACTTTCTAAAAGGGATCACGAGCACGCCTTCGTTCTCTCCCACATTCCGCTCATCGGCCAAAGTCATAAGGGGAACCTTTTCGTCGATCTCGGCAAGGACGAACCGCTCGCCCGGCAGGACGAGCCGGTCGAGGTTCAGAACGCGTTTTACAAGCTGCTCTCAGACGAAGGTGTCCGCTATTATTTCTGCGGACACGATCACATGTACCAGCGTTCGAAGGTCGTTTCTCCGGACGGCAAGCATTCGGTCGAGCAGATTCTCTGCGGTTCCGACGCGAACAAGTGTTATCGCCCGAAGCCGCCGCTTTCGCCCCGGCAGACGTTGCTTGCGACCGATTACGACCGAACGACGTACCAGATCGTGACGATCGAAGGGCCGACGGTCCGGGTCCAGCATTTTTCCGCTCCGATGTTCGGGGCGGAGCCGGCCGAGCCGGTCTGGGACCTTCGCGAGACGTTCGGTTATACGAAAGAGAGCCTCAGTAAACCGCTCCGCCCGCTGCGCCGCGGGCCCGTGCGCTTGCCGCAACCGCTCGGAAGCAGGATATGAGAAGCCCCGACGCAAACAGCAGCCCAAAGCGTAAGCGACGGGTTTGGCTCGCCGTAAACCGGGCGCTAACGCTTCCGGCTGCTGTTTGGGGGATTTTGATCGCGAAACCGCAGCCTACCCTCGCCAATCGCGCCGGCGGCTTAGGTCGCCGTTGAGAACGCCGAGTGCGATGTTGACGTCGTCGACGATTTGGAAATCGTACATGCCGACACAGATGAAATCGGCTCCGGCCTCGAAAGCATAGCGGAATCCATCGTTCGGATGTATCGCCCCGGCGGCCAAAATCTTGAACGCGATCCAGGGTTCCGGTCGGCTCTGCATGTACGCGATCGTTTCGTCCGGCTCACGACAAAAGATGTTGTCGTGCTCGACATCTTTTCTCGCCGACCAGTAATTGTTGTGGTGCAGCGTCTTCATCCAGAAATCGGGCCGCAGCCCGGCATCGACACATTTTTGCACCGTCGAGAGGTGATGCCCGCCGATCCCCGCCGGGATGCCGTTCGAACGGATCAGGTCGAGCATCTCGGCGATCGGCTCGAAATTCCCGACGCTCGCCAAATGATCGGACAGCCCGCCGTGTACGTAACAGGCCGCCGCGCCGGTGTCGATCGAACGCTGCGTGCTGTCCCGGAGCGTGTTCAAATCGCCGCCGCAATCGGAAATGAAATCGATGCTCCCGCCTTCCTTGTCCCAATACTCGGTCATAATGTCGCACAGGATCGGGTTCGTCAAAAACGTCGTGATCCCGCACGCTTCGGCCAGTTTGAAGGTCGCGAAAATCTTTTCCTTGGTGTGGTACGCCTTGACCAGATCGGAAACGTAGATCAAATCCCGCGAATGCGCCCAACCGCCGATCAGGTTGCCGCCGAGCGTGATCCGGCTCATTTTCAATTTGCCGATATTCCCCTTGGGCGGTTTCCCTTTGAGGTCCTCCAATTTCGCCCAGTTGGTATTCTTGCGGGTCGCCCCGCCGACCGCATCCGGTTGTTCGTCGATATTTTCCCCGCTCCGGTAACCGGCGAGCACTTTTTCCTCCTGCGAGCCGAGCGTTCCGCTCGCCGCAAGGGCGACGCCTCCGAGAAACATTTGCCCCAGAAGTTTGCGACGATCGGGATTTTCCGGTGTCTGGTCCATATTCTTGTTCCTTCTGTCTTGTTGAATTTTGAAAACGCCCGGGAAATATGAGGGGCTCCTTTAGCCGGTACTCCGCGCTTATTGAACGCGGAGTACCGGCTATAGGAGCACGGAGTACCGGTTAAATGGGATTTTATTTCCCCATTTTTCGCAGGTTTTTGATACAGGCTTCGACCCCTTCGAGCGATTCGGCGGAGCCGACTTCGTGCTCGACAACATACCATTCGGTTCCGCCGACGGTTTCGCAGAGTTCGAAAGCGAGTTTCCAATCGACCTTCCCTTCGCCGATCGGGGCCTCGTTGTCGCTGAATTCCTTCAAATGAATCGACTTCGAGCGGCCCGGGAATTTGCGGATCGGTTCGTAAGGATCACCGCCGACCGCAAGGGTGTTGCCCAAATCGACTTGCATAAAAACTTCTTTTTTCGCTTTGGTGAAAAACCGATCCCAAGCGGTTTCGCCGTCGATCTTGGTAAAATCCCCGGCGTGGGAATGGTACCCGATTTCAAGGTCGAACGGAGCCGCTTTATCGGCGAGTTCGTTGAACAAATAGGCGGTCATTTCGTTGCCGGCGATGTTGTGCAGCGCCCGGTCGATCCCGCCCGGGACGATCACGAAACGCGTTCCCAGAGCTTTGTGGGTTTCGACCGTCGCTTTGAACCGGTCCCCGAGCAGTTCGTGCAGCCCGGTATGCGTTCCGCTGCAACGCAGATTGTTCTCATCGAGCATCTTGCGGATGTCTTTCGGGTCGTGTCCGTAATACCCGGCGAATTCGACGCCGTCGTACCCCATTTTTCCGACGGCCTTGAGCACCCCGGCGAGGTCTTTGGCGGCGGCTTTCCGAATCGAATAAAGTTGCAAGGCGATCGGGATTTTTTTCGCCTGCGCCGTTTGGGCCGTTGCCATGCGCCCGAGTCCGGACAAAGTTATTCCCACGGCCGCGGCCTGGACGCCGGTTTTCAAAAAAGAACGTCGGTTCATATTGTTTTTCTCCTCATAAAAAATCGTGTGCGAGATCACCGCCCCGTCTTTTTTCGAAGACGTGGCCCGCAACGATTTTAACCGGGACCGAGTTCATAAAACAGATAGGAAGAGAAAAAAGGGGGGGATACCTTTGAAAACCGGATTCTTGTATAATCGTCCTCAGTTTCAAGATCGGAGAGAAACGAAACCGCCTCTACAATTGCAATCGGTTTGAGAGGTTTCAATTCTCACTTCAAGAATTCCCTTCGTTCGGAGAGTTACGATATGTTTTTATCAATCGACCTTTCTCATCTGTCGGACCTTTACACAATGTCCGCAGGCTACCTTTCCCTGTTTTTCGGCTTCGCCCTGCTGGGGTTCGCCGGAAGTTGCTCCTGCGGTTCCTGCGGCGGTTCCGACGGGGAAGACGCGGATGCGGACGACGATTCCGCCTACGCGGAACTGGAAGGTCAAATCGAGGAATTGAAATCCAAACTCGAAGGGGGCGAGACCGAGGCCCGCCGGGAATTGGCCGATGCCTGTCTCGCGTTCGCCGTTCAATTGCAGCAGGACGATTTTCTCGAAGAATCGGTCGAAGCCTACGACGAAGCGTTGGGGCAGTTCCAGATTCTCAAGGACGAAAACGCGGATGATGAGGACATTGTCCGGTTGCTCGGTTTGGCCAACCTCAGCCGGGCCGTCGCCCTCAACGATCTGGGCGAAAAGGAAGAGGCGATCACCGGTTACGACCGGGCCGTCGAGATATTCCTTCCGATCGCCGCCCGGGGGGACGGAGAAGCGAAATACGACGTCGCCGGGATCAAGCTCAACCGGGGGATCATTTATCACGAATTGGGCGAACTCGACAAAGCGAACAAGGAACTGGACGAAGCGTTTACCGATTTTCGCGCTTTGGAGAAAATCAGCGAATTGGATACCCGCTTTTATATGGCGAAGGTCAGCGTCGCGATCGGCAACCTTTTCCGCGATCTCGAAGAGCCGATCGAAAAGATCGTCGACGTTTACAACCGGGCGATGCGCTTGTTCGTCGAGCTGATTGATGCCGGGGATATGAAATACGAATCGGATCTGGCCAACGTCCTGATCGACAAATGCCTGGCCCGATACGACGCCGGGGAAGGGGAAGCCGTCCTGCTCGATATGCAGCGCGGACTCGAAATTCTCGAAAAGATCGCCAGGGAAAATCCCGGGGAAGGACAATTCGATCTTTTCAACGCTCTTATGGCCTACGGCGTGGTCCTGCTCGACCTTGAAAAGTACGGCGACGCCCTCAGCATCTTCAACGATGTCGCGGCGAAGTTCCCCGAATTCAAGAATGCCGACGACCCGATTCTCCTGAACGAATACGCCGGAATGTTCGATCATCGCGGCATGTGCTCTTTCGCCTTGCAGAAAATCGACGAAGCGATCGCCGATCTGACCCAGGCGATCGACATTCGGGAAAGCTTCTGGGAAGAGGAATGGGACCTGGACGACGACGACCTCTCCCATTTGGCTCCGTCGCTCGTTTCCTCGTATTGCAATCGGGCTTTGGTGTACGAGATCAGCGGCAAAAAAGACCTTTCCCTGGACGATTGCCAAAAGGCAATGAATGTTTTGGAGCCTTATGCCGATGATTTGGGGGACGATTACGAAGAGCTTTGCGAACAGATCAAAGAGATTCAATCGAAATAACGATCCCCGCACGAGCCGGGACCTGCGGTCCCGACATTGGCTAAAATCGATGCCTTTTCGAAAATTGTCGGGACCGCAGGTTCCGGCTCGTGATAGAGGACGTTTCTTCAGAAAACATGCGATTACCTTTCTTCTTGCTCGTTGGAATGTGCGGTCTGTTCGTCGCCGTCTCGTCTTGGGGAGGAGAAACTTCGCCCGGGTTTCCCGGAGATTCGGAAACGCAAGCCGCCGCTTCGCAGGCCGCCGAAGCCGAGCCGGCCGCGGACCACTCGTTTTTGCGAATTCTCAATGCCGGCGGGACGATCGGTTTTATCATCATCCTGCTTTCCGTCGCCGCGGTCGCGATTACGATCGAACTGCTGATCACCGTTCGGGCCAAAGTCTTGATTCCGCCGGGATTCGCTGAAGAGATCGCGCAAAAACTGGTTTCCGGCCAACGGAATGAGGCGTTCAAGCAATGCCGCGAAAATCCGAGCGTTCTCGGCACGGTCCTCGCCGCCGGATTGAACGACAGCGATCTCGGCTGGGATGCCGTCGAAAAATCGGTCGAGGACGCGACCGCCGAGCAGGCGGCCCGGTTGTACCGCCGAGTCGATTACCTGAACGTGATCGGCAACATCGCCCCGATGCTCGGGCTGCTCGGGACCGTCGTCGGAATGGTGATCGCGTTTCAGGAATTGGCCGAATCGACCGGTTATCAAAGGGCCGGCGATCTGGCTGAGGGGATTTATCTCGCCTTGGTAACGACTGTCGAAGGGCTGATCGTCGCGATTCCCGCCCTCTGCGTTTACGCTTTTTTCAACAATCGGGTCGCATTTCTGATCGGCGAGACGACCTACATTGCCGATCAGGTTCTCCGTCCGCTCAAACGGGCGTACTACATGCAGCAGAATTCGAAGATCGCACCGACCGCGGCCCCGAAAGCGACGACCGCCCGCCGGGAACCGCCTGGGGCTTAGCCACAATCGATAACGGTTGCCGCACCAAGAACAAAAGCCGGAAAGAAGTGCAGCGCATTAACGGAGTACGGAGTGTTGACGAATTTGTGCGCCAACACTCCGTCAATACGCCGAGTACGGCTCCTTTCCGGCTTCTATTTTGAAAATGATATCTCCAATACCAATTGATTGATATGAAAAAAACACTCGTTTTCATTTTCGTCCTGTTTTTTTTCGCGACGGCCCAAGCCCAGGACCGCCGTTCCGGCAAACCGTGGTTGACGCGGAGCGAGGTGATCGCCCAGCACGGAATGGTCTGCTCCTCCCAACCGCTCGCGACGCAGGTCGGTCTCACCGTTCTCAAAAAAGGGGGCTCGGCGATTGATGCCGCGATCGCGACCAACGCCGCCCTCGGGCTTATGGAACCGACCGGTTGCGGTATCGGCGGGGATCTCTTCGCGATCGTCTGGGACGCTAAAACGCAAAAGCTGTACGGACTGAACGCGAGCGGTCGGGCTCCGCAAACCGCGAACATCGCCTATTACAAATCGAAAGGGTTCGACCGAATTCCGGGCCGGGGGCCGCTCGCGGTTACCGTCCCGGGCTGCATCGACGGTTGGTTCGAGCTGCATCAAAAGTTCGGCGTCTTGCCGATCGGCGAGGTGCTGCAGCCGGTGATCGACTATGCCGAAAACGGTTTCCCGCTTTCGCCGATCATCGGTTCGGATTTCGGCCGCAGCGTCGACGGTTTCGCCAAACTCTTCCCCAACGTCAAGGAAACCTACGCCCCGAACGGCGAACATTGGGACAAGGGAGACGTTTTCCGCAATCCGATGCTCGGAAAAACCTTGCGGCTGCTCATCGAAAAAGGGCGGGACGAATTTTACAAAGGGAGCATCGCCCGGACGATCGACGAGTTTATGCAATCTCAGGAAGGGTTGCTGCGTTACGAAGATATGGCCGCCCACACTTCCGAATGGGTCGAACCGCTCGGCACGAATTACCGCGGTTACGATGTTTGGGAACTCCCCCCCAACGGTCAGGGAATCGCGACCCTGCAAATGCTCAACATCCTCGAACAGTGCGATATGCAATCGTTCGGATTCGGCTCGCTCGAACACATGCACTATTTCGTCGAAGCCAAAAAACTGGCGTTCGAAGATCGGGCGAGGTATTACGGCGATCCGCGATTCGTCAAGATTCCCGTTAAGGAGCTCATCAGCAAGGAATACGCGAAGAAGCGGTTCACGGAAATCGACCCACGAAGAGCCTCGACCGCGCCGAAGCCGGGCGACCCGCCGACCTCGAACGACACCGTTTACCTGACGACGGCCGACCGGGACGGCAGCATGGTCTCGCTGATTCAAAGCAATTTCGGCGGCATGGGGAGCGGCATGGTCCCGCCGGGCCTCGGGTTTATGCTGCATAATCGCGGCGATTCGTTTTCGCTGGACGAAAACCATTCCAACGCTCTCATGCCCGGGAAACGGCCGATGCACACGATCATCCCGGCGTTTATCACCAAGGACGGCAAGCCGTTTATGTCATTCGGCGTGATGGGCGGGGATTTCCAACCGCTCGGGCAGGTACAGATCGTGCTCAACATCGTCGATTTCGGTATGAACGCTCAAGAAGCGGGGGACGCCCCACGAATCAATCACACCGGTTCGTCCTCACATCGCGGCGGCGGGCCCGCGGGCGGCGGCAACGTCGTGCTCGAAAACGGTTATTCTCCGGAAGTGATTCGCCAATTGCTCGGGATGGGGCACAAAATCGAATACGGTTTCGGCCATTCTTTCGGCGGTTACCAGGCGATCCAATACGACGCCGAGCGAAATGTGTATCTTGGCGCATCCGAAAGCCGCAAAGACGGCTGTGCGATGGGATATTAAAAGTGTGAAGTGAGAGAGATTCTACTACAAAGTTAAATAATAGACCTTCGAGAAAGAAAAGTCATATCCGTCATTCCCGCGCAGGCGGGAATCTAGAGATTACGGTTTCCCTCTGGACCCCGCCTGCGTGGGGGTGGCGAAGGTGATTTCATTAATTTTGTACTCCCCAGCTTTCTCGAAGGAAAGTTCGAATTGAAAACTCGACACTCTTCCGCCAAGTCCGTTTTTTTGGCTCAAAATTTCTGCCGGACGTTCTATTTCAGTTTGGAAAAGAACGTCTCATAGAAATTCTCGGCGTTTTTCGATCCCTCGCTCAAATTCGGCGAGAATTGAACGCCGAAAAACGGGGCGTGTTTGTGCCGAATCCCTTCGCAGGAGCCGTCATTGAGATTGACGAACCATTCCTCCCAACCGGTCGAGAGCCGAAGCGGGTCGAGCGCGAAGGTGTGATGCTGACTCGTAACGAACGCCCGGTCGGTGTTGGATTGCACCACCGGCTGGTTATGTCCGTGATGCCCGAAACGAAGCCGGAACGCCTCGGCTCCGGCCGCCCGGCCCAATAGGAGATGCCCCATGCCGATTCCGAAAATCGGCTTGCCGATCTCAAAGGCCTTTTTGATGTTGACGACCGTTTCTTCGGCGAAATGCGGGTCGCCCGGACCGTCGCTGATCAACAGCCCGTCGTAGGGCATGTCCGCGAAATCATAGTCCCAGGGAACGCGAACCACGTTCGCCCCCCGGTCGAGTAAAGCGCGGATTGTGCTGTTTTTCGTGCCGCAATCGAGCAGCACGATCGTCGGATTCGCGTCCGACCGGCCCGTCTCGGGGACATATTCGATGATTTCCCGGCAACTGACCTCGGCGGTCAGATTGGATTTGATCGGGTCGGAAAAATCCTCGATTTTTTCGTCTTCAATCACGATTTTTCCGAGCATGGTTCCCTGATCGCGGATCTTTTTTGCCAAGGCCCGAGTGTCGATTCCCGTGATCGCCGGGACATCCTCCTCCCGGAGCCAATCCCCAAGGGAACGAACGGCATTCCAATGACTGTATTGCGGAGAGTATTCCGTAACAACCAGCCCGCGAGGCCAAATCCGGTTCGACTCAAAAAAACGCCGCATTCCCGCCTCTTCGGTCAGCGGCGGCACTCCGTAAGCTCCGAAGATCGGCCAGGTCATTGCCAGAATTTGTCCGACGCAGGAAGGGTCGGTCAAGGTTTCGCAGTATCCGGAGACCGCCGTGTTGAAAACGACCTCGCCGGAAGTCGAATGCGGTGCTCCGAACGATTCGCCAAAGAATTCGGTCCCATCTTCGAGGACCAGACGCGCTTTTTTCATGGGATTATTGTTGCATACAGTTGATGTCGAGACTGTTTTCAAAAACCAATGTATTATAGGAGGGGCTCTTTTTTTGTCAATGGACGAAGTCCGAAAATACGAACGATCATCGGTTCGCGAATTCATTTTTCCCGGTAATTCTGTATAATAAAAGTCGGTTTTTTTGTCGAAAAACAACGGGACATTTTTGTTGCCTTATCAATACCTGTCCTGCTGGAACTCAATCCTCGGCCTTTGTATGCTACAGGGAATTGGGTTGCCTTCCAAAACCGTTCGATCTCGCTAGTTTTGACAAGTCACCACCAACAGGACAATAAAGTCCCCTTTTTATGCGGTAACGGTATAGGCAATCGGCTCCTCCGACCAGCCCTGTGGGCCGCTACCACATTGAAGACCGGAATTTTAAACCGGCTTGAGTATAAACTGGCTTCAGGATATTAACCGTTTCGGCTTTTTTTCGCGATCCCATGTTTTTCCCTTACAACACCGATGCCCCGATCTATTATTGGCCATACATCACCGTCTGTCTGATCGTCGTCAATGCCCTCGCCTTCGCCTTTGAACTCGCCAATCCGGATATGGTTGAAAACCTGATCCTGGAAACGGGCGGAGGGCTGAACCCGGTTCAATGGTTGACGAATAATTTCATGCACGCCGATCCGATGCACCTGGCCGGCAACATGATCTCGCTTTGGGCGTTCGGGCTGGTGGTCGAAGGCAAATTAGGCCCTTGGAAAACGCTGTTCACCTATCTGGGGATCGGCGTCGTTTACGGGGCGACCGTTCAAATTCTCATGCTTGGCAGCGAACCGAGCCATTGCCTCGGGGCTTCGGCGATTATCTTCGCGTTTATGGCGATGTGCCTGATCTGGGCGCCGGAAAACACGATGAGCTGTTTCCTGTTGGTTTATCTTCGGCCAATTTTTTTCGAAATGCGAATCTGGGTCATGGTCATCCTGTTCCTTGCCCTCCAGATTATCGTTTTGATCCTGATCGGCGGGCAGCTTTCCAGCGAATTTTTGCACACCGTGGGCGCCGCCCTCGGCTTTGGCGTTGGAATCGTGATGCTCAAAACGGGCTGGGTTGATTGCGAGGACTGGGACGTTTTCTCGGTGATGCGGGGACACCATCGATTGACCTTGGCGGAAAAGGCCAAGCTCGAAGCGAACTCCCCTCAAGCCAAACGGCGACGGGAAGAAGAATTGCAAAAACGAGCGGAAGAAGCCGCCAAGCGGCGAAAAAACCTGCATCAAGAGATGTTGCGAGCGATCCTCGATGATCATCCGAAACCCGCGTTCATTCTTTTCGAGCGACTGCACAAGGATTTTCCGGGGCAGGCGATTCCCGAATCCGATCTGATGCTCTTACTTCGTATGCTTCTCAAATGGAAACTCCGCCCGGAAGCAATCGCGGTGATGCAGGAATACCTCGCCCATTATACCGAGAAGACGATTCCGGTCCTGCTGAAGCTGGCCCAGGTCCTCTTCGAACACGGTCAGCCGCTTTCGTCGCTGAAAGTTTTGAATCAGCTCGACCCCCGGCAGCTCAGTGTCGAGCAACATCAATTTTTTCTCGCCTTACGGCAGAGGGTCGAACGAATGAAAGCCGAGGAAGAAGGGCACGGACTCTACGAATTGGCGGAATAATACTCCGGACTGGCATAATGTGGTCGTTTGGCAATTAAGTAGAAAAGGGGACATTCTCGTTAGGATCGACAAGAACATTCCCTTCCTTTGAAAACCCGTAGCTTACTTCCAGCCGTATTTGTCGCGGACGCCGATCATCGCGGCGAGGATGTCGTTCCAGGTTTGCGGTTGCATCATCACTTCGTTCGGGAACATGCAGCCGTCCCAGCAGATGTGGTTGAACCGCTTGCACAAACCGTCCTCGTCCTTGAGCCAGTAACCGGCGTACTCCGTGATGTTGAGCTTGCCGTTCGGGTCCTTCGCGAGGCAATGTCGGCCCGTCTTGTCGTGATCGCCGCTCCCGTGCACCGTCGCATCGTTCTGGGCGATGTGCAAATCGATCGTCCAAGGCCGCAGGGCGTTCGTCATTTTCCGGTACGCCCGGTCGAACGTCTCCTTGTCCTTCCAATCGAAATTTTCCGGCAGCAACCGGTCCTCGGGAGCGTTGTATCCCAGAAGATACAGCATCGTATGGGCCATATCCGCTTGAAAACCGAGGTGTTGCGGCCGGTCGACCATTTCGAGGATTTGCAGCATCCGTTTCCAGGAATGAATGCCGCCCCAGCAGATTTCCCCTTCGCAGGCGAGCATCTCGTCGAACTCGGCGGCGATTTCGCACGCTTCGGTCAACGTCGCCGCGATTTTTTTCTGGTTCCCTTCCGGGTCGGAATACCACGCCTCGACGCTCGTCGAAGTGTCGATCCGGACGCAACCGTTGGGCCGAACGCCGAGCTCGCGGAGTTTGGCGGCGACCCGGCAACCTTTCCGGACCTGGTCGAGAAATTTTTTGACTTCCGCGGCATCGCCCATCGCCGAACCGCCCCCGGTTCCGCCCCAGATCGGGGCGACGACGGTCCCGATTTCCAGCCCTCGGGAACTCGCCTTTTCCGCCAACACTTTGATATCGTCGTCGGTTCCGTCGATGTTAATGTGCGGATCGTAAAGGTAAAGATCGAACCCGTCGAATTTGATTCCGTCGACTTCGGCGGCGGCCGTCAAATCGAGCATCGTGTCCAAGGAAATCGTAGGCTCCGCGTCCGGGCCTCCCTTGCCGACGACTCCCGGCCAGGCGGCGTTGTGCAGCTTCGGAAATTTGTAAGGTTTATGCTTGGCCATAGAAACAGATATCCTCTCTGAAATGATTGAATTTATTTCCGTCTCGAAAGACGAAAAAAGGATAAACATTCCGGCGTTATACCATGCTCGAAAGGCAAAGTCAATTTTGCCGAAAAAAAATCGCTGAAGGCAAAAACACGAGCCGTTTCGGGGGTCTTTTCAGCCCGGGAAAAACTGCTATAATCCCTCTTTCCTAAATTGCTTGTCTCTGTGCTCCCATTCGCCCCTATGTCTTGATAGGGGAACGTGTCTCCGATATTATTCGACAAAAATCAGTTCCGGCGGTTTTCCGCAATTCTTCATACCTCAATCAGTACAGATCACGTTCGGGTTAGGGTATGGTTCTTCCTTTTCTTTGTTCCTTTTTTCCTAAGTCCGAGGCGGTTTCGCGGTTTTTCCCAAGAGGCTTCCCGACGATTAGGTACAGGTTGAGGTGATGTATGAATCGCGTGTTAATTCTCGGCGCCGGCGGGGTCGGTCGGGTCGTCGTTCACAAATGCGCCCAGCATCCGGACATCTTCCGGGAGATCACCTTCGCAAGCCGCACCCGAAGCAAGTGCGATGCGATCGTCGGCGACATTAAAAACTATCCGCACCCGATTCGAACCGAGCAGGTCGACGCCGATTCAGTGCCCGAACTGCTCGCCTTGATTAAGGACGTCAAGCCGGACCTGCTCGTGCATGTCGCGCTGCCGTACCAGGATTTGACGATTATGGAAGCCTGTCTGCAAAGCGGCGTCCATTATCTCGATACGGCCAATTACGAACATCCGGACACGGCGAAATTCGAGTACGCCGAGCAATGGGCCTACCACGAAAAATTCGAGAAGGCCGGCCTGCTCGCCCTGCTCGGGGCCGGTTTCGACCCCGGTATGACCAACGTCTATACTGCTTATGCGCGGAAGCATCATTTCGATCGGATGGGGACCGTCGACATCATCGATTGCAACGCCGGCGACCACGGTTACCCGTTCGCGACGAATTTTAATCCGGAAATCAACATCCGCGAAGTGACCGCGAAGGGACGTTATTTCGAGGACGGCCGCTGGGTCGAAACCGAACCGCTTTCGGTCAAAAAAGTCTTCGATTTTCCCGACGGGATCGGTCCGAAAGACATGTACCTGCTTTACCACGAGGAAATGGAATCGCTCACGAAGCATTTTCCCGAGGTCGAGCGGATGCGTTTTTGGATGACCTTCGGTCAATCGTATTTGACGCATTTGAAAGTGCTCGAAAACGTCGGCATGACCCGGATCGACCCGGTGATGTACGAAGGTCGCGAAATCGTCCCGTTGCAGTTCTTGAAAGCCCTGCTTCCCGACCCGGCCTCGCTCGGGCCGCGCACGAAGGGCAAAACGTGCATCGGCTGTTGGATCAACGGACAAAAAGACGGGAAGGATCGAACATACTACGTCTACAACATTTGCGACCACCAGGAATGTTACAAAGAGGTCGGCGCCCAGGCGGTTAGTTACACGACCGGTGTCCCGGCCGCGCTCGCCGCGAAAATGATCCTTTCCGGGACGTGGAGCGGCTGCGGGGTGTTCAACATCGAGCAGTTCGATCCCGACCCGTTCATGCGAGAGATCGGCGATTGGGGACTCCCCTGGGTCGAGACGTTCCCGGCCCGGTCGGACTTTTGATCGGTGGGACGAGACCGTTCCGCAGCGTTCCGAATGTCGAGCCCCAGACAAAGTTTGACCCTGATTTTGGAATAATGTCGTCACCCCCGCGCAGGCGGGGGTCCAGAGGGAAAGCGTAATCTCTGGATCCCCGCCTGCGCGGGGATGACGAAAAGTGAGATCAAAATTTTGCGCAAGTTTAAATCATACAGCTTGACCCCGACGCTCTTTATGTCAATGCCGCTGTTTCCGCTTTCTCCTTCTTAACTTCAACTCAACTCCAAAGGTCCCTTATTCGAAATGAATCCAGTCCCACTTCCCGATTTCGATTACACCGGGGTCAAAATCCCGACTCCCTATTATATCATCGACCGGGCGCTTTTGCGCCGGAACATGAAGGTTTTGGCCGACGTCCAAAGTCGTTCGGGCGCGAAGATTCTTCTCGCTCTCAAAGCCTTTTCAACCTGGGGGGTGTTTTCCGACATGATCCCCTATCTTTCGGGGGTGACCTGCAGCAGCCTGCATGAGGCGATGCTCGGGAAAGAGGAGTTCGGGAAAGAGATACACATGTACTCTCCGGCCTATTCGAAGGAGGAAATGAAATCGATCCTCCCGCAGGTCGATCACCTGGTCTTCAATTCGATCAATCAGTGGAAACTGTTCCGCGCCGGCATCCAGAAATACGAACGGAAAATTCAATGCGGGCTGCGAATCAACCCGGAATACTCGGAAGTGCAGAACGAGATGTACAATCCGTGCAACAACCGTTCGCGGTTTGGCATCCGGGCCGACGAGCTGGAAATGTCCGATCTCAAGGGGATCGACGGGTTTCACTTTCATACCATGTGCCAACAAGGCTCAGACGTGTTGGAGCGGACGCTCGAACTCGTCGTCGATAAGTTCGGCCGGTTCTTCAAAAAATTGAAATGGATCAATTTCGGCGGCGGGCACCACATCACCCGGCAAGGATACGACGTCGATTACCTCTGCAACATCATCACGCATTTCCGGGGCAAGCACGGGCTTGAGGTCTATCTCGAACCGGGAGAAGCCCATGTTCTCAACACCGGCTTTTTGGTCGCGACGGTGTTGGACGTGATCGAAAACCCGAACAGCATCGACGTCGTGATCGTCGACACCTCCGCTTCGGCCCACATGCCGGACGTGATCGAAATGCCGTACGTCCCGGACATTATCGGGGCGAGAAAAGTGGTTGAGACCTCGTTCGACGCGCCGCTCGAAGAAGGCCGGTACAAGTATATCGTCGGCAGCAAGACCTGCCTTTCGGGGGACATCATCGGCGAATATCTTTTCAAGAAGCCGCTCCGGGTCGGCCAACGGGTCGCGTTCGGGGATATGGCCCAATACACGATGTGCAAGAACACGGCGTTCAACGGCTTGCAGCTCCCGACGATCGTTTCCTGCGACAGCGACACCCCCTCGGGCAACTTTCGCGTGATCCGCAAATTCGATTACGGCGATTACAAAATGCGATTGTCGTAGGCAAGAAGGTTCCGTTGCTCTTTGATTGTGCTTCGCGTTTTTTCGCGAAACGAAATCATTCAAAAATCTCCCGGTGTCCTGAAATCATGGTCGCCGTCGGTCTTCGAAAGACCGCTCGCCCGGGCGAAAACGGCTAAGGCGACCGATTTCGCCCCCGCATCGAGCAAAAGGCGGGCGATTTCTTCGCAGGTCGAACCAGTCGTCAAAATATCGTCGACCAAAAGCACCTTTTTGTCCCGCAAGGTTCGCTTCGGATCGAACATCCTTATTCTTTTGCGAAAGGCGAACGCGTCTTTGACGTTTTGAAGCCGTTCTTTCGGATTCAATTGGGATTGCGGAACGGTTCGTCGTGTCCGGCGAATCCAATTCGGGCGGTTCGGGATTCGCAACAATTCCCCCAGCCCTCGGGCGATCCGTTCCGGAGCGTTGATCCCCCGAATCCAACGCCGGAGAAAGTGCATTGGGATGGGCATGATCCAATCGGCTCCGATTGCCCTCAATTCCGTTTCCCGCTCGCGGAAAAAGAGCGACGTGGTCGCCGCCGTCAAATCGCCGATCCGATCCCGCTTCATTCGCAAAACGGCCTCTCTCAAATCCCCGTCGTATATCCCGAGAACAACGACTTGCGAAAAGAGAAAGGATTCCCTGCGGCAATGAGGGCACGATTTCAAAGGGGCGGAAGAAATCCCGGGAGCAGGTTGCGGTTCCGGTTCGGCAATCGCCCGAAATGTCCCGCAGCGACGACAAAATCGGGAGCCGGAGGGAAGAAATTTTTTTTGACAGCTTTCGCAAAGCGGGATCGCGGTCCGTTCCTGATCGGACAGTTCTTCCTGGCAAAAGGAGCATTGCGGTGGGAAAAGAAGGTCCAACCCGCGGCGAAACCAGGGGGTGAGGTCGATGTTCTCTTTCCAACGGGCAAGGAAACGCACGAAAAAACCTTACAAAGGAGCGGTATCAAAATAACCTTTACAATTGCACGAAAAATCGAACATTTTCATTGTATGTTTTTTAACACGGAATACACTGAAGGACAGAAAAATACGGAATTTTCACTTTTCCGTCTATTCCGTTATTCCGTGGTTAAAAAAAGACAATCGTAAAGGTTGTTTTGTTACAGGTTCTAATGATGTGGTGATGGTCGGTCGCCTGCCTTCGTATCCGGTTTCGCTAAATTTCCCAAACGATGTGCCGAACAAATCATTGAAACCGCCCTTCGTACGCTCTTGTCTTCGGACCACGGAAGACCGACCAGCCGAGTAGCGCGGCGAACAGCAGCAGGACGAGGCTCGTGTTTTGCGAGATCGTGAGGCCGGTTCCGAGAAAGGAATCTTCGTCGCAACGTAACATTTCCAGGAGAAATCGGCCGATGGGATAAAAAATGAAAAACAGCAACACCACCCAACCGTCTTTTTTGCAGAGCCGGGCGAGCAGGAGCAGCAAAACGGCGCCGACCGCCGCCGAAATCGCGCTGATGATCTGCGTCGGATAAACCGGCAGAATCTTGAAGCCCGCGTTTTTGATGGTATAGGTTCGAAACGGTTCCGGCGAGTCGGTCGTGAGAACGAAATCTTTTTTGTTTTCAATCGTTTCGAGAAGGCAATACAAAACACTCGCCTTGTCCCGGGACAAAAAGAACACGGGCGTTCCTTGTCGGTATCCCTCGACCGCGAGAACGGTCGTTCCTTTTTTGAGACCGAGTCGTTCTGCTTCGCTCCCCGGTTCGACCTCTTCGATTCGGACGGCGGAGCGTTTGTCTTTGGCGTAGTGCCGCAGAACGTCTTCGCGATCTTCCCACGGACTGATCGGAATTCGCGGGGCCGCCTCGTCCGGGGCCGTTCCCGATGTTGACGGTGTTTCCGCGAATTTCAATCCGAAGGCGAAAACTTCGTCGTGTTCGATTTGATGCAAATGCACGGGGCTGCCGGGCGGGAACATCATCCCGTAGGGGGCCTCGCAAACCGCCCCGAAGCAGCAGCCGTTCATAAGACAGCCGAGCCGTCCGATCGCGATCCCCAGCAGTACGGCCGGGGCCAGCAGATCAAATGTCGCATAAAGGGGCAGGCGATTACGGATGATAAAGACAAGCGCCCCGACAACACCGCCGATGATCGAGCCGTAAACGACCAATCCCCCTTTCGCGAAACTGACGATATCGACCAATGTTTCGAGCAGATTCGGCTGTCGGATCAGCGGCCAATACTCGATCACGTAAAACAATCGGGCACCGATCAATCCGCAAATGATACACCAAAGCGCGAGCGAAAAAATGAGATCGGCCGGGATGTTCCAGAGTTTTTTGGAACGGTAAAGGAGCAGGCCCATTGCGGCGGAAATCGCGAGCAGCAGGAAAACGCCGTACCCGCGAATCGGGAACCCTTGCGGCTCGGCGATGTTCGGGACGACATACACGATCAACGCTTCCGCGATGAGGCAGATCGGGAGATACCCCCAAGTATCGGCGTTGGCCTTTCCTTTTCCGAGACGGTATAAAACGAATACCGCCGTTGCGATCAGGATCACCCAAAACAGGATTCCAAAACCGAACAGCGGAAATCCGAAAATTTCAAACGGAATATAAAATAATGTTTGGCGCATGGTAATTAAGAGGATAGAAATAAAATCTTCGGTCCAGGCAAGGAAAAGTTCGAGATTACCCGTACTTCTATCCTCTTTCCTCTACCCTCTCTGCTAAAACTCCGGCCGACTTTGCGGCGGCGGAGTGTAGAGCGGCACTTCCGGAGGGCCGGCAACCGGCGGCGTTGGCTGCGGCATCGGCTGTAACGGCGGCGGTTGAACATCAAACGGCGGAGCGATCGGTTGGGGATTGGCAATCGGCCCGGCCGGGGGAGCATAATTGAAATCGATGTTCTCTTTCGCCGGAATCAGCCCGCCCGCCTGTTGGACCGGGCCGGCATTGCTTTCCGGTTGAGCCGGCATGTCTTGCACTTCTTTCGTCCAGCCGAGAGGTGTGTCCGAAGCGAAATGCTCACGAAAGAAATCGCGAAGTTTGTCCATATTATTATTGATTCGAATCGATTTCGGCTCAAACTTATAGGTCGTTCTCTCTTTGCCGTTGACGGCGTATTTGATCAAGCCGAGAGGAACGAACGTTCTGGCGTCGACAATCAATTGAACGCAGCGGAATTCGTCGGCATCCTCCTGCCAACGAGGGTAGACTTCAAGGCGGATCTCCTTGCCGATCGCTTTCTCGGGAGTGATCAGATGCAGGTAGTATCGTTTTTTCAAATCCTCCGCTTTCGCCCCGAAAACGAACGGCAGTGGACCACCCTTCAGTATCCCGCCTCCCTGTTGTTCGAGTGGGATTCTATATTCAATGATTTTTTTCGCGTCGAAATCATAATCGAAAATTGACTTGTCCGTCGCGAGAAATTTTTGCTGTCGGCGGCCCTCTTCTTTTTTATTGTTGATGATTTCCCCTTCGACATGAAAAACTCCTTTGTTGGGAGCGATATACCGAATCGAACCATACGTCAGGTAATCGGGAGTATTAGAATCGGAAGGAGAGCGATCGGCGAGCAAATTGCCCCCGTATTGAAAACAACGAAACTCGGCCTCGAACCGTTTGATTTTTCCGCTTTGATTCTCCCACTGTTCGAGAAAGCGATTCAATTCCGTCAACTGTTCCGGGGTGAGCTGGGGGAACGGCTGTCCGTTTTTCGGTATCGTTTGCTCCGGACGCTGCGGTTGCGGAGCAGGCAAACGACCGGACGGCGGGCCACCGCCGGGCGTGCCGGTGTTCGGAATGTTGTCGGGAATCAAAATCGGATTCCGGGATTGCCCCTGTCCGACCGTTCCCTGGGGAAGCCCGTTGGCGGCAACTTGTTGAATCGGAACGTTTTGCTGCTGCAACGGAGCCAATTGCTGTTGCAATTGAGCAACTTGCTGCTGAACCGGTCCGGCTTGCTGCTGCAAATCCTGTTGCCGCTGCGAAGCGGATCGGGGATTGACCAAGGCCCCGGGACGAACCGGGAGCGAGCCGTCGGGATTGAGCGTGTATTGGGCCGTACTCGACGGAACGGCGTTCGAAGGGATGCGGTTGGAATCGATCCGGCCCGGCTCGATCGCGTTCGGGGCGATACGGTCCGGGGCGACCGTGTTCGGGGCGATGCGACTGGGCGAAATCGCACTGCTCGGACTATTGAGCTTGACGGAAGAATCTTGCCCCCGGACATGATCGCATTCCGATGAGAGAATGAAAAAAATGCCGAATATCGAAAGACCGATCATTCTCCGAACGTCGGAAAAACCCATGCCCAACTCCTTCCTTGGATAAAAACAACCGCACCAAAAATACCAAGGGTGCAGGTTGCTCACTTTACAATTTTTTCCGGTTTTTGTAAAGACGAATTCCGGGGAATCGCCTGGGAAAAAGAGATTTTCAGATCGTTTGGCTTTGCCGATCGTTACAAAAAATCGAATCGGGCAGCAGCCGAAAGCGTAATCGCCAAGTTCTCAGGTCAGAACGCGGGGCGAACCCGGCGCTCACGCTTCGGGCTGCCGCCTGCTGTGTTCGATAATGGTCAATAAACCCAGCGGACCTCGTTTTCCGGGCGGTGGGGGATGAGCGTATAGGCTTCCGGCCCGATGTATCCGAGCATAAGGGCGGCCTGCACTTTGTCCGTTTTTTGCAGCCCCAACCAATCGGAAATTTTCGGGTCGTTTTGGGCGGCCCGAATAAAATAGCCGGCCCAACAGGAGCCTAATCGCATTGCGGCGGCGCAAAAATCGAGCGTTTGTACGGCAATCGTACAATCGACCTCGGGCCAGGTCGCCGAGGAATCGGTGTAGGCGACGGCCAAGACGGGCGCCCCGCGGAGAACCATGTCTTTTCCGTCGTCCCAAGCCTCGACCTGTTTGCGGAACATTTCGTTGTTTCTCATCCAATCGATAATCAACGCTCCCAGTTCCTGCATTTTTTCCCGCCCGTAGACGATTGCCCACTTAACCGGCAAGCCGTTTCGTGCGGAAGGAGCCCAGCGAACGATATCGAGCAGATTTTCGATTTTCGATTTTTCCAGCTGTTTGTCCGCGAAATGCCGGATCGAACGTCGCATACGGACGAGGCTGGAAATATGCTCGAAACGGGGGATGCTTTCCTTGGGAATCGATTGGCACATCGATCGGGTGATCTCACCGACGGTAATCGCTCCGACGGGGCAACCGACGACGCAATGTGCACAGTTGATGCACTCGGCGTCGGCATTCGGAACGAGCGAAGGCGTTTCGCTCCAATTTTTGCGGGTAAATAACATTCCGGGACAGTTAAGAACACACTGGCCGCATTGAACGCAGGAATATTTATCGACAGTAATTTCGGGCATGCGAATTTTGATTTTCGGAACAACGCAAAACAGAAAAAGGATTAACGAGAAATCCGCATTGAGACAGAAGGAGCGGACAATAATCGTTCGATTATCTCAATTTTAACCGAAGTCTTGCGAAAAAGCAATCAAGAATTGGCGTATTTTACTCAAGAAATAGGCTTCTTTCGAGAAATAAAGAAAAGAAAAACTGAACCGGCGAGCGGGAAGAATAACCAGACCCTTTGGCGAGCAAACTCCAAAATGGAACTCGCCCCATTCAAAGCGGTGAGCAGCCTTTTCCGAAAGCTTTGTCCGAAAGCTTTGTCCGAAACCCAAACAAGATTGCCGGGGGAAGTCCCCGGCATTATCGAAATATCTCGTGATTTTCGGGAGTGTTAAACCAATGCTTCGATCTCAAGCAGTTGGCACATTCGCTGAACGAGATGGTCGCTGTCGAACGGTTTGTGCAGGAAGTCGTTGGCTCCGGCCTGTTTAAGTTCGGCGATTTTGTCTTCTTCGACCATGCCGCTGATGCAAATGATTTTGACTTCTTCGAGAGAGGCGTCGCTCCGAACCCGCAAGCAGACCTCTTTTCCGTTGATATCGGGGAGCATGACATCGAGAATGATGAGGTCGGGCCGGTATTCCTTGACCATCATTCCGGCGTCGAAACCGTTGTTGACGGTTTTGGTTTCGAAACGACCGTCGCGTTCGAGGACGTCGACGATCAGTTCGACCAGATCCCTGTCGTCGTCGACGACCAGGATTTTTCGCTTGCCGCTTTCCAATGCGTCGGTCGGAATGCCGTTATCTTTCATAAAGAGGAACAATTGATCCCTCGGAATACGGCGAAACCGGCTGCCGGGCACGCGAAAGCCCTTGAGTTGGCCGGAATCGAAACAGCGAATGATCGTTTGCTGACTTACTTTGCAAATTTTGGCGGCTTCGCCAGTCGTAAATACCGTTTTAATCGACATCGTCAAGAACCATCCTTTTCTCTAGCGTTTGCTGGTCGCAATTAAAACGTCAAATCGGTAATGATCGATCCGCCGTTTCGTGAGCTTCCCTGTCGTTACAAATAGTACGAAAAGAACCCTCATGTTCTTTCCGTTTCCGTAAATCCCCAAATATCAAATTCGACTTATTTGGTTGGCTTGACCGGTTCTGCCAATCTTTCCGATCTTGCCAATGGTTCTAATTATAGCTATCTTTCCTCTTGTGTCAATATCAATGATAAACTTGTAATGCGTTGAAAACAATAGACTTACGATGATGCAATTAAAAAAACGGAAAATTTTTGAAAAAATTTTCCAAATAGGAAACTTTAACAAAATAGAACAACGGGGAAACGAGAGCATAGTGCGTAACGAGAACGCTCAGATTACGCGAGACTCGATTCTGGAGTCGTTGACCCCGAAATCGGAGAAAAAAGGACGAATAGCCGGTTGACAACGACATCCCCGGCATTCGGGCGACGAGATTTTGGAGAAATTGTCGTATACCCATATTGCCCAGTTGGTCGGGATCGACGATCCGTACCGGCGGGTCTTCTATGAAATGGAGAGCATGAAGGGCAGCTGGTCCGTCCGGGAACTGAAGCGGCAGATCGGCTCCCTTTATTTCGAGAGAACCGCCCTATCGACGAACAAGGCGAAGTTGCGGGAAATCGTCAAGCAAAGGGAGAGGTCGATGAACCAAAACTGGTCGTTCGCGATCCGATGGTCTTCGAGTTCTTGGGGCTGAAACCGAGCGAAGTGATGTTGGAAGAGGATGCGAACAGTGGATGCTCGACAAACTGCAAGAAACATTGCTCGAACAAGCATTATTTCCGCTGTTTCCCGAAAACCTTCGGCCTGTAGCCCCTGTCGATCATCTACGAACCTCGCGGCAAGGCGAAGGAATACAGCGAATTGGTGCCCAACCTTTACTCCGATTGCTCGCACGGCTGCCGCTATTGCTACTGCCCCGCGATCATTCGCAAGAAAATCGACGAATGGTTTGCTCGTCCAATGCCGCGAACCGACATCTTGTGGCTTCTGGGAAACAACGCCAAAAAATGAAGGGGGATACTCGCGAGATACTCCTCAGCTTTATGAGCGATCCGTACCGCAGCGACGAGGCGGCGTCGCTCACTCGCGAAACTCTTTTGATTCTCGAAAAATACGAACTCGGCATCAAAATTCTTACCAAAGGCGGCTTGCGAAGCACGAGAAATTTCGATATCCTCGCGAGAAACCGCTGGAAATACGGGGCGACGGTCATCTTCGCCAACGACGATTTCCGCAAGGAATGGGAGTCGAACGCCGCCTCGATCGAAGAGCGACTGGAAGACATTCGGCAGGCTCATCGCCTTGGCATTAGCACCTGGGTGTCCGTCGAGTCGGTCGTCGATCCTTCGCAGACCCTCATCGTGATGTATCTGCTCAAAGGAAGCGTCGATCTCTGAAAGGTCGGCAAATTGAATCACGACAAAGAGCGTAGGGCCGCGATCGACAGGCCGCAGTTTTTGCGTGACACCGAAACGTTGCTCGCCGGAGAGAATGTCCTGATAAAAAAAATTTGGAAAATTCCGTCCGCAAGAAAAAAGCAACTATGACAGCCGAATCGAAACAGCGAACGTTTTTTGAAGACGCCGGGCCGAAGTCGCCGGTCCTCATCAGTGCGTGTCTGCTGGGCATCCCCTGCCGCTATCACGGTCATCGGGCGAAGAAGCGTGACGATCTGATCGAGCGGCTCCAGCGGAAATACGTGCTGGTGCCGGTTTGTCCGGAGCAACTCGGCGGAATGCCGACCCCGAGAACGAGCGAATATCTGCCCGAGGGCAAAACCGGAGCGGACGTGTTGGATCGCGGCTTGCGGCTGATCGCTCCCGAAACAGGCAAGGATGTGACCGATCATCACATCGCGGGGGGCGAGTACACACTCGAAATCGCCCAAATCGTCGGAGCGAAAAAGGCGTATCTGAAAGGCGGCAGCCCCTCGTGCGACAAGGAGGGAATCGTCGGCGAAATTCTGACTCGCGGCAGCGTCCAGGTTGTTCGGGTCGGGTGAGGTCGCGGACCAAAGCAAACTGTTCCGAACGGCCAAAATTATTCTTGTATCGAATCGTGAAAAATGTAGAATGATGCAGAACTTGTCAATCGGACTCTCATTTAACCGCAGCCCGGCCTTTGCAATACGATCTTTTTTCCCGAACAACCGCCAACGGCTACCAACCGAGGCGGGTTTCCTGCTTCGAACCGTCGCGGATCGTGCTGGCTCGCGGCTGGGATCGAACGGCCTTCGCTCGGGATCTGACCGAAAAAATTCTGTCGCTTTATCCGAACATTCCGCCGGGAGATAACTCGAACCTCGCCCATCCGAAGATATTGATCGAAGGGACGACACCGCTTGAGCAACATGTCGCCGGGAAACAAACGCTCGTGATCGGCGAACACCGCAGTGCCGTGCGGCTGAGCCGCGAAGAGGGGAACACCTGCCCGAACTATTGGCACTTTTCGCTGTACGGCTTTTGCCCCTACGGTTGCACCTACTGCTATCTGGCCGGAACGCCGGGCGTCAAGTTCTCACCTTCGGTCAAAATTTTTACGAACATCGACGAAGTTTTGGACGCGATCGACAAAGCCGCCCGAAAGATCGGCGGCCCGACGGCGTTTTACCACGGCAAGTTGCAGGACGGACTCGCTCTCGATCCGCTCACCGGCTACTCGCGGCGGCTGATACCGTTTTTCGCCGAACACGATTTCGCACGGCAGGTCGTGTTGACGAAATCGGCCGACGTTGAAAATCTGCTTGATCTCGACCACAACGGGCACACGATTTTATCTTGGACGCTCGCCTCGCCGGAAATTTCCGAGCGATTCGAACCGAACACGCCGCCGATTACCGAACGGCTCCGGGCAATGAAACAGTGTTCCGACGCCGGTTATCCGGTTCGAGCCGTGCTGATGCCGCTTATACCCGTTGATGATTGGGTGGAAGCATACGCCGACTTCCTAAAACAATTGCTCGAAAAGATTCCGCTCCAACGGTTGACCATTGGTGCGATCTGTTCGTATCAGGGAGCTCATCAATTGATGAATCGCAAGCTCGGGCCAAAGAATGCGATTGCCGATCATATCCGGTCTGCCAAATCAGGAGACGGTCGAATGCGGTACTCGGAAGGACTGCGTGAGAAAGGGTATCGGCATTTGATTCAAACGGCTCGGCGTATTCGACCGGACTTGGAAATCGGGCTATGCCTTGAAACCCATTGCATGTTTGAAACGCTCGGAATGCAAGCCGCTCTCGGGCGATGTAACTGCGTGTTGTGAGCATGCACTTTGCGTGCACGGCACGCGGCTCCGAGAAGGTTGACTTTTTTGGAACGAGGCTTTGGTTTTGACGGTTCTTCGGGGGTGTCGTTTTCGCGGCTGGTTGTGGTCGGGACCGCGGGGCCCGGCTCGCGGGAGAGCGGCTTGCCCTCTGCTGCCAAAAGAGGTAACATTTTATACCGTCGCGACGTTATCGAATCACAGACTCTCTCAATTGGAGATTCACCCATGCAGGAAAAGACACTTTTTCAGCGTATTATCGACCGGGAAATTCCCGCGAAGATCGTTTTCGAGGACGAGCTCTCGCTCGCCTTTGCGGACATCAACCCGCAGGCGCCGGTTCATTTGCTCGTCATTCCGAAGAAACCGATCCCTTCGATCGACGAAATCGAGGAAGAGGACATCCCCCTGATCGGTCATCTTTTTCGCGTGATCCGCCGATTGGCCGAAGAGCACGGCCTTAACGAAAAGGGATACCGCGTCGTCTCGAACTGCGGTCCGCTCGCCGGCCAAACCGTGCCGCATTTGCACTATCACCTGCTGGGCGGTCGGGCCATGGGTTGGCCCCCGGGGTAAAACTCGAAACAGCGTGTACGCTCCCCCTCACTTAGCCGGTACCCCGGCTCCCGGCCGATATCCTCTCCCGAATCCGGGCGGCGGCATCGCCCCAAAGCGGGTCGGTCGCGACTTTCGCCTCCGTTTCCTCGCAGTGATGAGCAACGGTTTTGTGATCCCGACCGCCGAAAAATTGGCCGATCTCTTTCAGGCTTTTGCCGCTCAACTGCCGCGAAAGGTAAATGCCCATCGCACGGGCCCGGGCGATCTCGCTTTGCCGCGATTTGCCTTTCAAATCGGTCTGTTTCAGAGAAAAATAGCGGGCCGTCTGCCGCAGGATTTCCGCAAGGGTCGGCCGGGTCCGTTCGTCGCGGTTCTTCAAAAACTTCCGGAGCATCGGCACGTCCAAAGCCCGCTCACCTGCTTCCGCCGAAGCCTGCGTCAGCGATCCGTACAAGCCGGGGTAAGGCAAATCGAGGTTCTTCGCGAGAAACGCGAGTGCTGTCGGAGCGGAGGAAATCCGGAAGTGATGGGCGATTTCCCGCAGCATCGCCAACCGGGTCTTGGGGACGGGCGGAACGAACGGCACCGTCAGCCCGCCGAGCAGCCGCGCCGTCAGTCGCGGGGAAAACAAGCTCTCGTCCCCCGGAAAACGGCTCATCGTCAACAAAACGGTGTTGCCCGATTGAACGGCGTATTCCAGGGAATAAAGGAATTCTTCCTGTGCCGCCGCTTTCGCGCCAAGTTCCTCGACCGCATCGACCACCCAAAGCGGGGCTCGGCGAAGACGGAGTCGGAAATTTTCGATCGTTCGCGTTTCCAAGGCGTCGGCGTACTGCCGGGCGAAATCGGCTCCGCTCTGGTAAACGGCCTTGTCGCGGCGATGTCGCTGCTTCCAGTTTTGAAAAAGACCGTAAACCAAATGCGTTTTGCCGCAACCGCTCGGCCCGTAAAACGTGATCGGCATCCCATGCGATTCGAACAGCGTCGCGGCCTGTTTTCCCCCGAGAAGACATTGGACGACGGTTTCGAGTAGCCGGTTTTCCGGACCGACGAAAAACCCGCGATCGGAAGGGGCGAGGGGATCGGAGCCCGCCGTTCGCGTATGATAAGAGCGGCATTTCAAGGGAAGAACGCCGATGTCTGTGGGAAGTGGGAAGTGGGAAGTGGGAAGAGAGGAGATTTTCATTTCCGAATTTTTTTGAGACTGTCGCATAAAAGTATGTGCTCCTCTTCGCCCCGGCGGGGCGCGATGTCGATAACCTCCGGTTTTAACCGGAGGATGCCGCCCCCTAACAAATCCCCGAGCCCCAACGGGGCGTGACTTGACGGTTTTGTTGCGCCCCGTTGGGGCTCAGGTCGTTTTTTGCATGTCGTTTCCCCCGGCTGACGCCGGGGTTATAAACATGCCGTCCCTTCGGGACGAAGAGGCAAATGGTGAAAAGCGATTTTTATACGACGCTCTCCTTTTTTGGCAAAAATACAGTTCTCATATGCTCAAACAGTAAAACAGTTTGAGGAAACAACTTCCCGCTTCCCACTTCCCACTACCCATACCCGCCCATGCCGAAAAAGAGGGTTTTCTTCAGAAAACGGTAAAGCCAAAAATCTTCCGGGATCGGCTCGATCGAACTATGACTCGGTTGTTCTTGTTTTGCTTCCAGTTCGCCGAGCAGATCGCGGTTGCTCAGGTCTTCGACCCCTTGCTCGCGAAAAAATCGGGCCAACGCTTCCGGATGTTCCAAAATCACGCAACCTTCGCCGGTTTTGTCTTCAAATCGCTTGGAAACAAACTGCTGGAAGCGGCGGAGGAAATCGCTCTCATTGATCGTCCGGAACAGATCGCCGAGGTTGTCGTCCAAAAATTCCCGGGCAACCGAAAGCGGCGGGCACGGCTCAATACTCCCTTTCGGCCCGATATGAAAGCCGAGCCCTTTCGCCGCCGGACAGACGGCCTTGCCCACAGCATCCCAATAGGTGTCGATCAAAATGATCGGCATTTTTTTCCGTAGCACGAGCAACCGTTTTCGGACCTCGGCCATTTTTTCGCGGGAAAGACACAATTCGGGCGAGGGATCGGGACCGGTCGGCCGGAAAACGTAATACCAAAGATACATCGCCCCGAGATCGATAAACCGCCGGACGTACTCTTCCGTGAGCACCTCCTGCTCGTTTTGGCCGGTGATCACCGCCGCGACACCGTACAGGATTTTCGCTTTTTGCAGCCGCTTGGCCGCCTCGATCGCCGCCGCGTAGGCTCCCGCCCCGCGCCGGGCGTCGTTTTCCGCTTCCATGCCGTCGATGCTCAAGAGCGGCGAGACGTTCCCCAGCCGCCGGATTCGAGCGACGGTTGCCTCGTCGAGGTAATACCCGTTCGTGATGATTTGAAAATAGCATTCCGGATGCGATTCGACGATCTTCCAGATGTCCGGATACAACAGCGGCTCACCGCCTAAGAGCGTATGAAAGTAAACGCCCTGTTTCGCCGCTTCGCGAATCGCCCGATCGACGGTTTCCCAAGGGAGCGATTCGGGCGGGCCGCCGCTTGAAATCCAACAGCCGCGGCAGCGCAGGTTGCACGCATCGGTCAGCGCGAAAAACAGGAACGGCGGAAAGAGCTCTTCGTTCTTGAGCCGTTTTTTGTAGGCCCGGAGCGCAAAAAGCCCCTTCCACACCCAAAGCCGTAACGCTTTGTAGTTCAATCGCGGAGCAACCTCCGTCAATCCCCGGTAAGCGAATCGGAATAGCATGATTAGAGAATAGAGGAAAGATGATAGAGGATAGAGGATAGAAAACCATTTGGAATCTACCTCTATCCTCTGACCTCTATCCTCTCTCAATAAACTCCGCGATCAGGTCGAACGATTTTTCAAGGACGTCCCGGCTCGTCGCGAAAGAGGCCCGGACGTAACCTTCGCAGCCGAACGAGCTGCCCATCACGGTCGCGACGCACTTCTTTTCGAGCAGTTCCAAACACCATTGCTCGGAATTGTCGATCTGCACGCCGTTGTATTTGCGACCCAAATGCTTCTTGATATTGAAAAACGCGTAAAACGCCCCGCCCATCTCCGGGCAGGAAAGACCGTCGATCCCGGCGATCCGCTCCCGGACGTAATCCCGCCGCTTCGCGAATTCCGCAAGCATCTCACCGACGCAGGCTTGATCCCCCTTGAGTGCCGCGAGGGCCGCGTATTGGCTGATGCTGCAGGGGTTCGAGGTTTCCTGCGATTGCAGTTCGGCGATCTTCTTCGCGACGGCCGCCGGGGCGAAACTCCAACCAACCCGCCAACCGGTCATCGAATAGGTCTTGCTCACGCCGTTGATGATGATCGTCCGGTCCTGCAAGCCGGGCCGCACGGTCGGGAAACTCGCGAACTTCCCGCCGCCGTATATCAGCTGGTAATAAATTTCGTCCGAGACGACGCCGAGGTCTTTTTCGAGCACGATATCGGCCAGTTCGCCGAGCTGTTCCGGGGAGTACATCGTTCCGGTCGGATTCGACGGGTTACAAAGGAGCAGCAGCCGCGTTTTCGGGGTGATCGCGGCCCGAAACGCGGCGGGGGTGAGCAGGAAGTTTTCGGATTCCTTCGTCTCGACGATCACCGGCACGCCGCCGGTCATTTTGATTTGCTCGGCATAGGAAACCCAGTACGGGGCGGGAACGACCACCTCATCGCCCGGGTCGAGCACCGTTGTAAAGGCGTTGTGCAAGGCGTGTTTCGCCCCGTTGGCAACGCAAACCTGGGTCGGGGCGTAATCGAGGCCGAACCGGGCCTTGTATTCGGCGACGACGGCGTTTTTCAGTTCCGGGATGCCGCTCGCGATCGTATATTTGGTGTGTCCGGCGCTCATTGCCGCGACGGCCGCCTCACAGATGTGTTTCGGCGTCTGGAAATCGGGCTCGCCGACGCTCAAATCGTAGACGGTTTTGCCCGCCGCCTTCAATTCCTTGGCCTTTGCGGCCATTGCAAGAGTTGCCGACGGTTCCATTGCTTGAACGAGTTTCGAAATTTTGAGCGACATGGGCGTGTATTCGATGAGAATGATTGAAAAGGAAGCTGGTCGACAAGGGGCCGACTGGGGAATGATCGTCCGCCGGGTTTCTTGAAACCGCTAGAAAACGCCCCGAATTATACATTTTGTGGGGTGCTGCGTACACCACCCCCATCGAAGAGCGTGAATGATCGGAATATACTTGAGAAACTTTTAGCCGGTACTCCGCGATTCCGATATTCGATTTTGATTTTTACGAATTTTTTCTCATGCGATTCAAAAAAGCGAACCGACCGCTCGAACGCGATTTTTATCTCCGCGACGCCGTCGGTGTCGGACGGGAACTCTTGGGCAAGCGGCTCGTGCACCGGAGCGCTGCGGGAGAGACGGCCGGAATCATCGTCGAGACGGAAGCCTACGCCGGTCGGGACGACGCGGCCTGTCATTCTTATCGTCGGGAGAAAGCGACAGGTAAGCATCGAACCGACATCATGTTCGGTCCCGGGGGCTTCGCCTACGTCTACCTGATTTACGGCATGTACGACTGCTTCAACGTCGTCGTCAACGAAACCGACCGGCCCGAAGCGGTGTTGATTCGGGCGATCCGGCCGCTCCTCGGAATCGAATTGATGGGAAAACGTCGCGGAATTTCGAACGCTCCGAAAAAATTGTGCAGCGGCCCGGGCAAGCTTTGCATCGCGATGGGGATCACCCGCGAGCATTACGGGCGAGACTTGTGCGGCAGCGAGCTGTTTATCACCGAAGGGGAAACGGTCGCGAACGCCGACGTTTCGGCGACGCCGCGAATCAATGTCGATTACGCGGGCGAGGCCGGTTCGTATCCGTATCGATTCGTGATTCGCGACAGCCCGTTCCTTTCGACGAAAAAGTTTCTTGGCAAATAGAAGATTTTGTCCGTTAGCCGATCACCGGGGAAAATAGGCTCGTTGCCGCAGCGGGACGATCCGGGTCCCGGGCAGCACCGCCGGAGCCTGCTCTTTCCGTAAGGCATCGAGAGGAACGATGCTGGTATTTTCAAGCTCGACGGCCTGTTGATTCAAAGGAGGCTCCGAATCAAAAACCGGACACCATTTCGCGAGCGGCGTCATCTCCTTGGTGATCTTGAGAAAAAGCGACTCATCAATCCCATTGAACGATTCCATTTTCGAGGGATCCTCTCGCCGCCGGGAAGGGAGAGCGACCGCCTCTTCGTCGACCGTTTCTTTCGATTCGGAAACCGTTCTTTCCGACTCGGACTTCGGCGGGGGGTAGTATTTTCCGTAAGGGGCGTCCGGCTTTGCCAACGTCGGTCGTTCGGCTTCCCCCGCGAGTTTTTCTCCCTTTTCGTGGTCGGCACGGGCAAAACCGTCGTGATCGGGCTGGGGCCAATGCTCCGCAGCCGCTTCTTCCGAAGTGCGATTGTCGTCCTTTCGGGTTGCCTCGATCGGAAGCGACGCTCGGGCTGCCGCGACCTCGTTCCTGACGACCGGGTCCGGCGGAACCGGCTGCGAGATTGTCGCGAGCGGGGCCGGCTGGCCCGGTTGCGGCACCTGTTGGGAGGCCTGTTCCGAAGAATCGCGCGACGACGGTCCGGTCGCGAAAGAAAAATCGCGCGGAATCACACTTGCGAGGCCGCTGCCGCAAAACAGGATCGCAACCGCGAGCACAACCTTCGTTTTCCAACCCAGGAACGAGAGTTCGCGCGCGGACATCGGCGATACGACGATATCGGGGGGGGGGCTTTGTGTCATTAAACCAAGCCGAGCTAATTGAGGGGGAAGAAGTTCTTGAGAGCAGCTACTTTTCGAAATGCTCTTGAAAGAGGATTTCAGAGATGATCTCATTATCCCCATCGGACGCGAAACAGCCGGGCTACATTTTTTTTTCTCGCCTCGATACGACCGTTATTATCGTCCTTTTTTTAACTACGGAATACGCGGAATAACGGAATAGACGGAAATGTAATAGAATCAAGCCGGTTTAAAATTCCTGTCTTCAACACGGTAGCGGCCCAACGAGGCCGCGGTTTGACAGAGGGCGAAGCCTACTGCCCCTACCGGCTACGGTATAATTCCGTGTTTTCCGTAGTAAAAAAACTGACGATGAAAACGTTCGACTATTTGGGCAATTGTAAAGGTTGTTTTGATACGACTCCTTACTGAGTTCCATTTCGAAGTAAGGGTCAAATTTTTCCGGGGCTGGTTTTGCATTTCTTGACTTTGCAATCTTCGCTTCCGGGCCCTATCGTTGAAAAAATGGGAGTATATAATTTCCGTTAGTCCCGTTCCTCTTGATTTGCATTTTCTTGGAATTCGGCCTTGATACGGACGGGATCATTTATGGTTTTCTCAAAAAAACGGGCGAGCCTCAGGCGGATCCGTTTTTCCCTTCTCGCACCTTCGCATCTCTTATGTCAAACGAACATTCCGCCGAGACCGTGTCTCATTCCGTGCCCTTATTGCCCCTCCCGATGTCCCGCGAAGAAATGCTCGGTCGCGGCTGGGAGGAAGTCGATCTCGTTTTTGTAACCGGGGACGCCTACGTCGATCACCCGAGCTTCGCCAACGCCCTTTTGGGTCGGGTACTCGAAGCCGCAGGGTTCAAAGTCGGGATACTCGCCCAGCCCGATTGGCATTCCGCCGAACCCTGGACCACGTTCGGTCGGCCCCGGCTTGGTTTTTGCGTCAGTGCCGGGAATATGGACTCGATGATCAACCATTACACCGCGAACCGCAAGGTCCGGAACGACGACGCCTATTCTCCGGGCGGGCAGATCGGCTTTCGGCCCGACCGGGCGACGCTCGCCTACTGCCAACGGGCGAGAGAAGCGTACCCGGGGATTTTCGTGATCGCCGGCGGCGTCGAAGCCTCGTTGCGGCGATTGGCCCATTACGATTACTGGAGCGACAAGGTCAAGCGTTCTATTTTAATGGACTCGAAAGCCGATCTGCTCGTTTACGGCATGGGGGAGACGCCGCTTTTGGAGATCGTTCGCGGATTAGCGACCGGAAAAACCGCCCAAGAGCTGCGGGAAATTCGCGGGACCGTTTACCGTCTCAAAGCGTCCGAGGACCTTCCCCCGGAAGATGAGAAGACGGTGCATCTTCCGAGTTGTGAGGAAGTGTCGGAAGATAAGGCGAAATTTTCGGAAATGACTCGCATCGCCTATGAGAATCTCAATCCGTACAATGCGGCCCGGCTGGTCCAGGAACACGACCTCGAAGCGATCGTCGTCAACCCGCCCGCGTTTCCCCTTGGCGAAGAGGAGTTGGATCGGATTTACTCCCTGCCGTTTACCCGCAAGCCGCACCCGAATTACGGCAAGGCGGAGATTCCGGCTTACGAAGTGATCAAACATTCCGTTCAAATTTTGCGAGGCTGTTTCGGCGGCTGCGCGTTTTGCTCGTTGACGGCACACCAGGGCAAAATCGTGCAAAGCCGCAGCGAAAAATCGGTTTGCGAAGAGGTCCGCAACCTGAGCCAATCGTCCGATTTTCGCGGGAGCATCAGCGATCTCGGCGGGCCGACGGCAAACATGTACAAGCTCGGCTGCACCAACCCGCAGGCCCAGGCGATTTGCCGCCGGCTTTCCTGTTTGCAGCCGGAAATCTGCCCGCATCTCGCGACCGATCATGAGGCCTTGATTCGGTTGATGCGGAATGTCCGGGATTTGCCGAAAGTGCGGCAGGTGTTTATCGCTTCGGGCGTTCGAACCGACCTCGCCCAACGCGATCCGGCGTATATCGAGGAATTGGTCAAATATCATGTCGGCGGGCATTTGAAAACCGCTCCCGAGCATACCGATCCGAATGTTTTGCGGTTAATGAACAAACCGCCGATCGAGAATTACATGCAATTCTGTGAGGTTTTTTCGCAAATCAGCCGCAAAAACGGCAAAGAGCAGTTCCTGGTTCCTTATTTGATCGCCGGGCTTCCCGGTTCGGATCTTTCCGCGATGGTCGAAGTTGCCGTTTTTCTTAATAAAAACGATATTCGTCCCCAGCAAGTTCAGGAATTTCTTCCCGGACCTTTTGAAATCGCAACCAGTATATATTACACTGGTATTGACCCTTTAACTGGAAAAAAGGTTTATGTCGCAAAAGGTTTGCGGGAACGTCGGTTGCAAAAAGCCTTGTTGCTGTACCATCTTCCGGAAAATTATCACGACGTAAAAACCGCTCTCAAAGAAGCCGGTCGCGAGGATTTGATCGGAACCGGTCCCGATTGTTTGATTCCCCCTTACCCGCCGAAGGATCAATCCCTACGTCAAGGTTCGCGAATCAAGCGATTGGCCCGCAAGGAAATGCTTGAAAAAGAGCAAAAGACGAGACAAAGAGAAGAGCGGACGGCGGAGGCCCGGCGGCAAACGACGGACCGCGGACGACGGCCAACCGGCGACGGGCAACGCGGCGAGCGAGGCCGCTGGTCGAGCGACCGGGAGCGACCGCGATCGAGCGAGCGGGATTCGAGCCGGTACACGCCGCGAGACGGCGAACGACGACCGACCGGCGACGGGCAACGCGGCGAGCGAGGCCGCTGGTCGAGCGACCGGGAGCGACCACGATCGAGCGAGCGGGAGTCGAGCCGGTACACGCCGCGAGACGGCGAACGAC
>JAVBQI010000211.1:0-24309 GCA_031549145.1 Thermoguttaceae bacterium | reverse complement strand
GAGAAGCCCGTTAAATGATTTTCGCATGTCGACCGGCGAGGTGCAGAGCGAAATCTTCGTGTTGGGCGGGATACTCAACATGATACCAGGACGTTTAGGAGTTCGGCGACATATCGGGGAGAGGCGTCCGTCAACTTGATGGTGATCCCGTTGGGCATCAGGATTTCAACGGGATGCTGTCCGGCATCGATGATGTTGACCGGAACGAAGGTCGCCTTCTCGTCCTGTTGACCTGCTGGTCGACCATCCTGTTGGCGACGATGTTGTTTCAACCAGAGATGAACCGTGTTGATGGAGCAGCCGGTGTCGCGGGCGACCTGGGCGACGGGAAGATGGGAATCCAGAACAAGGCTGAGTGCCTGCTGGCGGACTTCGTCCGTGTAACGAATGCGTGGCATGGAGTATGGGTGGCTGGTGGCATGAAGAATTCAGTCCGACGACCGGACCGATGACGCCACCAATTATCCAACCAAAAGAAAATCAGGCAACAATGTGGTTCCTGGAGCATTTACCTATGAGCATGATTTTTACGACGTCTCGTTTGGCTTCCGACCGGGACGCAATGCCCATCAGGCACTTGCCGCCGTGTGGGAGACCGCGATGGAGGTGAAAGGCGGATGGATTTTGGAGGTCGACATACGCAAGTTTTTCGACAACCTCGATCACAAGCATCTTCAAGAATTCGTGTCAAGAAGGGTACGCGACGGGGTGTTGCGACGCCTGATCGGCAAATGGCTCAATGCCGGTGTGAGGGGAGACGGTAACGACAGTTACGCGGAATCCGGATCGCCGCAAGGAGGCGTGATTTCGCCGCTTTTGGCGAACATCTATCTTCACTATGTTTTGGACGAGTGGTTTGAGCAAACGGTCAAGCCGCTGATGCGTGGGAAATGTCGTTTGATTCGGTTTGCCGACGATTTCGTGATCGTATTCGAATTGAAATACGACGCGGATCGTGTCATGAAGGTGATCTCGAAGCGATTCGAGAAATTCGGATTGACGGTGCATCCGGAAAAGACGAAGTTGATCGATTTCAGGGCTCCTTATCATCCGGAACGCCGTCGCGAAGAGCAATCGAGCGACATCGGAAAGGGCGGTAAACGTCCTGAAGTATTTGACCTGCTCGGTCTCACTCATTATTGGGGTAAAACCCGTCGGGGGAAGTGGGCGGTCAAAAGAAAAACCATGAAATCAAGACTTGCGAGAAGTATCGAAAGCATCACGCAATGGTGTGGCAAGAATCGACACGAGTCGGTTCGATGGCAATGGCAGGCTCTCTGTGCCAAAGTGAAAGGACATTACGCCTACTACGGCATTACCGGTAACAGACGAACCCTTGGTGCGTTCTTGCAATCGGTGAAACGTTGCTGGAAGCAATGGCTGAATCGCCGAAACAGAGAGAACAGCATGACATGGAGAAAATTTTATCTTCTTCTGAAACGCTATCCATTACCACCCCCAATCATCGTTCACAGTGTCTTCAAAAAGACACCATGAATTGAATCGCGTAGTAACAATAGAATCCAATATCTTGAGGAGCCGTGTGCGGTAATGCCCGCAAGCACGGATCTGTGGGAGCCCTGGAGGAGTAATCCCCAGGGCCACCCGGTCGCTCCGGCGTTTGCCGAAACGAGGTTCGTTTTGATGTCGCATTCAAGAAGCGGCATTGCCTTCCTCCTTCTTCCGTCGCTTCAATCCCGGCACGGCGGGCAGCGAATTTATCGCTTCGATCTGTTCCGGCTGGTCGACGTGCGTGTAGATGTTGAGCGTCAAATTGATGTCCGAGTGGCGAGCCAAGACCTGTGCCGTCTTGGGCGAGACCTTCGCGCGGCATAAATTTGTGATGAACGTATGTCGCAAACAATGGAAGTCGGCGTACTTGCCCCGGCTGTCGCGATAGGTCAGCATGTCCGATTCTTCGCGGGTCTTTTTCTCTTCGTCGGTTGCCGCTTCGTCAATCCAGAACGCCCGCGCCGATTCGATGTCGAACTTGATCATTTTCGACGTCGCGCGTTCGACCTTGCAAGTCCGAGCCGAGATCGGGAACAGAATCTCATCCGGCTTCGGATTACGTTGCGCCAGCCAATCTTGCAGATATTCGACCAAGTCGGGATGCAGGATTTGCGTATCTTCGCGGCGACGTTTGCTGTACGCCGCTTCAATCGTGACGGTTTTGATTTCGGCGTCGAGCTTGAAATTACGGAGCGTGAGGCTTCCCAGTTCTCCCTTGCGAAAGCCTGTCCAAGCGGCCAGAACGTACAGCATGGCCCGGTCGGGACCGATCAAGCCCCAACTCGGCGGCCCCGTTTCGGCGGCTCGGATCAGCAGCGAAAACTCTTCCTCCGAAAGAGCCCGACGGTCGTGGCGGCGATCCAAGCGAGCGTTGAGTTTTTGCATCCCAATCAGCGGACTATGGATCAGCCGATTGTTGATCGTCAACCAATTCGCAAAGCTCTTGAGGATCTGCAAATAATGATTGACCGTCTGAATGCCGACGCCGTGCAGTTCGCGGAGGTCACTCAAAAACGCCTCAACCTCCGTGCGTTTAATCTGGGCGACGTTCTTCCAACGGCAAGCCTCGACGAACCGCCGCAGCTTTCCGCGAGCGCCGACGAGATGCGACTTCGAAACGCCTTTGATTTTCAAGTGTTTTTCGTAATCGTCGAGATGCTCTTTGATCGGCCTTTGCATTTCTTCCTCCGCCGGATGCAGTACCCCTGCGCGTTGGCGTTCGGTCTTGTCGATCAACTCGGCAAGCATCTGTTGCGCTAAATACTTGTTCGGCGAAAGCGGGATGCGATGGTCGACGCCCGATGCGTCGCGGTAGCGGCCCCACCATTTCTTCGACTCGCCTTTTCTCTTCTCGCCGGTCTTCGGATCAATGATCGTCGTCTTCTTTTTGTAAATTTTCGCCATTGCTTTTCTTCTCCGATAAATGATGTTTCAAAAATGGTCGCGGCGAACGCTCGCCTACGGCTTCGTGACTCATAGAGAGCCTCAAAACCGCGAGAAAGGCAAGGCGTCAGCGCGGAAAAACGCCGTAAAGTTCGGCATATTTCCGGTTCGGTCGCCAAACCCAATCCTTGCGGCGAGGGCAGTCCTCTTCTATCCACTGAACGAGTTCGAGCTTTCGCCAGAAAACCGATTTGTGAAGTCGGACCGGCGGCGGGATGATGCCAAGCCCGTCCCACATCCGCCAGGTTTTGGGATCGACACCGCAGGCATAGGCGGCTTCGCGACAAGAGAGGAGAAGACGTTTTTCAATTCGAAATTCTTTCGCCATAGGATTGCGTCAGACCGTGCGTCGGCCCATTTGTCAAAAGGTGAAAACGAACGCGACAGGCGCGAAGCGTGGGCGTCCTGCGCGGAAGAAACGGAACTCGTCGAAAAAATTCGTGAAAAAATTTCACGCAAGAAGCATCGGCACTCTGTCGAAAAAAGCGATGCGGAAGTATAATGCTCGAAAGCGGCAAAACGGCGTCATATGCCATCGCCGAATATGCCGCGCGCTGTTTGACAATCAGTTAGCTTCAAACATCCATGCCGGGGCGAAGCGTTCAGACGGAACGGACGGGAACGCAGAGTACAGCGCGATGTTGACAAGGCGTTCCCGTCGCATTTCCCGCCGTCTTCCGTCACGGTAAAACTTGCGTCGGAAGGGCGGCGCTGCTGCGCCACGAAAAAAGAAAACGCCCCGCCGGTTTCGCGGAGCGCTTGGCGTAGAAGCCCAAGGGGGCGATGAGCGGCGATCAATAAGGCAAGGCGACGACATCGCCGCAGGCGGCTTCCGCTTGGCCGATCGCGGCGTTCAAACGCAAGACCGCGAGGTGGAGCGGTGCCGGATCGAAGAACCGCAACTCGCCGTGAGCCTGTTTTTCGCGGATGAATTTCAAAAGTTCGACATTCTCCCGCAAAAATTGTCGCGGACGCTCCACTCGTCGGCGCAACGCGTTTTTGTTTTCTTCGCCGAGTTCGGGACCGCATTGCTCGACGAATTCCAGCAGGCCGATTTCGTGCCGCTGAATGACATCGATGTTTTCCGTTACATACTCGATCATTTGGTTCGTGGAAAATTCCTTGTACGACATTGTTTTGCTCCTGTATTTTCAGGGGTTTCGGAAGGTTTCGCGTCGGGACGTCCCCGTCGCGTGTGGACGATCCTTGCTCAAGTCGCCGAGAACATCAAGGTATGAGGGGAGAAAGTTTCGCGGAATTACGATAAATTCTCGAAGTCCGCGAAAACGGCCAAGAACGGCTGATTTGGGCAGGGACGCCCGTTTATCCGATCCTTCAAGTGGATCGCGGCAAACGGGCGGACAGGCGGCGACGTGCGGCCTATTCATCGCCTTCGATCACGCCGCCGTAACTGGTTTCGACCCGTCCTTCGGCCGCAGCGACGGCGTCGTACAGCCGGGTCGCGAGGTCGGCGGTGAAGCCGTATTCGTAACATTTCTCGGAAGCGTCCATCGCCTCGTGATATCGGATCAACTCCTTGCAAACCTTGTGCAACGCCGGTGCGGCGGCCAGGAGATGTGCTTCTTCCCACGAGCGCTCGACGCACTGCGGATAATCCAACGGTTCGTCCGCGAGGTCGGCGATGAGCCTTGCCGATTCGGATTCTCGTACGGCCAAACAGCAGAAGCCTTCCCGATCCGTGCTCTCATCGGCCACGACCCAGTTTCTTCGTTCGATATTCATGATAATCTTCCATGTTTCGTTGTTTAAGTGGAAAAACCACGCCCTTGCGGACGTGGTGGAAAAAGTCGGAAAATCCGGCGTTTACCGGGCGGCGAAGAGCCCGCGACCGGCCTTGACAAAGCGGGAAGCGTCGCCCTTCTTGATGATATCCATCTGAACGGCTGCCGACAAAGTCGAGACGGGCGTTTTTCCGTTGGGGCTCCAGCGTCCGCTCGCAATCGCGAGTTCGGTGATCTCCTTGACGTTCATCTCGCGGTTCTGTTCTTTGAGAATTTCGTGCGCGGCGTCGAGGGCTGACATTTTGCCGGACGGTTTGCCGCCTTTGCCGCGTTCCTTTTTCGATTCGGTATTTTCTTCATCGCCTTCCGCTTCGAGAATTAGGACGCCGTTTTCGTCGACATGGTGCTTGCGGGTGAAGGTCGGATCATCCAAATCCCGCATCGTCGAGGTCGCCCGCCGCCCCTTCGGAATCACAGTGATCCCTTTCGACTCGATGGCCTCCTTGAGCGATTTTTTGGAGGGCGTTTTCGTTTCGCTTTCCGGCTGGGCGGCCTTCGCTTCTTCCTTCGCCTTCGCGCTGCCGGGGCCGATTCCCAAGGCGTCGATGATCTTCTTGGCCGCCTTGCCGATGGGGTTTGATTTTTCGCTTTTGATTTCCTTGATGAAGCGTTTCGCGTCAGATACCGTGGCCCGCTTGTTCGTCTTGACGTTCACGCAGTCGAAAACGAGTTGGCCGTTGATGCGGCGTTGGACTTCGATGACCCGCATGGTCGTGCTGTTTTTCCCGACGGTGACTTCGTAAACTTTTCCGGCTTCGATCTTGTTGGCTTGCATGGCGTTGTCCTTTCGTTTGGAGGTTTTCGTTACATGGGTTCGTGCGACCCATCGTGAACACATTACCATTGGTTCGGGTGATTTCAAGCCAAGTTCCGAGAAGATTCGAAGGATTGTGCAAACTTTCTCGAAAACTTGCCGAAATGCTTCAAAACCAGGCGTTTCAGCCGCTCCAAAGCGATAGAAACGGGTCATCTTCATGCCGAGTTTCCACTTGCGCATCGAACGCCGGGAGCATCGAGTTGAGAACCATCACATCGTCCGGCGCTCGCGGCGGGACATTGCTCCAATCGAGATACAACTCGTGAACCTTGCCTTTTTCCATTTCATTACCCGGTTTGATCGCGGCGACGGCGACCCAAGCCGGAGCGTGTTGTTCGAAAGAAGTTTGATACTCCGTCATGCTCGATGAATACCAAATCGTGACGTCGGGCGGGCGATCCGTGTCGACCGGGGACTCCGAGCCGTACCAGACGCCGAAAACGCAATCGTCGAGTTCGCTTTTCGTCGCCGACCATTGAAAGAGCGTCGTACCGATTTGAATGGAAGACCGCAAATTGTAGATCGTCGGCAGCGGGGTGATTTCCGTGTCGGCCCCGACGACGATGGTTCGGACCTGATGGTCGGCGGCATCCTTCCAGAACAGCGACGAGGTCAACACGGAGATTTCGTACTGGCCGTCCGGCAGAAAAATATCGGGAAGCGAACGCTCCTCTCGGTTGGCGTCGATGAAGCCGAGTTCCGTCAAATTATCCGTCTCGATATTACGAGCAAAAATTCTCCAGCCGGGTTGGACAAGCGATTGATGGTGGATCGGTTGGGCCGCGAACAGATAGCGATTGGCGTCGAACAGGATGTTTTGCCGAGCCAGAAAGTCGCAGGGAATGGCGTTCCAAAGCGAACATATCCGCTCCCGATACAGTTTCAGGAGATCGTATCGAAAAACAAAACGAGCCCTCGGATTCAGCGTTAGGAGCGAATCGAATCGGATATTATGCTTGTTCCGTACCGCAACGATCAAATCGTGTTGCCAGCGGAACCCGGTTCGCCGCTGGACGCCCCAAGCGTCGATGGCATCGAAGGCTTGACGAATACCGTTCTTCTGCCAAATGAGAAAATCGTAATCGAAACGGAACGACTCGCCGCAATGATAGCTGATCGCATCAATCCCCTGCGGAATCTTTTCGAACTGTTTTCCCCGGATGTCGAACAGGCCGTTGACTTTCAGGAATCCGGCATAGCTGTCGCTGTCGAACGCGGACAGAATGCGATAAAACTGGAACGGTTTCAGATCGTGCTGAAACGGCCAACGTTCGTAGCGTAAATCCGAGATGGCACGGAACGGGAAAACGTCCCGGCTCCGCTGGAGCAGATTCAAGTCGTAACGATTGTTCAGCGAGGCGAAATATTTGTATACAGGCATGATTTTCTATCGTATCGACAACAATATTATGCTGAATTCCGCATAATTAATACCACGCAAATCCAAGTGACCCCTCAATTCCTTCGCGGGCCTGTGTTCCATCAATGATGGTCTGTTTGATCCAGATGCCGACGCTGCCGCCGCCGAGTAGCGATTCGACGATCAGGCATTCGTCCTGCGAGGGATGGTGTCCGAAGGTTACGCCTTCCGGTGCGGTATTCTCATTGATTGGGTCGCGAAAATAGCCGCCTGCGGGAAGATTGACGCCGATATCGAGGTCGCTGGTCGGCTCCACGACGTCGTTGTTGTACCATGCCTGGGCCGAGCAGCCGCGAAAACCGCGAGTCGACGTGCCGTTGCCCGTGAAGAGCAAATTGCCGCCGGAATAAATGCTCGACGTCGCTCCAAGCAAGGACGAGCCGGTGTATTTTTTCAAATGCAGCGTCCCGGAGGCCGTCTTCGCCGCCCAAGTACCGCTTTCGAGAAACACTTGATCAACGATGGCAGTGTAGGATGGATTGGTCGCCGAATTATCGATACGCATACCGGGTTTGATCTCGGCCTGGGCGGTCTTGAAGGTCATGACGCCCCAGTCGATGGCCTTCGTGTACAACATGTTGCCGCTGCGGAAATCGACGTAACGTAAATCGTTTCGAGTCTTGTTCCGAACCCAAAAACCGCGAGTCGGCCAGTCGTTGGCGTTGTTGACGTACATCGTCTGCGGTGATGCGTAAGTCAAGCTATAGGTCCCGTTGTAGAGGTACGACGCCGTTCCCTTCGGTCTGTCGGTCCAGATCGAAAAACAGTTCATCGCGTCGAGCGTCGAGGACGATTTGTTTTTCGCGACGACAAGATGATAGCGTGTCCGCCCGAAGCCATCGTTCGTCTCATAGCCTTCGAAATTGGGAATCAGGCTCCCCTTCGGCGTCGTGAGCGTGTAGGTGTCCGAGTAAGAACTGCTCGGTCGCAGCGACGCGAAGTTGACATCGACGAGAATGTACCCGGCGAGGTCTTTATTGTACACCGCCAAGTTTTGTACGTCGCCGGTCAGGATCGTGTCCGGCCCGTACTCGTCGCTACCCATGCGAATTTTCAGGATGCGACCCGAATAGGTGTAATACACGGTCAGCGTTCCCTCGCCGAGCATGGCCGACGCCTTTTTGATCGTGATTCCTGTTACGTTCGTGCCGGTCACGGGATCGACCTCCGGCTGTTTGCCGGAAACCTTCATCGCCAGCACCTCTTGGGACGAAGCCGTTTTCGCGCCGACGAAGATTTTGAACATGTCGCCCGCGACCGGCGCGACGGGCAACGGGCTCGTGATTTGCAGCGTATTCGTTTCCTTGTTCCATTTTCGAACGTGAAACGGGATGCCGCGCAGCGAGGCGGTCGATTGGCCGCAGAAGAAGCCGACCGCTCCGTTCCAGAAATCCGTCGCTTCGGTGAGCGAGGACGTGATGATGGAAAGCATCGACGAACCGGGACCGACGACACGATCCGGGGCTGCGGCGTTTGGGGCGGCGAGTTCTTTCGAAGGGTAAAAAAGGCCGAGATAGTCTGGAGTAGGAATCATTGCATCAGGTTCCAAAAATGGGTTATAAAATGCGAAACGATAAAAGACCGCTTTCCGTATCGCGAGAAACGATCAATTCCGGCGACGGCGGCAAGTCGACGGCGAAATGGGGAACGACCTCGTTTGCGGACTCGTTCCCGAATTGGTCGACCGTTTCGACACGAAACGAATGCCAGCGACCGCCGCGACCTTCAAGGTTCATCGGGCAATCAATCTCCATGTGTTCGATTCCCATCGGCGGGACTTGAAGCAACAGCGATTCGATGCTTCCTGTATCGAAAATGGTGTGATAGACGCGATACGCCGCTGCCGTATCGACGCAGTTCCAGCCGATCCGGGGCTTGACGAGCGGATGTTGTTCGATGGAGTCGGGAACGGTTTCGCCGTCGTCGAAGTCGTGGACTTCAATGAGAAACGTCCCCTCGGTCGAAAGCGGGATCGCGATGCTCCGATTTTTCGTTTCGGCCATGTACGGACCGACGGCCCATTTGCCGTTCACGAACACCCAGGACCACATCGCTTCGCTTTCGCTTGTCCATGAAATCGCAGCCTGACCGTTGCCGAGCGAACGCACCAGAATATTGTCAACAAGCATGGCGAGTCTCCTCGATCAACCGGGCCAAGGCTTCCCAGTCCGGCGTTTGGTTTTCACGCTGATAATCCTTGCGGGCCTGCCGGATCGCGTTATGCAGCGTCAGCCACTCTTGCGATTCGTCCTCCGCTTCGTGCAGATGCCCAATCAAACGCAATCGATAAGCGTAACCGTCATGGACTTCGGAAAGAATCACCAGAGCCGCACCGAGATGCTTTTCCGTACATTCGAGACAGGAAGGTCGAACCGGGTTCTCTTCCGCTTCGTCTTTCCGGTTCCGACGGCAACCGCATTTCTTCGAGACCTTGATCTGCGTTTCGGAAACGACGTCGCCGTGCCGATGGGCCATTTGACAGCATACGCCGTGATAATGACCGGATCGCCGAAGTCGACGTTGTTCGAATTTTTCTCCGCAGCGTTCGGCATAGAGAATCTCGTCGCCGTAAATCGTGCATTTATAGGCACCGCGACCGTCGCATTCGATGAAACGTTGCGTATCGTCGCTCAAATCATATTCGACCGTGAACGGGTCTTCGCTTTCGCCGATCCAATCGCCGGAAATCAAGAGCTTGTTTGGAGCGTCGGCACGATAGGAAACCCGATAGATGAACGTCCCCGGCAACTCGATTCGATGATCGCCGTCGGTATCGTGAACATGAACCAAGTCCTGGATTTCGCCGACGACCAACCGGTCCTTGTAGACGAATCCCGTCCGGGCAAGCCGCAGCGAAACCGGCGTCGACAAGGAATCAAGAGTCGGGCCGTCCATGCGATAGAGCCGGTAGACGCCGGTTTCGTCCAAGGCGACAAAGGAAACATGCCAACCGAATTCATCCTGCCAGCCCGACGGCGAACATTCGATCTGACCGTGAGGAAAGCCGGTTTCCAAGCGTTGCGGCTCGCCGTCGTTGATTTGGAAAAAGAGTTTCCAACAGCGCTGCTCACAATCGTCGGCCTGTGCGAACAACAGAATCCGGCGACCGTCGAGGTCGTAGGTCAGAAACGGCATGTGCGATAATGGGTCGGTCATTCGAAGATGCAATTGTAAAGGTTGGCATTTTCCGTGCCGGTCGGGTAACGGATGATATTCCCGTCGCGGCACCCGATTTCGAGATAAAAATACCAGGTGTACTTGTAGGTCGTCGTGCTTGTCGAGTTCGGCAGGCCGATCAGCTTGCCCTTCTCGTCGACGCAACCGCGTTTGACCGGAACGTAAGACGTGTAATTGTTCGTCAATCGCCAGTAGCGGTTCGGAGCGGCCACGCCGTCGCCCTGATACTGGCTCAAATTCCACGTCGCGTAATCCGAGGCCGTGAACGAGGCGAGCGTGTACGGCTTGCAGCAACAGCAGGTCCCCTTCGAGGTGTTATCGGTCGTCAGGTCGAGCTTGCCGTCCTTGTGAACGTGCCGCTTACCCTCTTTCGTAACGGTGATGCGTCCTTTAGCCATTATTGTTATAGTATTGATCGCAGGCTTCGACTTCCGGCACCTCGTTGATCCAGCCGAGTACCAGTTTGTCGTCGTTGTCGTAATGCGCGTAACCGAAAGTCGCCTTGCTGATGGCGCCGACGTCGGGTCGCTTCCATTGGTGCGGCGTAGCGGTCGGATCGACGTCCTCCTCCAGCTTTTCGTCGGTCATGGCGTCCGTGACCTTGTATTCCCAAGACGCCGCCTCCTTGTGATCGCCCTGCTCGCCGCCGGTCTGCTCCAGCTTGACGGGAAACAAAGTCGACTTGCCGCTCCCGATCCGAATGATCGACCAACGGTTGTTCGTCGAATCGTCGCTCCACAGCACCTCGGCCCCGCCGCCGCCGGACACGAGATAGCCGGTCTCGTTTTCTTTAATGTCACAGAATCGAACCTTGGGCGGCTCGTCGCTGTCCGGGTCCGGCTCCGTCGTCACTTGAACCTTGGCTATCGTCGTTCCATAAACGCAGGCCCGGACGCACATGTCTTTCGAGGCGTCCTCCTGCAAAACGGCGAACTTGCCTTTATGCTCCTTCTTCGGAACGACACCTTTGAAAACAATGCGTTCGCAAAAAGCGTCGAGATCGTCCGTAATCAAGGGACCGTCGAGGCCAACAACGTCGAAACACTGCAGTTCTTTTCCTGTCGTGTTGACGACATGGACGAACAGCGACTCGAAACCCGCTCCATGCGGTGCGAGATTCAAACGGCGATTGCGCACGACTTGGGCCGCATCGACCATCGCATTGTAGGTCGTCGCCGGAATGACGAGCGGTTCACCGCTGCGAACATGCCTGAATGGATTAGCGCCCATTAACCGATTCCCAATGAATAGAAGTTGAGTCCCTGATAAACTTTTTCGACGTAGGCTTCAATCGGGATTTTGACCGTGACGTTGCCGCGTTTCAGGTCGGCCCAGCGGACCCACAGGTAATCCCAACCGTATTTGAACGGAATCGTGATGCTCCCGACCCGGATGTTTTGAGCGTTCGGCGAAACGGCGAACTTGAAAGTCATTTCGGCGGCTTTGTCGCCCTGCCGATAGCCGCCGCTCGCGCCGAGGAAACGGACTTCGCCGACGGCAAAGCCGCGAAAGGGCGAGGAATTGACGCATCCGTAAGCGCGTGACAAAAACGCGACATAACTGGATGTCAAAAACCAAGGGTAGAAATACGCCGTCTCGCAGAAGGTCGAAACCGCCGTGTCGATGTCGACGCCCTCGACGCCGTCGCTCGTGACGCCGATCAAACCGCCGTAATTGCGGGGCGTCATGCCGTTCGCCGCCCAGCCGCCGCGCGTGCCGAGCGAGCAGGTCATTTTGGTTTGCGAACCGGAAACCTCGAAGGAAACGGAGCGATTGTATTCGTCCTCCTGCTTTTCCTGCGAGTAGCGGATGCGGCCCGTAAAAAGTTTTTCGCCGCCGGACGAATCTTCCTCGACGTCGATGGATTCGACATCGTTATCGTTCCCGTAATTATTGTTCAGCGCGTGCCAGGCGTCCTGCACCGAGTTGTAGCCGCGCAGTTCGAAAACATGCTCCCGGCTCCGCGATGTTTTATTCGCCGAATAGCGGGAACCGTAAGCGGGGACGATACCGTTGAGTTTGTCCCGATTTCCAAAGGTGTCGGGATTCGCGTAGACGACGTGACCTGTATAAAAACCGTCGCCGCCTTGGGATTCGTCGACCGAGATGTCGCCGATGTGCAGCCGTCCGGAGGTTTGGGCCGTCGAACGGATATGATTTTCAAGACGCGAAATCGCCGACTTCGCCGAATCGCTCTTGATCCGAAAGAAGCGTTCGTGCGAGCCGCTCTTGCGACTTTCGGACATTTTTTCGCCGAACGACTCGAATAAATCGTCGGCGATTTTCTTCTTGATTTTCGGTGACGGCGACTTGAACGACACCGTACCGTAATACAGTCCGTTGACGTTCTTGTCTTCCTCGATGCCGACGTCGCCGCGTTCCAACCCGGTCGGAACCGGCAAGCCTTCGGCGAACGCCTGAAACGCCGCCTTCGCCTGGTTCGGCCCCTCGTTCGGGTTGCACTTGACGTAATATCGTTTCGTAATCGTCTCGGCGTCCTTGCCGGTCGAACTCGTGAATCCGAGTAGTTCTTCAATTTTCATTACGTTCTGTTCTCCGTTTATGCGAAGGCCCGACCTCCGTTGCTTGCGATGTCCCGCAGATACCGAGTCTGTTGCTTGAGTTCCTTCGCCATCGCATTGTCGTCGCCGTTGTCGTTCTCATCCGGTTCGTCGGGAATTTCCGTGTCGGCAGCGTCGGTGTCGGCTTTGTCCGCGATTTTTTGCAGATGCTTTTCCGATTTTTCCGTCGCCTTGGCGACCCGATCCATGACGGACGAGGCGCCCATGCTGGCAATCGCTGCAGCCGAGAACGAACCGGAAACGGAAACCTTTGAGCCGAGATCGGTGTTTGCCGAAAAGCCTTTGATCGCCTCCTGAACTTTTTGTTGCAAACGATCCGCCAAGGATTGCGATTCCTCGGCCTGCGGTGTCTGTTGCGGATTCCTGGCCCGATTGATCGCTTCGTCGTAGGCGGCTTTGGCGGCGTCGAGTTCTTTTTGTTGCGCGGCGAGCTTCGCTTGATAAGCGGCGTCTCGCGTTCCGGCACTCGCTTCGAAATCGCTTTTCAGGATATCGAGCGTTCCATCCTTCTCGGACTTGAGCGACGCCATTTTATCGTCGCGCTTTTTCTGGATTCCGGTGAGGGCCTGGCTCTTGGCCGCTTCGCGCTCGCGGGATTGTCTGCTATAATCTTCACTGAGGATTTGGGCCATTTCGTTGGGATCGAGCCCCTGCATCTTGGCCATGATCCAGCCGATGCCTTGGGCAATCGCTTCCTCGGCCTTTTTCCAGCCGGAAACGATGCCGCTCGAAAATTCGGTCCAGAGCGTCGACATGGTATAGACCGTTTCCGTCCAAAATTCCTGAACGCCGTACCACGCCGTCGTGAGAAGCTCGCTGATTTTGAAAACGCAGGTCGCCCAAGTTGTTTGCAAAGTTTCCGTGAGCCAGTACCATGTTTGAACGAGCGAAGTCGTTCCTTGGGTCCAGATCAATTTGATGGTCGCCCAAACGACGCCGATGGCCGCTTCGATATCGCCCCGACACAGCGCGGCGGCGATGGCCCCGACCGTTTCCGAGGCGAACGACAGCAGATTGCCGAACTGCTCCCGGAGCCAATCGACGGCGACGCCGACGTTCGTAAACGCGCCGAGAAAAAAATTGCCGAACCCGGAAACGATGCTTCCGAGCGTATTGAACACGGTGGAAAAAACCGAAACGAGCCCGTTCCACATGTTCGACGCAAAGGAAACCACGCCGGAAAAAACGCTCCCGATTCCCGATACGACGGTTTTTACGACGCCGACCGCCGTGGAAAACGCCCCGCCGACGATTTTTGGAATTTGCGAAAAGACATTGAAAACTTGTCCCGGCAGGGAAATGAAGAACCGAACGATGCTCGAAACGACTCCCGGCACCGACTGCGCGATGGAAAAAATCGCCGAGATTGCCGTTCCCGCCAGCGTCGAAAACAGTCCGACCGCCCCTTGGGTCGCCGCCGAAAGCAAAGAAAAGACTTGGATTGCCGATTCGACGACAAAAAACGACCGTGCGAACGAGACGATCCAGCCCGCCACGGTGCGTAATGCCGTGCCAATGGGCGACAAAAAGGTCAAAATTCCTCGGAACACCGTTCCTATAATATTAAGGACCGGCGACAAGACCCGTCCGACGAGCGAGGCGATTCCCGCAAAGACGTTTCCGATGACGGAAACGATGCGCACGGCGATGTTGGCAACGAGCGAAACCAAGCCGCGAAAGACGGTTCCGACGATGCCTAAAATCCGGCTGAAACCGGCAATCAGCGCCGAACCGACTGTGGTCGCGACGTTTACGGCGACGGAGGCCAACTTGCGGAGGATTCCTATAATAATATTGAATGCCGGAACGATGACCGACCCGGCAACCCATTGCACCGTTTTGCCGAGCAGATTCAAAGCGCCCCGGACGATGTTGACCGTGCCGAAGATGATTTTGAACTCGGTGAAGCGGTTCAGGAAGGTGTAAATCGAACTGGCGGCGTTTTTTATTGCTCCGACAATGCCGAAAAAGACCTTCGAGATCGTATTTCCAATCGCCGAAGCGTTCCGGTAGACCAGAAAACAGGCTCCGGCGACGGCTCCGAGGGCGATAATCGCGAGTCCCAAGGGCGAAAACGCCGCCGCGATGACGGTTCCGATGGCCCCGAAGACCGCCGTGCCGACCGCCGCAAGGACGCAAAGACTTGCTCCGACAGCGCTTGCGATGCCGCCGAAGATGATCCCGATCCCGGAGGCGAGCCCGGCGAAGGCCGAAGCGACGGTTCCGACGGTCGCCGTGACGATGGAAACCGCCCCGGAGATCATGCTGAACCCGAAAAGGACCATGTTGGCGACCGAGGAGATCGCTGTCGCGACGAATCCGATGGTTTTTCCGACGCCGATGAACGCCGCGCCCAAGGTGAAAAGTCCGATCCCGATGCCGGTGATCGCCGCGACGACCTTGGCGGCATAGACGACGATCTGCTTGTTCTTGGTCAAATAATCGACCAATCCGCTGCAAGCCGCCGTCCAGTAGTCAGTCATTTTTTGGAGCGCCGGAGCCAAAGCCTCGCCGACGGCAATCGCAACTCCCTCGACCGCCGACCAGAGCATGCGGAGCGAACCGCCGATGCCGCCGTCCATCTCTTTTGCGGCCCGAGCCCCGGTTCCGGCGGCGTTGTCGACCGCCTCGATCAGCTTGTCGAATTGCGCTACGGTCAGTTTCGCCCCGCCTGCGATGGCATACAAGCCGAATATCTGTTTGAAAAATCCGAGTTTCTGGTCCTTGGGCATCGCCTGGGTCGCGGCCCCGATGTCGCGCAAAACTTCGGAAACCTCCCGCATCTTGCCGGTGTTCTGGTCGACGACCGAAACACCGATCCCCTTGAGCTTCTTCTGGATTTTCGTATCGGCAAGGTTGGTCAGCACCCGCCGAAGCGTCGTCCCGGCCTGCGAACCTTTGATGCCGTAGTTGGCGAGCGAGCCGAGCGCCTTCGCGGTTTGTTCGAGCGAGAGTCCGTATTCCGAAGCAATCGGCGCACAGTAACTCATCGATTCGCCCAAATCTTCCAGCGTTTGGGCCGAGTTGTTCGCCGCCGCGACCATGACGTCGCTGACTCGAACCATCTCCGACGCCGGAAGCTCGAACGAACGCAGCGTATTCGCACAGATTTCGGCGGAGGTCGCGAGGTCCGTTCCCGTCGCCCTCGCAAGATTCAGCACGGCGGGAATTGCTTCGTCGATCTCCTTCGGAGCGAACCCGGCCCGGCCCAATTCGAGCATGGCCGAGGCGACCTGCGAAGTCGTGAACGAAGTCGTCCTGCCCAGGAATTTCGCCTTTTCCGTGAGCATGTCGAACTCTTTGCCGGTCGCCCCGGTCACGGCTTTGACGGCCCGCATCTGGTCGTCGAAGTCGGCAAAAACCTTCATCGACGCCGCGAAGGGAACGCCTGCCGCGAGGCCAAGCGTCGTGAGCCTTCGACCGATCGCTTTGATATTTTCGCCGAACTTGACGATCCGTGCCTCCGCCCGCCTTAACGTGCGAATCAGCGCCGAATCGTCGACAAAGAGTTCGACGAAGGCCCGGCCCGCCCTAATCGCCGATGGTCCCGCCATTGTTTTCCTCCTCGGTAATTGGTGTCAACACGACCTTGCCCTCGATCACTCGCTTGAATTCGTCACGCATGAGTTCGACGTTTTCGTCCGTAATCAGAATGGCGTCGCGCATCCGTTCCTCTTTCGTCAAGGTCGGATTGAAGTCGTTCGATGTCAGCGCCCGGCCTTTTCCCTTGTGACAATTCGCGATGAGCGCCATCATCGACGACGCCAAGCTCCAGGCGAATCGGTCGCGGCCTTCGGTCATCCAGATCAATTGTCGCAACGTCAATCCTTTTGGGTCGACGGGGATGCTCCCGGCAACTCGCCAAACGTCACGCCAGACATCGCCTTTTCGATCACCTCGTCCACGTCGATTCCGTCGATCTTTGTCGACGCCGCCACGATCCCGCTCTCGATCATCTTCATCTGCTTCCGCACCGCCGTCGCGCGATCCTGGCGACCGCGCTTCTGGAAAAAATCGATGAGTTCCTTGTAGAACGCCTCGTGAGCGCGAGCAAACGTGGGGCCGTCGAACGATTGATAAATCTGTTCGGCGTCGACTTTGTGTAACTCGAATTGAGATTCGAGCAGGGCGGCGATGACCTGCGCCAAGAGCAGTTCGTCCGTTCCCAAGCGTGTGAGAAGCGGCGGTTCGCCGACTTCCGGCTGCAAAAGATCGACGCCCAATTGATCCTTGACCTTCATGGCCGTGCCGATGGTGAGCGAAAGCGACCAGTCGCGATTCGCGTTGTCTTTGAATACTTGCATTTGAAATATCGTTTGTAAAAAGTTATCGAAAATCGGACCATGTCCGCAAACATATCCGCACTCGAATTACCGGGTGAGAACTCCTTTGAGTACGCCGAGTTTTTCAGAATCGGAAAGCCCGTCCGTTTGCGAGTAATCCATCCCAAAATGTTTGACGATCTCGACTTCCAATTCATTCAGAGTTTTGAGAGGCGGATCGAAAAACGAAAACGGAAAGAATCCGTCGTATTCCCCCGGCGCTGCGAAGTACTTGAAACAGAGGACCAATTGACCACCGTCCGTCCATCCGACCGCGAGGACCCGCTGCTCGGGTGGAAGCAATGTTTTTTGTGTCAACATGTCAATTACGGAGGGGTAATGGTTTCTTCCTGCCACGTTTCCCATTCGGTTAACTTGGCCGTCACATCATAGGTAATCGCTTCTTCCAAAGGCTCCGAACGCGAGAAGCCGGTGATGGAAAAGTCGCCGACCGGTCCTTCGCCCGTCGCGCTCGTGAGTGCTGCCAAGTGGAGTGGATCGCCGGAATACCACGCCTCGCGGACCGCTTTGAACCCCGCGTCTCCGGGCTTGTACATCATGGTCCACTCGATGGTGCATTCCTTGAGACCGGATACCGTTGCGCGAAATCCGGAATTCGCACGAGTGGTACCTCTGCTTCGGCGGCGTCCAAGGTGATCGTAACATCCGACACGTTATCGAGTTCCTTCGTTGGGACTCCGGTCGTGCCGCCCGCTCCATGAAAGAGTTTTCCTTTCATGCCGAGCCTGAATTTTTGTGCCATTTGAAAATATCTCCAGTATAGATTGTTCGTTTAACGAATCGAGTCGGCCCATAATTTCGGGACGTTTTTTAATTCCGACTCGAAGGCGGGCTGCATGAACGGTCGCGGAGCGATCTCCGCCTGGTTGCCGAAGGGAAGCGAAACCTTGCCGCCGTGTTCCAGCGTTGCCGGAGCTTTTCCGGCTTTTCCCGGAGCGATAACCGGGCCGATGACCACGCTTCGTCGGTCGCTGTCGTAACCGAAAAAGAGAAATCTTTTCAGGACGCCGGTATGACTGAAAGGCGGGCGTCCCGGCTTGGACGCCCCCTTCCGTTTGCGGATCGATTTTCGCGACGTCTGCCGAACGAAGGCTCCGAACTTCGAAAGAACCTTGCGAGTCCGGGCGTCAACCTTTTTTTTGATCTTCGCCCGGTCGAAGAACATTTTCTTTGCTTGGTTGAAATCCAAGCGGAACTGTATCATCATGGTTTATCGTTCCGTTAAGCGAGCGAAGCGTGATGTCCCACATGCGGTTAAAGTTCTCCGCCTGTCCCGTTTCGATTTTTTTCAAAGATTCGAGTTGCTGGCCGAGCAGGGTGACGACCTTGTCGTTGCCGGTCGTCACTTTCGTCTCGAGTGCCCCGATACGGTTTTCCATTGCTTCGAGCTTTGTTGCACTCTTTGCGATGAAGGATCGCCGCTCCATGACGAAAAACAGAATCCCGCCCGCCAGGATGCCGACGATACCGAGCTTTTCAACTCCTTGAAGGAATTCCAGATTGGGGATGTACTGCGCAATTGGAATCGCCAACGCAACGCTCGGAATCGAAGCGTAAAAATAGTCGCTGATTTTCATTACACCCTCCATACCGTTGGGAACGGGACTCGCAGTTTGACGTACAGCGACCGGTCCAAATGAAAAACCGATTCGGGAATCACGACATACGGAGCCCCGTATCCGCTGGCCGTCGAGATAAACTGCTCGACGAGGGATCGCGTCATCCAGCACATGTCGGCGGGCTCGCCTTCGTCGGAGGACTTGTATCTCGCTCCGTGCGAGTTGACCCAACCGACATATTCCGTACCGTTGACGACGCGGTAGGCTGTAAAATGCGTGGCGTGCGCCCAGTTGCCGCGAATCGTCGCGACCTTGACGCCGTTCGAATCGACGGTGAATCCACTGACGGCGGTCGAATTACCGAGCGCTACGGAAAGTCCGGCGGCGCAGCTTTGAATGATTTCGTCGGCGAGTTCCTTGCCCCGGAAATTCAGGAACAAGATCGCGCTCTGGTATCGCTTCGCCGCTTCGAGATGCTCCCGGTACGACGGAACGCTCTGGTTGTTCGTGCCGACAAGCTCCTCGGGGAAATGCCCGATGCCGTTGGCTCCTTTCGACATTTCCGAAACGGTTTGTCCGCCGCGCGTCGAGCCGCCTTTCGTGATCGACCAGGTGACGACCGGGTTGATCGAGGAATAGACGAGCGGTGCCCCGCGAGCGATCAATTGCAGCGTCGTCGAATGATGTGCGAAGGCGTCGGCGTGGCCCATGCAGCTTCCCAAGGAACCTTGCGAGAAGTAAAGCCGGCCGGATTTCTTCTGGTCGACCGACAAATTCCGTAACACTTGCCACGGCAAGAGACAGGTGATCCGTTCGGAAACCAATGCTTTGCATTGCTCGATTTGATCTTTTCGCCAACTGCGGAAAGCGTCGTCCAGCTTCAAAATGGGCATGTCGCCCTGGTCCCAGACCGTGCCATAGGAGATCGCTTCGCCTTCAAGTTCCTCGAAAACCGCCTCGGCGTAATCGTCCTGCGGGACGCAGCCGTTGACAATGCAACCGTCCTCGATTTCCGGTTCGAAGTCGCGACGATTCATCTGCGGAAGCGTCCATTCGCTCATTCTCCATTTTCTTTTCATCTCGACCTCCGATATTGAATGTTGGGTTGCGGTTGACAAGCCTTGCCTGTCGGATCGGTGCAAACGGAAGGCGGCGTGACAAAATTCGTCGCCGGGATGTTTTGGGGTAGTTTCAACGCTTCCGAGATCGGCGATTTATCTTCCGGGACGTCGCTGGTATCCGATACCGATTTCAAGCCGTTGGCGATTTCGCTAAAAATCGTGCCGAGTTTTTTGACGTCGGTACTGCTGCCGAGCTTTTCATTGATCTTGTTCGATAATTGATCGAGAAACGGCCCCCAGATATCCGTCTTGATTTTCGTCTGCGTTGCCGTTCGAATTACGGAAAACGCAGCCTCCGGCGTCTTGATCGATCCTTTTTCAATACCGTCGGCGGCCGCGTCGTAACATGCCGACAGGGCCGCACACTGGCCACGTCCGGCGTCAGGAATGCTTTGTCGAATCCATTCCCCCAGGTTGGCTGGTTGCGGTGTCGGAGGCGGTGTCGGCGTAGGATTTGGAGTCGGTGTTGGCGAAGGACTCGGCGACGGTTCCGGCGAGACGCCGTATTCGCAAACGTGCATCAGGATTTTCGGGACGCCATCCTCGACAATCGCGGCGACGATGCTATACTTGGAGGGAACATTGGAAGCGAAGGCCAAAGATGAACCCGAAGAGTCGATGTAACACTTCGCCGGGGGGACGATGATCCAATCCGCCTTCGTTCCCGGATCGTTCAGACGGAAGACGCAGAGTTCGCCGACGTTCGCGGCAAGCGGCCCGGAAATGAACTCCGCCGATTCGCACGGCTCCTTGAGTTGCCAGCCGGTATCCTTCGACGGCTCGTTTTCGGTCGTCGTAACGGTAATTCGGGTCGGAGGATTGACCGTGTTTTCGTAAGTGCTTCGGACGCCAATCCCGCAAAACACCATGACGGCGGCGAAAACGGCGAACGACAGAATGTTCTGCAATTGTTTTTTCATTTTTTACTTTTTGTTGCGGTTTTGAAGGACGAACAGGATCACGCCGATCGCGGAAATGACGGCGGCGGGGCATTCCGGCATGGTTTCTGAAGCGACGCGACGGCTCATTTCGAACACGTCACCGCTTTCGCCGGGAACGAGGGACACGTCGAAGCCGATGCCGTCCTGAACAAGCAAGGCCATGCCGTGCACGACGCTCCAAGCGTGATTATTGTCAACAATTTTCACGGCGGCCTGAACGATGAGATCGTCGATGGTCGTTTTCGTGAGCAGGGCGAGCGAGGCGGCGTCGGTCAGGAGCGGGCGGAGCCAAATCCGCAGTGCTTCGCCGTCGTCGAGGCCAGGATAATTGGCCCAAGCGGTCGTTACGCTGCGGATCGTGTCGCCGTATTTCATGGCGTAACCGATCCCGGAAATGATATTTTTGATGCGGTCGAACATGGGATAAAATCTCCAAGTGTTTTTGTGATACAAAAATGGGCGGTTCCAAGACTCCTGATTTCGGCTTCTGGAAGTGCAACCGCCCGAAGCGATGGTAGCAGCCATGTTTCAGTCGAAAAGCAAGTATTTCAGCGACAAAATACTCGTAAACGTGCGTTTTTGCGAAAGATGCTCCGGGACGTAGATCGGTTCGTTGGCAAGGCTGTGCCATTGAGCTGCCGGGAATTGCGTCAAATCTTGCGATTTCATGAAATCAGCGATTTCGTCGACGAGAGCGCCCATTGTCGCGACGGTTTCTTCCGGCGTACCGACGATCCGCTTTTGAATACCGATATCGATTCCAACCGTGTATTTCGAGGAAGCGCGAGTTACCCGGTCGATTTCCAATGTCCGGGGAACGACGGAAACACGCAGGATTTCCAGTTCGGCGGACTCAAACGACGGCAGAACCAGCATTTTCGGCTCGAGTTCTTGTGAAAACTCGTGATTTGCCAACTCGAAAACGACGGCATGGGCGATTTGTGTAACGATACTCATGTTCGCTCCTTGAATATTTCGGTATGGATTCGTCGGCGAATGCCATGCGGATCGCACCAGCACCAGCATCCGTCGCCGCCGAGATCTGCGACTTCATGGACGATATTCCCGGAAACGATCTGGTCGCCGGATTTCGGCTCCAACGGCAAATCGACGGCGGCAATGAGAAAATCGATGGCGTGACCGACGACCTTGAAGCCGTTTTCGTCGACGATTTCATACTTGGTACGTCCGAGAACGGCGTCGACAGAATATCGTTTTTCGTCGCGACAATAGACAACTTTCGAAGAAACGTGCTTTTTCTGTTTCTCCGAAAGCCATTGAAGACCGGTTTGCAGCATGTTCATATCGGCTACCCGATCCGAACGCGCACCGTGCCGTCCGTCGCCTCCGCCGCCTGGATCGCAATGCCGAGTTGCTTGTTCCCCGTCGCGGTCGTCACGGCCTGTTTCGCGGTCTTGTCCCAATAAACCTTGCTTCCGAGCGTGATTGGGCCATCGTTTTTTGCGACGTCGAAGACGCCGACGACGGCGAGCGCCCCGAGGCGACCGGCTTGGATGTCCAGTTTCGTCGCGCCGACCAGGTCCCCTTCGACGATAACGGTTCCCGCCGGAACGTCCGTCGCGGGAAAAAAATCGATGGATTTCCCATCGTGAATGAATCGTGCTTGCATTTTTGTAATGTTGTGAAAGAGTTTGTAACGGAATCGAACAACCCGACCCCGATTCGAGGCCGGATTGTTACAACGAGCGCTGCCTACGGATCAACTTTGAAGGCGCCGCGATGGTCCTGTTCCTTGACGCCGAAGTCGATGAAGCCTCGGAACTGGACGCCCAAGATATTGAAGTCGGCGTCGGCCCGTTCGACGGTCGGACGGTCTTGCCCACCGAGGAACGCGACTTCGAGCGCGGCCAGACGGAGCGGATCGGCGAACAAATACCACGCGCTCGCGCTGCCGTTCTTCTTGGGTTTGAGCGACAGGTAGGGCGTCGAAACGACGTCGTACTTTCCGGCATGCGGGTTGTCGACCGGCTTCGGCTGGTTCTCGGCGGTCGTTTCGTTGACCGTCAAACTCTTCATGAGCGTTTCCGCAACGACTTTCAGGGCCGACGGCACGAGTAGGAGCTTGGCGGGGATGCCGAGCGGTCGACCCGCGACCCGTTCCTGTTCCGAAAATGCGATCTCGGCATTCGTGAGGCCGTTGATGCTGAGCTTCGCATCGGCGCCGGTGAGCAGATTCTTATGCTCGGCGCTGAAGAATTTGTGTCCGTCTTTCTGCACGGCATTGCTCAAAACGCAATCCCACACCGCATCGGAGATCGCTTCGGCAGCCCCGACACCGATCCCGCGCGGGATGTCCGTGAAGGCGCCGAGGTCGTCGTCGATGATCATCTGCCGGGTCAGGGCGAACATGATCGCAAAGGTGTCGACCTGTTGCGAAAATGCCTGTTCGCTGATCGCGCCGTGCTTCACCTCGCCGTCCGGCCCGACCTTCTCGAACTTGAACGCCCCGTTCATCCGGTACCGGCGGTGCTGCTGAAAATTGTTCACCGAGGCGATCTTGACGATTTTCTTCCAGGTATCGTCCATCGTCAAAAAGCCTTCGAGCAGCACCTTGTTGGCGACGTTGGAAAGGATGCCGGGAAGCGAGGCACTGGAAAACGCCGCTTCGAGCCAACCGCGCGAGTCACGCCGGAATTTCGGCAGATATTTTCCGTTACAGGCGAGTTCGCAGAACTCCTGAATCCCGATGCCCCGGAACTTGTCGACCTGTTCGAGCGTTTTTTCGTCGAACTGCGATTCAAGATAGGCCATCGAACTGCCGCTCGTCGCGAGGGCAATCGCTTCGAGAGCGGTCGGCTTGAGACCGTTCCCCATGTTCGGCATACTTCCCGTCACGGGAACCGTCGAGGCGTCCGGCATCGTCTTGTGCTGAAACTCGCCGTGAAACTTTTCGACCGGCCAGCCTTCCTCGATGGCCTTCGCCTCAAGGTCCGGGAATTTGCCGCCGCCGATCTTTTCAATCGCGGCGATCCGACGCTGGTCGATCAGCATTTTCGTGCTGAAGTCCTGCATCAGCTTTTCGGTGTCGACCGCCATCCCTTTGATTTGCACCGGCACGTCGTTCGTTTTCGTTTCGGTTTTCGTGTTCATTTCCATTTCCAAAACATCCCTTTCGTCGTATTGGGCTTCGATGATCGCCGACGTGTTTTCATCGGCGGCAAGATCGACGAAGCTGATTTCCTTGAGCGTCATCTTGCGGATGACGTAGAGTTCGCCTTCGAAGGTTTGGCCGTTGACGGTCACCTTCTGCCCGAACGGCACATATTCCGTTTGAAAAATCGGACCGCCCATGCTCGCCTGCCAGGGAAAACCGTTCTTCGCGGATTGGGCCACGTCACGAGCCCAAGCGGTGTCGCGACTGATTTTTCCTTCCGCGAGAACCTCGATCCCGACGATCCGAATCTTTTCCGTGTGGCCGACGCCCTGAAAACTCTTACTGATTTTCAGGAAAAATATTGAACCATTTTGCTCAAACCGTCGTAATAGGGTTATGAGCACTATCAAACGATCGCAGCAGGAGGCTCGGCGTCTGATCGGCGGACAAATGCTTCTCGACGGTTCCGACGTCGAT
>JAVBQI010000028.1:0-12516 GCA_031549145.1 Thermoguttaceae bacterium | reverse complement strand
TTCCCAAAAATTCCAACACCCCCCTCGGCCCCCCCCCCTGTACGTCTGGGGGGCCCAGAAACACCCCCTCCCTCCCGCCCGCGGCTCCGATTCGATTTTTTTTCCGAAAATCAATATTCTCATTTTTCCCCTCAACGAGGTCCCTCATGCGCAACCGCCTTTCGCTTGTCGTTTTTCTTTTTCTGCCGCTTTTCGCGACGACGCTTCGGGCCGCCGAGCCGATTCGCTTTCAATTGCACCGGATCGGCAACGAGCGGACCGAAGCGTGTTGCGTCGGAGACTTTAACGGCGACGGACGGCTCGACATCATCGCCGGGGAGTATTTGTACCTCGCTCCCGATTGGAAGCGGATCAAAATTCGCGAGATCAAAACCAACGTCGATGCGAACGGGAAAGGGTATGCCTGGGATTTCGCCAACGAAACGATGGATGTCGACGGCGACGGGCGGCCGGACGTGCTGTCCTGCGACTGGTTCGAGGCGAAATCGATGTGGTTCCGCAACCCAGGCGGCAATCTGGAAACGGCCGGATTGTGGGAAGAGCGGCTGATCGAAAAGAACGGCAACTTCGAAACGCTCGATCTTTGGGACATTCGCGGCCGCGGCAAGGCGGAAGATGTTTTTCCCGCCGTCCAGCGAACTGTCTGGTACGAGAAAATGGGGGACGGCACCTTCGATGTGCATGTCGTTTCCGAGAAGCTGCTCGCGTTCGGCAACGGCGTCGGGGACATCAACGGCGACGGCCGGCCCGATTTGATCCGGCCCGACGCTTGGTTCGAGGCTCCGGTCGATCCGCGAACCGGGACTTGGAAAGAACATCCGCTCGATCTCTTCGGCGATGAGAAGGAAATGAAAATCAAGGATGCCGCTCAAATGTACGTTCTCGACGTCAACGGCGACGGGCTGGGGGATATCATCGCGAGCGCGGCCCACGATTACGGCATTTTTTGGTTCGAACAGGTGCGCGGCGGCGGGGAGATTTCCTGGAAAAAGCACCTGATCGACAAATCGTTTTCGCAGGTGCATGTTTTGAAACTCGCCGATCTCGACGGCGACGGACAATTGGAACTGCTTGCCGGAAAGCGGTTTATGGCCCATGACGGCAACGATCCGGGCGAATACGAGCCGCTCGGGATTTATTGGTTCAAGCCGATCAAAGAAGGCTCGGAAATCCGCTGGGAAAAGCACGTGATCACGTACGACGAAGGGATCGGCGTCGGAATGAATCTGGTCGTGGTCGACATCGACGGCGACGGCGACCTCGATTTGGTGACAACCGGCAAGTTCGGCGGGCCCGTGCTGCTGGAAAACCTGAGGAAGCGATGAGCCGGAGCATCGTTTCAAAAATCGAGACCAAATTTTCGAACAGACCCATCATCACACTATCAAGGAGATCATCCCCATGAAAACCAAACGTTCCCTGGGAGCCCAACCGCTGCTGTATCCCGAACCCGCCTTGCTCATCGCGACGTATGACGCCGACGGTCGGCCGAATGTGATGACCGCGGCTTGGGCGGGAATCTGTGCCTCCGATCCCGTTAGCCTCATGGTCGCGATTCAGCCGCCGCGTTGGACGCACGACGCCCTGCTCGCCCGCAAGGGGTTTACCGTTTGCGTTCCCTCGGAAAAACAAATTGCCGCAACGGATTTCGCGGGCATGGTGTCCGGGAAGAAAAACGACAAGTTCGCCGCCTGCGGCTTGACGGCCGTCCGAGCGGAACATGTCGACGCCCCCTACATCGACGAATGTCCGGTCATTCTCGAATGTTCGCTCTCGCATCACCAAACGGTCGGCTCGCATACCGTGATCATCGCCGAGATTCGCGACGTCAAGGCCGATGAGGACTGCCTCGACCCGAGCGGTCGTTTTCCGGACGTGCAAAAGGTGCTGCCGGTCATTTTCGATTGCGGCTCCAAAAATTATTACGGGATCGGCCGGGTGCTCGGCAAAGGCTGGAACATCGGCAAATCGTTGCTCAAAAAAGATTGATGGACCAATAACAGAGCCGCGTGCTATGCACGCGAAGTACTTGCCCGAACGTCCGAAAATCGGTCGCCCCGGTTCGCCTTGTTTCCGATACTGAAACCGCTACAATAATCGAACATGTCTTTATTCTATCGTCGGCAAAAACAGCCCATGACCCACAGCGGAGAAATCGCCTTGAGAAAAAGCAGGTTCCAGTGTATTTCGATCCTTTCGTTTATCGGATTTTCCGTTGTCGTGATCGGCATCACCGTCTTTATGACGTTGAAAAACACGGGCGATTTAATGGAGGTCCTCGAAGAGAGCGTCCAGGCCCAGCTGATTTCCATTTCCGTGGCGGCGCGGGAACTGATCGATGTCGACAAGTTCGATTCCTACAACAGTACGAACGACATCGAGAACGACATCGAGTCCTATCTGCGAACCCTCAATGAGTTGCGTTCCTTGCGGGATCGGGTCGGCGCCAAATACATTTACGCGCTGAAGCCGATCGGCGAGAAATACGTTCTTCTTTTCGATGTTGACGAAGACGTAGAGAATACCCGTTTCAAGGAGTACGCTTTATCTCCGGTGTATGAACGGGCGTTTCGCGGCGAGGATACCGCCGGCATCATGAACGTGAGCGACGAATACGGCAATTTCAACACCGGGGCGGTCCCGATCCGGAAAAACGGCAAGGTGATCGGCATTATCTGCGCGGACATCGAAGATGCGTATATCCAGAAAAGCAACAACGCCTCATTCTGGAACGCCGCAACGTTGATCCTCACGTTGGCTCTCACGATGGGGGTGATGACCGGCATTGTCTCGCTCTTGTTGTATCGTGTCCGGAAAATGCAGGACACGCTGTTCCGGATGGCGAATTATGACGTTTTGACGAAATTACCGAACCGCCAGTTCCTGATGGCGTACCTGCCGGAGATCGCGGAGAAATCGTTGAGAAACCGGACTTCGTTCGCGTTGTTGCTGATCGACCTCGATAATTTCAAAACGGTCAACGATCAAGCCGGTCATGACGCGGGCGACGAACTTTTGCGGCATATCGGCGCCTACCTGAACGGCATTCACGAAGATGCCAAATCGTTCCGCCCCTCGGCCGGAATTTTGAATGTCTCCGCCCGAATCGGGGGTGATGAATTCGTTCAAATCATCCCCGGCGTCAGTACGGAAGAAGAGGGCCAATTGGTGGCGAGAAAGGTGCTTGACAATTTTCGCACGAAAAACCTCTTCCGTTACATCGAGAAGTACCAGGTGGGCCTGAGCATCGGCGTCGCGTTGTTCCCCTATCATACGGAGGACTACAATGTCCTTATCAAGTATGCCGACATCGCGATGTATCACGCGAAACGAGGGGGGAAAAACGCCTACCGCATCTACAGCGAGGAGATGAGCAAGACGGAACCCGAGGCCAAGCCGGAACAACAGGATGAGCCGTTTCAAGATCGGCGGCGTTACCGCAATTGATCGTCTCAAAGTGTAGAAGATAGTATTTTTCAGCCACAGAAGGCACGGAAAAACACGGAAGAAGAAGTCGTAAAAAGATATGAAATGACCTTCGTCACCCCCGCGTAGGCGGGGGTCCAGAGGGAAACCGTAATCTCTGGATTCCCGCCTGCGCGGGAATGGCGGACATTACTTTGCTTTCTCGAAGGCCTATTACTTAGCTTTGCACTCGTGAATTGAGGGAAGGTTTTTTCTGTTTCATTTTTCGTGAATCAGAAACATCCGTGTATTCCGTGGCAAAATGATCCGGAATAAGAGGACGAGCTCCTCGATAAAAACATGTTTTCCCGACACCTGATTCTTTGCGGCGGTTTGGCTCTCGGCTTTTGCGGTTTTCTCGTGCCGCTTGTGAGCGCAGAAAAAGAGCCGGATCGTGCTCTCGAAACCCGCTTCGTCGACGGGCTGCTGGGGTATGGGCTCTTCGAATCGGCTCTTTTCTTTTGCGAGGAAAGAATCCGTAAAAATCCGGGCGAGCTCGGCTTTTTCTCCGCCGAAGAGGTGCGTATCTTGAATCGCTGGGCTTTGGCCGTTGCCGGTGATCGGCGAGCGGCGGTTCTTGAGCGACTCGAACGGCTGGCCGCCGAACGGCTCCCCCGGCTGAAATCGGCCGAGGACGCGTTTCGCGTTCAACTGCAACAGGCGATCGTCGATCAGACGCTCGGAGAACGCGAACGATTGGAACAAGGGAACGGTCCGGCGGTCGCCCCGGAGCCCGAATCGGATCGCTCGATGCGGTGTGCCGAGCGCTGCGAAGCCCTGGTCAAGGCGATCGATGCCCTGCAAGCCTCGCCGGAAGAAGCGCGGCAATTGCTCGGATTGCGACGCAACGCCGAGTTTCGAGCGGCTTTGGCTTGGAAATCGCTCGCACTTCGCTTCGCTCCGGAAGACACCGAATTTTCCGACGCACTCAACCGGGCCTTGCGGCTTTTCGACCAGCTCGGCGTTCTCGAAATCGACGATCCGCTCGTTTGGCAAAGTCGCATCGAGCGGATCGCTTGCTTGCGATTGCTGGGAGAAAACACCAAGGCTTCAGCGTTTTTGGACCGGCTGCTGGCCGACCCGAACACGCCGCGAACCGACCTTGTGCAGGCGACCGCTGAGGGTATCCGGCTCTTCCTTGCGCAGGGGAATCTCGAAAACGCGATTCGTTGGGCGGAGGTCGAATCGCCTGCTCCGGATGTTCCGGATTACGATTTGGCCCGATTGGAGGCCTTTCTCGAACAATGGGCTCGCCTGGTTTTGAACGAAGGGCGACTCTCGCGAGAAAAACCGACCGATTTCGAGGTGAGCGAAAACAGGAACCCGGCCCACTCGGCCTATTGGCTGAGCCGCTCGATGCAGCTCACCGAAAAGCTCGACCGGGAATGTGGGTCTGTTTGGGGGAATGTCGCCCGGCGGCTGTTGACCCGAACGGTGCAAACCCGCGTCCCTGAGAACGCGGAGGTTTTTTCGCTCTTGGCGGAAGAAGCGTATCGGCGAGGGGATTTCGAGGAGGCGGTCGCACGGTTCGACCTTGCCTCGCAGGCGGCGGAACGGGCCGGGAATGTCGGTCTCGCGTTTCAATCGGCGCTCAAAGCGGCTGCGGTCGAAGAGCGGCAGGCTGCGCGAGAAGCGGCGACGGTCTCGTCTCATGGGCAGGCGGCGATGCAGCGTTTTCGAGATGCCGCGCGGAAATGGGAGCCTCAGCCTCAGGCGGAAAACGCCTATCTCGCGGCAGTCCAACAGGCGGGGCGGCTCGTGCAGAAACAGCGGCTGCCGGTTGCGGAATATATTGGATTGCTCCGCGAATTTTTGGTCCGTTGGCCGGATTCTCCCAAAAAGACGGAGATCGCCCGACAGGCGGCCCGATTGCTTGAGCACGAAGGCCGGTACCAGGAAGCCCTTGAAATTTGCCCCGAGTTCGAGGGTCGAGCGAGGCAGATGCTTGAAATTCGGAACCTGACCGAACAGGGCAACCTTTCGGCGGCGAAAGCCCGGTTCGAGGAACTCTTGCGGGAAAATTCCGGGGACGGGGAATTGCAGGAAGCCTACGGTGATTGGCTCGCGGCCCGGGAGAGCCCGGAAGAGATTCAAGCGGCATTGGATTACTGGCGGCGGCTTGAAAAAATTTCTCCGGACGGTTCCGACTCGAATTGGAAGGCGAAGGAAAGGATCGTCCGACTGCATTTGAAGCAGGGGAATCGGGAGCAGGCGAAGAAGATGATCGAGCTTTTTCGTCTCTTACATCCGGAGATGGGCTCACCGGAACAGCGCCGGCGATTCGAGGAGATCGAACGCGAGCTGGGAGCCGGCCGCGAATAAATCGGGAAGCTCCGGCGCCGTTCGGCCGGACAACTCGTGCCTTCGTTTGAACTCATTCTCCTCACACCAGTTCGTTAATCGTTTCGAACAACATCGCCGGGTTGATCGGTTTGCTGCAATAAGCGTCCATGCCGGCGTCGAAGCATTTTTGAATGTCTTCCTTCGTCGCATTCGCCGTCAACGCGATGATTGGCATCCGTTTCTTTCCTTGCTCCCGCTCCCATTTGCGAATCAAATCGGTCGCCTCGTAACCGTCCATTTCCGGCATCTGGCAATCCATCAGGACCACGTCATAGTCCCCGTTCCGCACGGCATCGCACGCCTCGCGACCGTTGTTGGCAATGTCACAGGTCGAACCTGCTTCGGCAATCAGGTTTTTTGCGACGATTTGATTGACCCGGTTATCCTCCACGACGAGAATATGGATCGCTTTGCCGAACAAACCGTGAAGTCGATCTATCGATGATATGGAAGGCTCCGTGCTTCTCAGACGAGGCGTATAGGTGTGTGTAAAGAGTCGGCTCATTACGGCATCGAACAATGCGGACGCGAAGACAGGCTTGCCGAGCACTCCCGCCCCTGTTTTGTCAAGAAAATCCGGATCGTACTCTTCCCCGAGCGAACGCAGCAGGATCAATTTCAACATCGGTCGGCCGTCGTGTGTTTCCCGGTCGAACAGGCGATTGGCCCATTCGATCCCGGTGCCATCGACGAGCGTGTTGTCGAAGAGGATCAGGTCAAACGGATTGTTCCGACGTTTGCCGTCTTCAACCAACTGGAGCGCCATTTCGCCGGACTCGCAGGTCGTGCAATTCATCTTCCAGCTTTCGAGCTGGCTTCGCAGCGTTTCTCGATGAACCTCGTTGTCGTCGACCACCAGCACGGTCTTCTTCGCGATGTCGTAGGCGCTGCCGGGTTCGTAATAGGCAATGGCATCGCAAACATTCACATCGAAATGCGAACAATCGAATTTCCTGCAATTCTCCATGCCGTTTATCAGGCATTCACGAACGACGTTTTCACATCCGAATACGGCGGTAAACCAGAACAGCGAACCGCATCCCGGTTCACTTTCGACCCCGATTTGTCCACGCATCAGGTGAACCAATTTCAGGGATATCGCCAAACCGAGTCCGGTCCCGCCGTACACGCGAGAGGAAGAGCTGTCCGCTTGAGAAAACGCCTTGAATAGCCGGTTGATCCGATCCTGGGCGATACCGATGCCCGTATCGGTGACGCCGAATCGGATGGAAAGATTTGTCTCGTCGATCGATTCGATCCCGACGTCGATCCGCACTCCGCCGCGATCCGTGAACTTGATCGCGTTTCCGACCAGGTTGAGCAGAATTTGCCGCAACCGCCCGGAATCGCCGATGACGATCCGAGGCACGCCCCGATTGAAGCAGACGCCGAGTTCCAACGCTTTGCCGTGGGCGCGGGACGCCATGATGCCGAGAACGGATTCCACGTTCGCGGGAAGATCGAATGGTTCCGAATCGATTTCCAGCTTGCCCGCTTCGATCTTCGAGAAATCGAGGATGTCGTTGATCAGGAACAGCAGCGACTTGCCGGACGAATTGATCAGTTCGGTATATTCGTGTTGCTGCCCGTCCAATTTCGTACCGAGCAGCAAATCCGAGAGGCCGATCACGCCGTTGAGCGGCGTCCGGATTTCGTGCGACATGTGGGCGAGGAACTCGCTCTTGGCCTTGCTTGCGTTTTCGGCATCGGCTTTCGCCTTTTCCGCTTCGCTTTTCGCGACTTCCGCCGTTTCTTTGGCGTGTGCCAGTTCCAGGCGTTTACGGCGTTCGGCGGTGAGAAAAAGACCGATCGGAAACAAAAAGAGAAGGAGATCGAGAATGCCGACGACGATGAATCGGCGATAATAAGCGGAAACGAAATTCTCCGCCTCTTGTCGCGGCACGATGTTGATGACATGCCAATGGACGTTCGGCATCGTCACCTCGGCGAAGGAAACATACGAGGGAACGCCGTCGAGAGTCATTTGGAACGATTCCACCGCCTTTTCCTCGGAAGCGACGCTGGCTTCGATTCGCCGTGCGAGGGCGTCGTAACCCGAACCGAGACTTCGGAGCGTCCGGTCCAGGGAAAATTCGTGTTGTGGATGAAACACGACGACCCCGTTGCCGTCGACTAGGAGCGAGAGACCGTTCTTACCGACCTGCGCATCACGCATGATGATATTGACGGTCGGCAGAAAGACGTCGAATCCGACGATGCCGACCAGATCGTCTTCATGGCCGGACTCGCCGCCTCGCACCGTTTTGACGACGCTGACGCAGGGGACGTGGAACTGGGCGTCCATATAGGTATCCGTAAACGCGATGCCCCGCGTTTTGGAAATATAGGGATACCACGGCCGATCCTTCGTCACCCACGGATCGGGGCGCCCTTGATCGTCGACCGACTCCGGGTCCAGGATGATCGTCGACGTCAACAGAAAATCACCGGGGACGCTGGCCAGCCACATGACTTCTTCCGCTCCCGCGTACTTTTCGATGTTGTAAATGGCGTCCATGTCCCGGTACATGACGTTGACGGAACGAAGCATGGAGACGACCAGCGGATATGACGGATGGTTCGGAACTTCTTTGGCGCTACGACATTCTTTCAGCAGCGTCTGGATCGGTTCATATTGATCCAAAAGCAGGACGGTGTGCAGTTTGCCAACAAAAAACTGCGAAACGGCTCCACCGGCGACGCGACTCCGGGTTTTCATATCTTCCGTCACATTGCGTCGCAATTCGGTTTCGACGCCCCGGAACGCGAACACATTGAGCAACACGAAGATGACAACGGTCAGGACGAGGGAGAGCGTTCTCAGCGGCGAAAAGAAACTCGTGGATCGATTATGGCGTACTTGTATGGAAACGGAGGAAGTCATGGCGACATCGGGAAGCCGTTATGTTTGTTTTTGTATTTCCCGCTTTGCTGTTTGTTGTCGTTCGACGAGGGGAAATCATCGGAAAAACCGACGAAAAGGACTTTTCCGGGAAGAAAAACGGAATTCATACCATTATAGCAACGGTGATGGATTTTGTCTGCCCAAACGGTTTCCGTAAACACCCAGGGTTGACCGGTTTACAATTTTTCGCCATCACGACTGTGCTCCGCAGAGTATTTTGGACGATTTTTTCGAGAGGGTACGTCAGCGCCGCTCGGCTCAATGGGTGATTCGCGAAATCGACATTGACCGCCATTCAGTTTCCTTCCCAGCTCAGGAGCACCAATTCCCGGGTTTTCAGGAATCGTCGCACCCGATCGAGCACTTTCAGATCGTCGCCGAGATACGGCTTCAAGTCGTGCTCATACTCCGCGGCATCGACCACGAAATAAATCCGACCTTCGCGGAAACGGCTTTCGGATGAAAGAGAAAACGTCGCCGGTCGCCGTTTTTCCTGTTCGAGCAACGTCTCCCGCAGTTGCCCGATCAAAACCGCCGGTTGCTCTTCGCCGGACCGACATCGTTCCCGAAAATCATCGGGAATCCTTCGAATCGGTTGGTCGGAATAAAAGGTCCAACTCGGGTCCCAACCCCATCCGCAAAGCAGGAGAGGCGGGACAGCCCGACCTTCTTCTCCCGTTCTCGCGAGAACCGGACGGAAAAAACCGTTGCGATGTACGGCATGTTCCGTGATTTCGGCCGAAGCCCATTGAAACAAGAATGCGGTAAACAGGATCGCGTGCAAAAAGTAAACGACCTCAAGAGCCTTTCGGCCTCGTTTTCGATACCAATACAAACCGACCACTCCCGCCATTACAGGGAGCAAGCCGAGAATGACTCCCACCCAGGTTTTGCCGGGCAGGTATCTCGGGAGAACAAGATAAAAGACGACCATCATGCCGAGTCCGACAAGAATCGTGACCCAGGGAAGCAGCGGAGTCCAAAACCGCTGGGACAGGTCTTCGCCATTTCGCCAACGTATCAGGTAGGAGCCGAGAAGGATCGCCATTGCCGGGTACGCCGGGACGACATAGTGCGGCAGTTTCGTGCTGACGAGCGAAAAAAACGTGAAAAACAGGATCACCCAGCAAACGGCGAAAACGGTTGCATTTTTCGGTTCGGCTCCCTGCCGCAGCCGTCGATACAAATCGATCAACCAAGGCAGCGCGAAAAGTGACCAGGTAAACGTGCCGAAAAGCGATGTGATCGGATAAAACAGGAGGGAAAGTCCGAAACCGGTATGTCCCCGCGTCGGCGAGATCGAACGTTCGAAATTGTGTTCGATAAAAAACAGGTGCGTCCATTGCCAATCGGTTTTGTAGCCGACGACCAGAAACCAAGGGCCGGCAACGAGCAGGACGACCGCGAGGGCGGTGAGGGGCCGCATTCTCCAACACACTTTCAAGAACGCGACAACCCATCGCAGCGGATTCCAACTCATGCGGCCTGAAAACGCCTTGACGAGCAGAAACAGGCCGATCACGGCGGTCCCCAGCACGAAAGCCGCCGGGCCTTTGGCCAACGTCGCGACTCCGAGGCAGGCGTATAACAAAACGACGGTCAACCAACGTTCCGGAAACCACGGTTTCAAACGGTCTCCCGTCGGATTAACGGCCGCTTGGGCCTCCTTTCGAAATCCGCGTGAGCCGTAAACGTAAATCGCGAGCGCGGCGGTTATCCAAGTGATCATCGCCCCGTCGCAGGTCGTGCCCCGCGTTTCGACGACGAAAAGCAACGTCGTCGCGAGAATCACCCCTGCGCGAACGGCGAGGGAACGGTCGTGAAAAAGCCGACGGGCCAAATGATACGTCAACAGGACCGTCGCCATTCCATAGATCACCGAAGGGAACCGGACCGAGAATTCCGAGACGCCGAAAATCGAAAAGGAAACGAGCATCCCCCAAAAAATCAGGATCGGTTTGTCGCCGAGTTCACTGTCGTTAAAAGTCGGGACGATCCAATCCCCTTTTTCGTACATTTCCTTGGCGATCGAGGCGAAATACCCTTCGTCGTAATCCCAAAGCACGGAATTTCCCAGGAACGGAAAAAAAAGCAACGCACAAAGCGCGACCAAGAGAACGTGGTCGGAAAACAGGGTGCCTCGGGACATGAAAAGGATCGGGAAAAAGGGACTGCTTTGATTTCCGAATCCGGACTTCCGGATTCTAGTACCGATACATCACGCCGAGGCCGCTCATCCGGGAGTCGAGAACGGGGAAAACCGTCAATCCGCGACCGAAGTGGGGATTTTCGATCCGGCTGATCGAACGACAGGACAAATACGCCAAATACCAGCCCAGGATGACCTGGGAAAGGAAGTGAGCATCATCGTTGATTCGGCTCCAACCGGTCAACATCGAACCACCGTAAAATATCGTCTTGAGCCAAACCCGGTCCGTCATTTGTGCTGCCGTAATAAACGGAATCGCTCCGATAAAAGCATGACCGCTGATTCCGTGCGAGGATTTGAACGGATCCCAATACGAGGCGTCGGGACCGTCATCAGGTCGGCCCGAACCGAGCACGACCTGGCCGACCAGCAGGGTGGGAAAGCCGACGAAAACCGCCCGGGCGCTTCGCGAAGCCCATTCGCCGGTTAGATCGAATTGTTTTTGCTCCCAGCCGCAATCGACCTTGAGATAGCGGTAGGCCATGCCTAGCCCGATGATCAAGGGGAGCATCTGGGCCCCTTCGCCGAATGTTTTGCAGGCCGAAGCGAAGTCGTCGCTCTCGGTACTCCGGACATCGTCTTGATACCAGCTACGAAAATCCCAGTCGACGGAGGTGTTGGCAAGCGGTGCAGCGACGGCCAAGGCGACGCCAAAATTCAAAGCGTTGTCCCAGGCATAAAAAGAGGGCAAGCTCTTGCAATACAAACGGAGTTCCTCCCGAAGCGGTACGTAGGTTTTGCCCCAGGCCGTTGAAGGAGGACAGTATCTTTTCCCGTAACGCCCCGGAGACAATCGTCGAAAACCCGGATCCTGCCAAGCGTTGGAAGAATAATAGGTGTAGGAAGGAACGACCCGGGCCGGAGGTTTTTGTTTCGAGTTGTAAAACGAGCTCCCGCGAATCGTGTCCGATGCGGAAAAATCGAAAGAAAAGCCTTCGATCTCCGAAAAACCCGTTGGTTCGTGCCGACCGACGTCAACAAGCGGACGAAAATCATCGTTTGAAGAAACGTCAAATCCGTACAAAAACGCTCGCGGCAGTTCCCATGATCTTTCCCTAGGGGGTGTAAACGGACGCATCTCTTGTGAAAAGAGACTTGATACCCCGCAGGCAAAGAACAAAAGGATTGAGAAAAGTCGCGATTTCTTCGTCAACGATCTGTAGGGTTGTGAACTTTGCCAAGTTGATAAAAATCACGACTAAATGACAGATATTACATCGGGTGGGATAGTACTTAAATCGTATTTTAAAGGCAATAGAGAATATGATTTTTTTGAAGAATGTAAAAATATTAGCTTTTTTTATAATTTTTACGAATAGATTGGAAATATTATAAACATAGGAGTCATTCTTGGGCAATTTCGCCTGATTCGTTCCGCCCCCACGAGGATTGCAAGGGCATTTTTTATGCGCGCGGAGACGCGGAGGCCGCAAAGAAGTGTTATGAAATTTTAGGGAACTATATACTTGACTCCACATTTCCATATTTCTCTCACAAAGACGCAAAGATCGCCAAGAAATTGAGAAATTCGAGTTATTTTTTGTGTCCTTCGTGCCTTTGTAAGAAAAAATAGAGCGTCTGGACAGGGATGTGG
>JAVBQI010000098.1:0-11994 GCA_031549145.1 Thermoguttaceae bacterium | reverse complement strand
GGTGATCGGTTCGACGTTTGACGCGGAATTTCCCGAAAGTCAACTGCCGGCCATTTACAACGCCATTAAAATCGACAGCGAGCAAAAAGGGATCGCGATTCACCTGACCGGGGAAGTGCAGCAGCACCTCGGCGGCGGCCGGGTCCGTTGCGTCGCCCTCGGCAACACCGATGGGCTCGTCCGCGGAATGGACTGTCTCGACACCGGGGCGCCCGTCTCTGTTCCCGTCGGCAAGGAAACCTTGGGCCGCGTCTTCAACCTGCTCGGTCAGCCGATCGACAAGCTTGGCCCGGTCGACGCGAAGGAATATCGGGCGATTCACCAGGACGCCCCGAAGGTGACCGACCTCTCGACGAGCACCGAAGTGTTCGTGACCGGGATCAAGGTGATCGACCTGCTGACCCCGTTCGTTCGCGGCGGCAAGGCGGGTCTCTTCGGCGGGGCCGGTCTCGGCAAGACCGTCATTCTGCAGGAACTGATCGCCCGTATCGCCTCGGCCCACGGCGGAAGTTCCGTGTTCGCCGGGGTCGGCGAGCGGACCCGCGAAGGGAACGACCTTTGGTTGGAAATGAAAGAAGCGAAGATCGGCAACACCGGTCGCTCCGTGATCGAGCAGACGACGATGGTGTTCGGTCAGATGAACGAACCGCCGGGAGCTCGTCTCCGGGTCGCTCTTTCGGCTTTGACGATGGCCGAATATTTCCGGGATGTGACCGGGACCGACGTGCTTTAGTTTATCGACAACATTTTCCGTTTCTCCCAGGCCGGTTCGGAAGTTTCGGCCCTTCTCGGTCGTATGCCTTCGGCGGTTGGTTATCAGCCGACGTTGGCCTCGGAGATGGGTGCCTTGCAAGAGCGGATTGCTTCGACGAGCAAAGGGGCGATCACCTCGGTGCAGGCGGTTTATGTTCCGGCGGACGATCCGACCGACCCGGCCCCGGCGACGGCGTTCGGGCAGTTGGACGCGTTTTTGTACCTCGAACGCGCGATTTCCGAGAAGGGAATTTATCCGGCGGTCGACCCGCTCGCCTCTTCGAGCCGGGTGCTCGACCCGCAATACGTCGGGGAACGGCATTACGCCTGTGCCCGCCGGGTCCAGCAGACCTTGCAGCGGTACCGCGAATTGCAGGACATCATCGCGATTCTCGGCGTCGACGAATTGGCCGAAGAAGACAAGCTCGTCGTGCACCGGGCCCGACGAATGGAGCGATTCCTGTCGCAGCCGTTTTTGGTGGCCGAGGTCTTTACCGGCAAGCCGGGCGAAATCACCCCGCTGGAGGAAACGATCCGTTCGTTCGAGGAGATCGCCGACGGCAAGTGGGACCACCTGCCGGAACAGGCGTTCATGTACGTCGGGGCTGTCGAACAGGCCGCCGAACAAGCCGAAAAAATGGAAGCCGAAGCAGCGAAGAAGTGAGAAGCGGAGAGTGGGAAGTGGGAAGTTTCAAAACCTTTCCCTTCCCACTCACCACTCATCGTTCTTCCCACTTCCCACTTCCCACTTCCCACTTTTTCCCATGAATTGCATCGTTGTAACGCCTGACAAAACGGTTTTGGATACCGAAGCGACCTTCGTCGCCCTGCCCCTTTACGACGGCGAGTACGGCGTGTTGACCGGGCATACGCCGATGGTCGGGCGGCTGGGCGCCGGGGAGCTTCGCGTCAAGGTCGACGCGAGCCGGACCGAGAGCCTTTTTATCGAAAGCGGATTCGTCGAAGTGCTTGATGATACGATAAGCCTTTTGACCGGCAAGGCGATTCCGATCGCCGAAATCGACACGGAAGAGGTCCGCCAGGAAATGGACGAGATTCTCGCGAAGCCGGCCAAAACCCCGGAAATGGCCGATCTGCGGGAAAGGGAGCTCGCCGCCTGTCGCATCCAATTGCGATTGGCCCAAAAATAGGGACACGTTCTTGAAAATTTCAGAAAAACGAATCAGAGCCGCGACCGTAAGGGAGCGGTTTTTTGTAGGACAACCGCTTCCTTACGGTCGCGGCTCTGTTTTTTTTCGGAATTCTGTATAATAGAGTAACCGCGTGCTTTTGGTTCCCGGCGATTCTTTCAACCTGCCGCGTGATGCAAGCGAAAAGCGAAGGAAAAAGCGATTACTTTCATCCGGAAACGCTGAAACGGATTTCCCGGCTCGAACTCCGCGCCCGTTATGTCGTCGAAGGGTTTTTGAGCGGCATGCACAAAAGCCGGCATTTCGGCAATTCCGTCGAATTCCGGCAGCACCGGCAATACGTGCCCGGCGACGATCCGCGAAACGTCGATTGGAAGGTTTGGGCAAAACAGGACCGGTTGTACGTCAAGCAGTATGAAGTCGACACGAACTTGCGCTGCACACTCTTGCTCGATGTTTCCCGCAGCATGCAATACGGCTCGGGAGCCCTGTCCAAGTACGATTATGCTTGTACCCTCGCCGCCTCGATTGCCTATCTCGCGATGCGGCAGCAGGACGCCGTCGGCTGCATCACTTTCGAGAAAGAAATCGAATCGGTCTTGCCGGCCCGAACGAAGCAATCGCAGCTGGGGGCGATTCTCGCCGGGTTGCGGCGGTCCGATCCCGGAGAGCGGCTCCCGGAACAGGGCCGCGCATCCCTCGGCGACCGTAAGCGAGAAGAGGAAAAGAATCGGGGCGAGGAAAAGTTATTTTCTTTCGAGGAGTTGTTGGCCAACTATCCCGTGATGCAAGCCGATCTCAAGGAGACCTTGCGGGCGACGACTCAATCGATCCCGAAATACGGCCTGGTCGTGCTGATTTCCGACCTGTTCGTCCGGCGGGAAGGGCTGTTTCAGGGGCTTCGTTTTTTGCGGAGCCGGGAGCACGACGTGTTGGTGCTGCATGTTTTGGACGATGAGGAGCTCGACTTTACGTTCGGCGGGCCGACCCGGTTCGAAGGGTTGGAGCTTCCCGCCCGAATCCGTTGCGATCCGAGAATGCTGCGGCCCGGCTATCTCGAATCGCTCAACGCCTATCTTGAAGAGGTCCGGCGGGGCTGCTCGGAAAATCAGGCCGATTACGCCCTTTTCCGAACCGGCCGGCCGTTGGATGCCGCCCTCTCCGCCTACCTGAGCCGCCGCAACGCCGTGTTGCGGAATCGAATGAACCGGACGAAAAAAATCTGACTCTATTGGGCCAGTTTCAGCGTAATGATCCCTCCGAGGATCAAAAGAACGCCGAAGCCGCGCATCAGCGTTGCCGCATCGTTGAAAAGAGCGATGCCGAGCAAGAACGTCCCGACCGCTCCGATGCCGGTCCAAACCGCATATGCCGTTCCGATCGGGATGCTTCGCTGGGCCAGGATCAGGAAATAGCCGCTGATGCCCATTGAAATCACGGCAATCGCTAAAAAGGCGTAACGGCCGTCCCGTTCGAAATACTTCAGTCCCAAAGGCCAACCGATTTCGAAAACACCGGCGATCAAAAGGTAAATCCAAGCAAGCATAGAATATCACCAAAGTCAATTTCTTGAATGAGACCGTTTAGCCGAGCGGCGCAGACGCCGGTGCCCGAACTTTACAAAAAAATATCGGATCAGGGCGGCAGCCGGAAGCGTCAGCGCCCGGTGATCCGATACGGAAACGCGAGATCAACCCGGCGCTGACGCTTCGGGTTGCTGCTAACGGCGGTCGTTACGTTTGTAGTAAATTCGCCCGTCTTCCGCTCCGATCAAAACATCCGGGACGCCGTCGCCGTTGAAATCGACGACCGTCGGGCTGGTACTGTGTCCGGAGATCGGTCGCTCATCGACGTTGCCGAGATTGCGGAACGTCCAGGTTCCGTCTTTCGAGTCGACTTGTCGCCAAAATTCCGCGTTCGTGCTGTTCGCCAGAAAATCGACCGCCCCGTCGCCGTCGTAATCGACGAACGCGATCTTCCGCCGCCCGCTCCCCCCGGCCGATTTCGCGTTGAGCCGGATCGGCTCCCCTTTCTCATCGAGAAACGCCCGGCGAGGCGGCAACAGAATCAACCCCTTCTCGGTTTGCTTTCGTTCGAAAAGGCACAAATATCCTTCATGATCGAGCATCAGCAGATCGACCAGCCCATTGCCCGTCCAATCGAAGGCGACCGGGGTCGTTCGCCATTGCGTGAGGAGTTCCTTTCCCTGCGGTCGGAGCCAACCCCATTTCAGTCGCGGCTGCTCCCCTTCCCATTCGACCTCGATCGGCTGGGCGGGGGCCAATTTCGGTTGCGTTCGGGTCCCGATGTTCTTGTACCAGACAACCTTGCCCCAGATCGAATTGACGATCAAATCAGGCAGGCCGTCGCCGTCCCAATCGGCGGCCGTCAAGGTCGTATAGCCCCATTTCGCCTCGGCGGGCCCTTGAATCGAACCGTTCGGCCCGGCAAGAATCCGGATTGGCTTGCCGTCGACCTCCAGGTATTTCGGGGCCGCCCATTTCGGGAACTCGACGCCGGGTCCGCTCAGGTTTTCAAAGAACAGGATGTACCCGGCCGTGTTGCCGCACAAAATATCCCAATCGCCGTCGCCGTCCCAGTCGATCCCGAACGGTGTCGCGAGAGCCCCGCATTTCAATTCGTCCGCTTCCTGTTGAAAGTATCGCGGCTCCGAAAAGAGCGGCGTTCCGTCTTTGAAGCGGCCCGTGTTTTCGAGCAAGGCAACCCGGCCGTCCTCATCCCCGCACACCAGGTCAAGCCGGCCGTTGCCCGTCCAGTCGAACGCGACCGGCGTGATCATTTCGAGGTCCATTGTCAAAGGCTCGCCGTTTTCTTTGTGTAACCGGCGGCCGGGAGCGTATCGCGGTTCGCTTCGGGTTCCGACGTTTTCAAAATAAGTAAACCCGTCCAAAAATTCTCCGCATAAAATGTCCAAATCCCCGTCGCCGTCCCAATCGGCGAAGTTTTGGCACGGCCAACCGAAGGTTTCGACCGGCTTCCCCTCGACGGTTTGCAGCACAAACGGCGTCTCGTATTCCGGCTGCTCCTCGGTCCCCTTGTTCAAGGCGATATAAATGTAACCCCGGAGCGGCCCGCGAACCCAGCTGCCGTTTTCGTCGTAAGCGTTGTCCCAACCGTATTCCGTCCAATCGTCGCTCCCGATGCAAAGGTCGGTCTTGCCGTCGCCGTTGAAATCGACGTACTTCCACATATTGCCCCGGACCTTGTTCGGATGCACGTTCGCCGGCAAACCGATCGGGCTCGGGTGTTCGAGGCCGGTTTGCAGGAAATCCGGGTACTCCGCTCCCGGGGTCAAGACCCGCAGCCGACCGTTCAGGTAACTCGGCTCGACGTTGACCATCCCTTTGCTCAGCCGCACGCCTGGTCGGAACACGGGCAGGGCAGTCTTTTCGGTCCCGGGATTCTTGAACAAATAAACGCCGTTATACGGTTTGTCTTCGCAATTAACGATCAGATCGGGGAACCCGTCGCCGTCGACATCCCAGGGAATCGGCCAGGCCCAGAGCCCGACGCCGAGATCGACGACCAGTCCGGGATTGTTGTATTTGAGGCGTTCCAATCGCGGCGATTCCGCTCCGACGGCGAGGGAAGTCGCGACGGCGACGATCAATGCGGCAAGCGATATTTTTGACATGGTATTCAAATAAAAGAGCTGGGAATGTAGCGCAGCGCAATTCCCGGACATGTTCGAATCGGCAAAACGTTTCTATACCTCCCCATTGGAGCAACATTTTCGCGATTTTTCAAGGGATATTCGACGTTTGGGAGGAAATTGCAAATTCGAACGCAGCAAACAGCAGCCCGAAGCGTCAGCGCCGGGTTGGCCTCGCGTTGCCGTATTGGATAACCGGGCGCTGACGCTTCCGGCTGCTGCCCGATTCGAAAATTTTTCTGAAGATCGGTCATTGTAAAGTCGTTCCCTTCTCTCGCGAGAAAATTGTCCGGCTACCTCTTTTCCCGGTTTTGGCAAGTTGTTAAAATAGGACAAACGCCTTTACTGGTGTTTGTCCTATAATTGCGAGTCAGATTAAATTTCTCGCACCGTTCGATTGCCTTTTGAAAAATGAAAACACATTCTCTTTTCAACCAATGCCTCGCGGAAACGCTGGGGACGTTTATCCTGGTCTTTTTCGGCGTCGGATCGGTACACGCTGCCGTCCTGACCGGGGCGCAATCGGGAATCTGGCAGGTCGCCGTCGTCTGGGCGCTCGCTATTTCCCTTGCGATTTATGCCGTTGGGGCGGTTTCCGGAGCCCATATCAACCCGGCAATGACGATCGCCTTCGCCCTGTATCGCGGGTTCCCGAAGCAACGGATCGCTCCTTTTATTTTGTCCCAGCTTTTGGGCGCATTTTTGGCGGCGGCGGTTTTGTACGGGCTGTTTCAAGGAACGATCACGCATTTTGAAACCGCGAACAACATTGTTCGCGGCGTAACGGGCAGCGAAGCCTCGGCGATGGTGTTCGGCGAGTATTTTCCGAACCCCGGTACCGCCAAGGCGATGGGCTGGGGGCCGGAAACCGTCCCGTTCGTAACGGCGATGCTTGCCGAAGCGATCGGAACTCTGTTCCTGGCCTTTTTCGTCTTTGCCGTAACCGATGCCCGCAACGCCGGAGGGCCTGGGGAAAGAATTCTCCCCATCATGATCGGCCTGACCGTCGCGATGTGCATCTCGGTGATCGCTCCGCTCACCCAGGCGGGATTCAATCCGGCCCGCGATTTCGGTCCGCGGCTGTTCGCTTGGTTCGCCGGTTGGGGGACCGTCGCGATTCCCGGCCCGCGTGGGGGCTTTTTCGCCGTTTACATCCTCTCGCCGATTCTCGGGGCCGCCGTCGGCGGGGCCCTTTACCAATACGCGATATCGACTTACGAAAGAAAAAAAATGAACACGAAATTGATCTTTGTCGGCGGCTTTTTGGGGGCCGGGAAAACGACCTTGCTTTGGGAAGCCGCCCGCGAACTCGCCGCCCAAGGCGAGCCGGTCGGTCTCATCACCAACGATCAAGCGCCCGAGCTCGTCGATTCGACGCTGCTGAGCCGGACCGGGGCGAATATCGCGGAGGTCTCGGGAAGTTGTTTCTGCTGCAATTTCAACGGCTTGATCGGGGCGATCGAATCACTCGTCGCCCGGGGAGCGAAAACGATTATCGCCGAGCCGGTCGGGAGCTGTACCGATCTTTCGGCGACGATCATGCAGCCGCTCAAAAAATTTCATCCCGATTGGAACCTCGCTCCTCTCACGGTTTTGGTCGATCCGAACCGTCTGCCGGAAATTCTCGGAAACCGGACGAGCCTCGTCGAAGCCGACGCCCTTTACATCATGCGGTTGCAGTTGGAAGAAGCGGACATGATTCTCTTGAGCAAAGGGGACACGATTTCCGAAGCCGCGGGCAAGGACGCGATCGACCTCGTTCAAAAGACGTTCCCGGACAAACCGGTCGCCCCAATCGCCGCCCAATCCGGTGGGCAAGGGGTCGCAAGCTGGTTGGGGATGTTGGAAAAAAGTTTGCAAAGCGGCGGCGTGTCGGGGAAGACGATCGTCCCGGTCGATTACGACCGTTACGCTCACGGGGAAGCGGTGCTCGGTTGGCTCAATGCGACGGTTTCCCTCGCCGTTCCGAAGGGGAAGGAAGCCAATGCCGGGCGTTATGTCCAACGGCTTTTGGAAGCCTTGCGGAAAGAGTTGAACACCTTGAATGCGGAGATCGGGCATCTCAAAGCGATCGCCGCCCTCAACGGTCGAACGGCCGTCGGCAACCTGACGCAGCTGCAAGGAAACATCTCCGTCCGCAACCTGGGTGATACGGCGGGCGAGTCCGTTTTGACGCTGAACGCCCGTGTCCAAATCGCGCCGGAACGATTGGAGGAAATCGTCCGCAAGACAATCGACCAAACGAACGACGGTCTTGAGACGAAAATCCTGACGCTGCGCTGCCTGATGCCGGGCCGCCCCAACCCGACGCACCGCTTTTCGGAAGTCGTCTGAAAAAGAGCCGTGAGTGAAGTCGGTACCCCGACGTAACTTACGGACCTTGTACACGGCGCGGACTCGGCTCTTTCCCGTCAAACTTCCAATTTCCAAGGCGCGCGATATTCGTAATGCAACAGGGAATTGGCCCGGTCGTTGCCGGGGAATTGCTCTTTTTCCGCATCCCATCGCAAACGCTCCCGGAGGGCGAGGGAAATGTTGGCGATCAGGCTCATCGTCGTACTGCGATGCCCTTCCTCGATGTCCGTCGCGGGCAGCTCCCGGCTCCTCATGCAATCGAGAAAATTCCGGGCATGCAGGTCCGTAATCGCGAGATTGCGTTGGCCGGGACCGCCCGATTCTTCGATCGGCTCCATTCGAACGCCCTTGGCCTGAAACTGCCCCGGCTGTTCCGGCTTGATGAGATATCGCCCGTCATTGACATACAACGTCCCCTTTGTCCCACGGAACTCGATGTAAGCCGGTACGGCCATGATCGGGTTGGAATTCGCTTCGAAATGACTGAATTCCAAAAGCCGTCCCGAGGGGAAGAGCCAACTGACGTGCATCGTGTCGGGAATCGTCCGGTCGTCGTTGACGGCGAAGTTGCCCCCCATCGCACAAACGTCGGTCGGGGCTTTCTCCTTGAGCAACTGCCGGAAGATGTCGATAAAGTGGACGCCGTTGTTCGCGATCTGCGAGGAATAGTCCACCCACCAACGGAATTTGTACGGGGCGATGTTCGGTTGATAGGCCTGCTCGGCACGCGGCCCGAGCCAAAGATCCCAATTCAGGCCCGCCGGCGGCGTTTCCGGTTTCATTTTTCCGATGCCGTCCGGGTACATGTTGCTCATGTGAGAGCAACGCACAACGGTCACTTTGCCGATGAAATCGTCGATATCTTTCGCGGCGAGAGCTTTGTAAATTTCGCCGCTGCGGCGGTGTATGCCGACCTGAACGATCCGCTCGTATTTTCGGGCGGCCTCGACCATTTTTCGACCTTCGACGACGGTTACGGAGACCGGTTTCTCGACGTAAACGTCTTTCCCGGCCTTGCAGGCCTCGACCGTTTGAATCGCGTGCCAATGATCCGGCGTCGCGATCACGATCGCATCGATGTCGTTTCGTTCATAAACCTTGCGAAAATCCTCGGCGAGGAAGGTCGAATCGTTTCCGTATTTTTCCCGGGCCATTCCCAAGGTCTTTTGATCGACGTCGCACAGGGCCGCGATCTCGACGTCCGGCTGTTTCTTGAAGGCGTCAATGTCCTGGCAGCCGCGATTGGCGACGCCGAGAAAGCCGACGCGGATTTTTTCGTTGGCCCCGCCGGTCCGCGCGTAGGACACCGCCGTCTGGTGGGCGGAGAAGGCCGCCGCACTCGCGAGGGCCGCTTTGTTGAAACTCCGACGACTGATCTTCGCTTGCTTTTTCATATTTTCTCTCCATGCAAAAATTCAAAAATTTTTTGACTCTGACTGCGTCCGTCAATCGCTGTTTTCGACCGCCATTGACTTTTGCCCGCAACCGATTTCCCACGCGAAAACGGTTTCGCCGGGAAAAACGACCGATTGGTCCAAGGCGGTCGCGTCGATCTCTTTTTCGAATCCCTCGGGACCGATTTGGCGGATGCTCAGACCGTCTTTTTCGCTCAAGCCGATTTCCGAGAGATCGATACGGAACCGGCTTGTGATCGGTTCCGCCGAGCTGTTCGCGAAAAGCAGGACCGCCGATTGCGTTTGACCGTCTTTGACGATTCGCCAGCAACCGGTTCGAACGGCGGGAGCCGTGATGAGCGGCGAATCGTAATAGTTCCAATCGGCCTGAACGGTTGGCAATTCGCGTGGCAATTCCGGTGTGCGGCACATCTCACCCTTGTAAAAATAGTGCCGAATCTGGTGTCGCAACCGAACCGCGTTGCGTTGAAACGGAAACTTGTCCGCCTCTTCGATGATCGTCGGCACGAACCAGCCGATCTGCTCGCCGAAGCAAAGGGCCTCGGCTGTTTTCATCCGGCAGGCGAGTGGCTCGTTCGTCTTTTTCATACGCGGCTCGGTTCGCTCGGCATAGGTTTTCCCGGCCCGATAATCCCGCCCGATCATCTGCACCGCTCCGCCGTAAACGGCCACGAACGCGGGAACCTGATTTTCGAGCTGGTGATGCCAGGTCAAATAGCCGTCGACGATCGAGAGGCTCGTTTCGCCGGTACATTCAGTCGTGATCGCCCGTTCGCGGAGCGCGTTCGGGTTTTTTTGCAAACGCTCCTTAACGGTGTCGCAGAGCGGATGGTCGGCGAGGTCCGGGTTTTGCATGTCGCGGCGGATCGCATCAAGCATCGTTCGGTAGCCGTCGGCCCACCAATGTCCGCCGCCGAGCGGATGTCCGTGCGAGCGGTCGAAACAAAGCTCGGGAATCGCCGCCCCGATCTGGTCGACATACACGGCCTTCGTTCCGTTTTCGTTCATCAACCGGAACACGTTTTCGCGGACCTTGCGCTGCCAAACCGGCGTCGCCGGGCACATGTGCGCGAGCAGCACGTCGCTGCCGTCCGATTCCTTGCTCCCGTAAGCGTGTAAATCGACGTTTCCCTTTTCCCCTTGGACCGTTCCGGGAAGCCCCTCTTTCGTGTAGAGCCAATCTTCCAGCCCACGATCTCGCGAATCCCAAAGCAGGCCGTTGACATACGGCATGATAAAAATGTCGCCGTCCTTCTGCATCGCCTCGACCGCCGCCTTGAATCCGTCGCGCGGGAAGAAATGGGGGTAATCGTTGTCGTACGGATTCTTGTGCCAATAATACCAGTGCACGGCCGCGGGCACGCCGAACGCGTCGCGAAACTTTCGCATCGCCGGAACCATTTCTTCGGGATCGACGCGGTGCATCGCCCAGAGGCACTGCTCCTTGAACCATTGCGGCGTGTCGGTCCGGCCGTTCTCGTCCATTTTTTCGCGGGGATACCACGTCGCTTCTTTTCGGGCCCAATCGCGGTATATCCTCGCCCCGTCGTACCAGTCGTTCCGGACCGTTTGCAGCACGGCCTTGCCGCCGACCTTATGTTCGTTGTTCGGCTCGAACGTATTTTCCGCGAAGCTCGTCGACCAGAAGCTGACGGTCTCCGGCCAGGCGTAGTCCTCTTTTTTTCCCGCCGCGAGACATTCAATATTTTTTCGAGAGCCGGCCGGATCGTGAAACCCGATGTAAAGGCCGATGTTGTTCTTGTTTCGGAAACCGTGCTCCGGTGTTTTTTCATTCCAAACGACACACCACGGCATCGAAACTTCGAATCCGGGATAACCGATGTTCAAATGAAAATTTCTCCCGCACGGATCGTCGAAAACCACCCCCGAACGCAAGGGGAAGAACAGTTTCGTCTCGGGCCCGAAATCCCGGACCGCGATTTGTCCCAGCCGCAGGGCGACGATCGAGACCCGGTCCGAACCGGCTCTCGTGGTTTGCGAAATCTCGATGCCGGCCTTCTCCGGGTCGGCGGCGATTTGCATCTCGACGACGACGTTTTCCGCCCCGGCGAGCCGTTTGAACCCTTTCCAGGAAAGGTGCAAGACATTTTCTTTCTTTTCCAACGCAACCTCGTTCCAACCGCCGTCGGCGAGAGCGTAATGCCGTTCTTTCGTTTCCGGCGGGCAGAGAATCAACGAGAACAGCGGCCGCGTCGGCGTCGCGCAGAAAACGTGACCGCTCGTTTTGTCCGTGAGCGAAACGAGCCGGATCCCCGCGCTGCCGGGAGTTCCGATTTTGTCGACAACCATGCTCAGGTCGGCGCTTTCAAGCCGTTCCGCCGATTCCGCAGTCGTCGCAAGAGTCAGGAAAAGAAAAAAAATCAGTAAGGAAGCCAATACCATAAAGAACCTCGTCGCGGTCAATAAGATCGAAAAGCGTTGTTGTCAAACCATTTTACCAGAATATCTTATCGCAGCGGCAGCTTGACCAAAAATGTCGGTCCCGCTCGCAGACCGCCTTCAAGTTTCACGTTTTGAATCCGAGTCGTTTTGCGGCGGGACAGGGATCGGCTTGGCATTTTTCTCGGACCTCGCGTAAGGTTCGCTCCTCCTGTCGCAGCAATCCCGTCAACGACACCGCGATATT
>JAVBQI010000036.1:0-8150 GCA_031549145.1 Thermoguttaceae bacterium | reverse complement strand
AATATCGCGGTGTCGTTGACGGGATTGCTGCGACAGGAGGAGCGAACCTTACGCGAGGTCCGAGAAAAATGCCAAGCCGATCCCTGTCCCGCCGCAAAACGACTCGGATTCAAAACGTGAAACTTGAAGGCGGTCTGCGAGGATTGCAGAGTCATTTTAAGCGAGCGGAGACGCAGAGGACGCAGGGGAAAATTGTAAAATATTAAAATGTGGCGGTAATACCGAAGGTTACAACGCGCGATTTTTTATTGAAAAACTCCGCGTCCTCTGCGTCTCCGCGCGAAATACCAGACTTTGCAATCCTCGCGGGCTCTTCCGGTTATACCAAAAATAGGGAGAGATTGAAAAAGTCGAAATGAGTCGGTCCCGAATAACCGATTTTTCAATGATGCCGGTTTTGCTGCAACGTCGCAAAAAACATTAAGGCCAATAATCTTTGCGGGTTAGGCGGATTGGCGAAAACAAGGATGTTTCGAGTTTCAAAGAGGGATCGTTATGCGTCTACATATGGTGTTGCTTCTTGTTCTCGCAATGGTTTGCGGAACGACGTTGACCTTTTTTATCGGCCGGGTTTGGTTTCCCGTCAAACCGACGGTTTTTACGAAACCCGTTCCAACCAGCCAGGTTCTTATCGCGAAAAAGGATATCCCGGCCGGAGCGAGGGTTTCGGGCGATATGATCCGATTCTCGGATGTCCCGATCGACTCGATTCCGATTGGAGCCCTGGTCGATTTTTTCCAGGTTTACGATCGGAAGGCGCTTTACCCGATCGCGGCGGGGACACCGATCTGTGATTTGGATCTGGGAAGCTCCGCACCGGAATTCAAGGAAATTCTGCCGTTTGGCGGGCGGGTCGTTCCGGTTCGCATCGGGCGGGTCTTGAACGAACAAGAGTCCGGAAATCCCCGGCTTGTCCTCGCCAATTCCCCGGAAGGGACCGCCTCGGTTCAGTCGTTGATCAAGGCGATCGGCCCGAACGATTTGGTCGACCTTTTCGTGATCGAACCGTCCCAGGGAAACCGCAAGGACTCCAAGGGAAATCTCAACGGCGATTATCTGACCCGAAAGGCTCCGCGACTGGTTCTTTCGGGGCTTCGGCTCTTTACTCCGGAAAACTCGTCGAAAGCGTTTTCCGATCCCCAGGCCAATCCGACCGAATCGGTTCCGCAACTCACGCTTTTAATGACGACGGATCAAATCGACACGGCGAAAAAGGCGGCCAAAGAAGGCCGGCTGCAACTGATTGTCCGGACGCCGGGCGAGAAACGCGGCTCCAAGGAAACGACCGGGTTCGCGCTGTTTGAAGAACCGCAAACATTGGCGTTTATTCCGGAAACTCCCGTCGCCCCCGCCGCTTCCGTCGCTCTTTCCCCGAAGTTGGAAAATCCGGTCGCGAGCCGGGAAAATCAATCTCCCGTTTCCGCTCCGCAATCGCCTCTTGCGACGGAAGTGCTCGAAACGCAACTCGAACCGTTGGAATTGCAATCGCGAACGGAAATCGCGGAAAACGGAGAAGAGCCGACGGCTCCGACGTTGCCGGAGATATCCCCGGAATTGTCAATCGCGGAGCAGGCACCGACTTCCTTGAAGCGGCTCCCTTCCCCTTTCGAGCCCGAGTCGAAAACCGAGCAGGTTTCCAATATCTCGCCATCCTCTCATTCGAGCCGCCAACCGGCCCGTCTTTTCCCGGAGGAAGCGACTTCGAGAGCGGATACGACGGAAAAAAAGACGTCGTCTCGCCCGGTTATCGAGATCGGCATTAAATCGCTCAACCGAGTTCCCGTCCGACCGTTGGGCTATTAGTTTAGCCAAGCGGCGTAGGCGCCGGGGCCGTAAGCGTCGTAAACTGACGAACGTGCCGGACAAACAAAACAAAAAAGAGCCGCATGTGTAGCGCAGCGCAACTTGCGGACCTTGTACCAGGTCCGCAAGTTGCGTCGGAGTACCGACTACACATGCGGCTTTTTTTTGAAAAATCGACAAAATAGGCGGTCTGGGAAAAGCCGGTTTCTCGCCAATTGCTCTTGGCTCTGTTGCGGAAAGTTGTTACAGTTCCCATCGAATTATTACCGAAATTCGGTTTTCCCTGCGAATATTTACAACCCCGCTCTTTGGTCCGATGTTGCGCAACAGATATTTTGGCATGTTTCTCAGCTTTCTTGGCGTTTTCGGCATGTATCTGCTGTACGCCCAAGTGCTTATTCCCTTCGTTTTGCCGCTCACCGCGGAAAGCCGGGACCGGCCCGATCTGGGATTTTCCGCCGAAATCGACGAACGGCTCCGAGGGCTCGTTGCACCGCTCTTTCCCGAAGACACTTGGGAGCGAAAAAGCGGCTACATTATTCAAAAAGACAATATCGTATTCCTGTTCAATCAATCGAAAAGCATTGGCAACATCCTCGAAGTCGAACCGTGTACCGCCTTGTTGCTGCCCGAGGGGGAATTTCAAGACGAAGCCGAACGTTATCGACAGGCGATCATCATGCAATCCTCCGAAAAAGCGGTCCTCGAATTCGAGGGAGAATTCAAACCGACCGTCGGAGCGAACTCGGAATTTCTCGGCGGCAGGCTCAACGGCAACGTCCTGGTCCGCAGCGATATGAAAGACGTCGGCCCGGACGATGATCTCGTCGTCGAAGCTCGGGAAGTCGTTTTCAACCAGAACCAAATTACGACCGAATCGCCGATCAATTTTCGCTTCGGAAAAAGCCGCGGCAAGGGAGAGTGGTTGTTTATCTTTCTCGCCCCAAGCGACCCGGCCCATCCGAAGAGCGCCAAAACCATCTCCAAAGTCGAACTCCGCAAGGTTCATCAATTGGAATTGAGCTTCCCGGTCAACGAAAACGGCGTCGTTACGAAATACGAGCGGCTCGAAATTCGTTGCGACGGGGCGTTCGAGTTCGCGCCCGATCCCGATTCGGACGAAAACTGGATCGCGAAGTTCGAACGCAACGTCGAAATGATGCGAATCAACGAAGGGATTTACGATCATTTGACGTGCATGATCCTCAAGATTCTGCTCGGTCCCGATCCGAAACTCGCGGAACCGGCGCTGAAAAACAACGCGATCGGCAGCATTTCAAAACTCATCCCCTTGAAGGTCTCGGCGTTCGGTCAACTCGGGCAGCCGGCCAAGGTCCGCTCGCCGCAAAATAACGATTTCGTCGCCGAGGGGGACCAGTTGGAATACGATTTCCTCCGGGAACGGATCACGCTCGACCGGGTCGCCGGTTCTTCCCAAACGGTCCGAATCACAAGCGACGGCGGCAAGCAATGGGTCAACGCCCAGGCCCTTTCCTACTCGTTTGGGAAGGACGGCCTGTTCGGCCAGTTGATCGTCCCCGGCAAAGGGGAACTTTGCGGCGAATCGGAATTCGGCGGAAAAAAGCAACCGTTCAAATTGGACTGGAGCGAACGACTTCAAGCCCTGCCGGACGCGGACGACCCGAAACAAATCTGTTGCAAATTGTTCGGAACGGTTCATCTTCAAATCGAAAATCTCGGAAAGATGAGCGCCAAGGAAACGACGGTCTGGTTCAACCAAAAAGCTCCGTCCCCCTCCGCGAGTTCGCCCGCCCCGGCCGGAACCGCTGTCGGCTCCGTCGGAATGCAAGCCCGCGGGTTAGACGGCAAACCGCTCCCGATGCCCGTCGCTCAGACGACCGTTCCGCCGAACGGGAACGTAACCTCGAAAATGTCCGGCGGGTTCGGAGCCTTGACACCGGACCGAGCCCGGATTCAAAAAGACGTCGTGTTCGAAGCCGAGTCGGGAACCTGCAAGGTCCGGCAAATGGAAATTTGGTTTCATGAAGAGGGAATCGAAGGGATCGCGCACCTCTCGCCGTCCTTCGCCGAACCTCCTTACGCGAATAACATTTCGCCCAATGCGACTTCGGGACCGGTGCGAACCGGCAATTCCCCCCAGTCCGCGGGCGGGGCGTCGGGAAATTCGAACCGTTCCTTTCTCGGCAATTCCTCGCCGGACAACAGTTCCCGGTTCGAGTTGAAAGGGGACCTGATGCGGTTGCTCGTCAAAATGCGCGGAAATCAGGCCGAAATCGAACAGATGTGGTTGGGAGGGAGTGGGGAGCAGGTTACGTTGACGGAAATCAACCCGAAAGTTCCGAGCGAACCGATCCGATTGACCGGGACGGAACTGCATGCCTGGAACCCGATGAGCGACCGGACGATCGTCCGGGTTCTCGGAGATATGAAAAAACCGGCCGTTTTCGTCGGAATGGAATCGAAGTTGACGGGGGTCAACATGTTGATGAACCAGCAGACGAACCGTTTTCAGGTCAATGGCCCGGGCCAGATCGAAACGAGTCGCGTCGATTTGGCCCAGGACGCCGCCGCGAGCCCTGCGCGGTCGCAATCGGGAGAAAAAAATACGCTGATCGTGCGTTGGAACGGCGGTATGGACTTCGACGGCAGCCGGATCATGTTCCAACAACAGGTTGTCGCCGTTTATCCTTTGAATATTTTGCGTTGCAATACGCTCACCCTTTTCCTGGACGGGACGATTTCATTTCTGAATCCGAAAAACATGCAAAACCCGACGGCGAAGGTGATCGTTTGCGACGGCAACGTGTTCGTCGAGAGCACGCAAATGGAAGGGACGCTGCAAAAAGCGACCATGAAAGCCGAAGGCTTGGAGCAGGTTCGGATTTTCCCGACGACGGGCGGGTTTGACGGGACCGGACCGGGTCGTCTCCGCTCGACGTTTCGCGGCGGGGACATGTCGATCGAAATGCCGGGACAAACGGCGGCTCAAAAACCGAATCCCATGGAACTGAAGTACCTCGACATCCTCTTTCACGAAAAAATCGAGGGCAACTTCCGGAATTCCGAAGCGGCCGCCTCGGGAATCGTCTCTTGCGTCTATGCCCCGGTCCCGCGTTGGGATACGGTCGTCGATCAAAATTCGGACCCGGAAAAGCTGAAGGCCAACGACGGTTTTCTCTTGAAATGCGATCGCTTGGAGGTCGCGAAAATGGCCGATCCGACGACAAGAGAGGAAGGGTTCGAGTTGACGGCATCGGGCGGTACCCGGATCGAAGGGAAGCAGTTTTACGCGTGTGCCGAAGCGGTCAAATTCAACCAAATCAAGAATCTCGCTTCACTTTTGGGGAGCGGCACGGTTGATGCCGAAATCCATCTTCAACGAAATCCGGGCGGGGAATACGACGATCCGATCCCCGGCCAGGCGATTGAGTATAACATCAAGACGAAAGAGATCAGCACCAAAGGAACCCGCGGCGCCCAGTTTATCAATCGTTAGCACATATCGTGCAGTCGCTTCGCAAAAATTTTTGAACTTACTTTCCGTCATCCCCGCGCAGGCGGGGGTGACGAAGGTCATTTCGCTAATTCCGTGCTGGTTAAAAACGGACCACATCGTCTTTTTCCCGCTTCAGCGATTCGTAAAGCGCAAGCGCCTTCTCCGGCTTCGCGCCGTTGTGCACGATTTCGCGAACCGCCTTGATCATCCCGATCGGGTATTCCGCCTGGAAAATGTTGCGGCCCATATCGACCCCGGCCGCCCCCTGATCGATCGCCTGGTACGCCATTTCCAAGGCTTCCTTTTCGGGCAATTTTTTTCCGACGGCGATCACGATCGGGACGGGAACCGAATTGGTGACCTGTTCGAAATCCTTTTCGCAGAAGTAGGTTTTGACGACATGGGCGCCATTCTCGGCACAGACCCGCGAGGCCATGCTCAGGTACCGGGCGTCGCGGACCAACTCTTTGCCGACGGCGGTCACACCCAGCGTCGGGATGCCGTATTTCGTGCCGAGATCGACCGTTCGCGTCAGGTTCCGGATCGTGAGCCCTTCGTGCTTTGGATCGCCGACGGCGACCATGATCGCGAGCAGCGAGGCGTTGAGCCGAACGGCTTCCTCGATGTCGAGCAAACACTCGTCGTTCAAATACGTCAAAATGGTCGAACCGGCGGAAAAGCGAAGCGAAATCGGTTTGTTGGCCGTCGCCGGAACGATCGAGCGGAGCGACCCGCGAGTGCACATCAGGCAATCGGCGTATTCGACCAACGGGTTGATCGTCAGGTCCATTCGCTCAAGCCCGGAGGTCGGCCCCATGATGTAGCCGTGATCGAACGCGAGCATCACGGAGTTGCCCGATACCGGGTTGAAAACGCGCGATAGGCGGTCTTTCATCCCCCAATCGAGATGGGCGGAGCCTCTGAGAAAGAACCCTTCGGTCTGCTGCGGAATTCCGATTCCGAATTCCTTGCCGGATTGAATGTTGTCTTGATCGGCCATTTTTAGTCAAAAGGTTAGCGGTATCTCTGTACTGTAAAGGTTGCTGAAACAGGCTGTAGACTATAGGTTGTAGGGAATGGTTGGAAAACGAGCCCTACAGCCTACGGTCTATAGCCTACAGCCTTACCAAAAAAAACGCCCCGCGAGGGGCGGGGCGCTGAAATATTCGAAAGTGAAATTATTTCATAATCGCGGCTTGGGCGATGTTGGACGGGGGGTCTTGCGCGAGAAGCGTTTTGTCCAACGTATAAACCGAAGCGATTCCCATAATAAAAGCAATCAAAAGCAGGACATACTGTTTTTTGGTAAATCCCGTTTTTCGATTCGTGGTCGTTTCGCTCATCCTTGTTCCTTGTGTTGAAGTAATGGTAGCCCGGCAGGATAAGCCGGACAATACACAAAATCCATTTTAAATTTTACCGGATTTAGCGAGAATGTACTAGTGCAACGAAGAGAGAAATTTCGGAATTTTCGGGAAATAACGATTTCCAGAAAATTTTCGGGCAAAAATCAAATCGGTTTTGCGGCTGAAATTACCGCGATTCCTTGAAAAGGTGTAACCTTGGTACAAAGTTGTTGCAATTGCACAAAAAACCGAACATTTTCATTGTGTGTTTTTAACTACGGAACACACGGAAAGACGGAAAACACGGAATTTTATTTTTCCGCGTATTCCGTAATTCCGCGTATTCCGTAGTTAAAAAAGAACGATTGTAAAGGCTGTTTTGGTGCAGGTCCTTAGCCGCAAAACCGCTAATCAATCCCGCAATTCCTTGGGGAGGGCGAACTGGAGCGACTCTTCGCGGATGATTCTTTCCTCGATTTCGGCTTCGAACCGCCAAACCAGCAGTTCGACACATTGCTGGACGATCAATTCCGGGGCACTCGCTCCGGCCGTCATCATCACGGTCTCGTCGCCGCGAAAATTCCGGAAATCGATATCTTCCGGCCCGTCGATCAAATACGAACGCACTCCGAGCGAATGGGCGATCTCCGCGAGCCGTCGGCTGTTCGAGCTGTTTTGGCTGCCGATAATCAGCGCGATATCGGCCTCTTGGGCCAGCCGCCGAACCGCTTCCTGCCGGTTTTGCGTCGCGTAACAGATATCGTCTCTCGCGGGCGCTGAAATTTCCGGATATTTCGCTTTGAGACGAAGGACGATTTTTTCCGCCTCTTGAACCGAAAGCGTCGTTTGGGTGACGTAAGCGATTTTTTTCTCGCTCGAAAAGGGGAGCGAATCGATATCCGCTTCCTTGGCGACAAGCCGGATATGCTCCGGCGCTTCGGCCAAAACGGCTACGACCTCGTCGTGTCCGGGATGCCCGATCAAAACGATTTGGTAGTTTCCCCGGGCGAAGCGGATCACCTCCTCATGCACTTTCCGCACCAGCGGGCAGGTCGCATCGATCGTCAGGAGGTCGCGTTTTTTCGCCTCCGCTCGCACTTCCGGGGCGGCTCCGTGCGCGGAAATAATCAGTCGACTCCCTTGCGGAACCTCGGCGATCGTATCGACGAACACGACCCCTCGCTCGCGAAAATGTTCGACGACCCAGGTGTTGTGAACGATTTCGTGGTAAACGTAAACCGGCACGCCGAACCGCGCGACCGCCTCTTCCAAAGCGCTGATCGCCATATTAACGCCGGCACAAAACCCGCGCGGTCTCGCCAAAAGAATTCGCATGAAGTGAGTGTCCGATAAAAATAAATCAGAGCCGCGCCCCAAACGGAGCCCCAGCAAAACCCCGTACGAAAGGGCGCGGCGCGGAACGAAAGCGTATACGGCGCGGACTACCGTGAGATGGGCGAGATCAAAGCGTTTGCGGACAAGCACGGCGTGTGCGTACTGCTTGTGCACCACGTCCGAAAGCA
>JAVBQI010000239.1:0-4364 GCA_031549145.1 Thermoguttaceae bacterium | reverse complement strand
GGAAAATGAGGGGCGTCATTTCGAGCGGAGCGAGAAATCTCACCCTCGCCGAAAAAGCAGGAATTCCGGCCCTCGCGCGAGGGTGAGATTTCTCCTTACGCTACGCTTCAGTCGAAATGACGAGACTTTGCAGTTCTCTTGCATTTGGGAGCGAGGACGATTTTTGTCCCGACTCCAAAAAATGCCGGGAAAATGGCCTTGCAAAAAAACGGGAAAATTCGTAGAGTCCGTTTCGGTTTTGTTCCGATTTGCCTATTTTAACATTAAGCAACGGCTCTGCTTGCGCAGGTGTTGGGAATGAAAAAACAAACAACCTTCGATAACCTTACGAGTCCTTTTCGCCGATCGAACGGGCGTTCGAGATTCGAAAGCGGAAATATTCCGACCGGATCGCAACGGCCGGCTCGAAATCGGATGATTCTTATTTTGGTCGCGTTTTTCCTTTTCGGGCTGTGCGGCTGTGCGACCGACAACGAATTCCTTTTGAAACACAGCTGCCTTTTTTCAAGGCGAAGCGATAAGATTCCCGGGCTGCTCTCGCCGCGGGACAGGTCCAAGGCGATCCAGGACAAGGCTAAAAACGTCGCCGAAGGGTCGCCTCAAGATCGAGCGATCGTCGTCGGCCAACTTGTTGAGGAATATCGAAATTCGTCCGACCCGAATCTTCGCAAAGAAGCGGTCGCGGGGCTCGCGAAAATTCCGCATCCCGAACGGGCCAATCACCTGAAAGCGGCCTTGGCCGATGAGAATGTCAACGTCCGGATCGCCGCCTGCCGTGGGCTGGTCCGAAACATGGCAGACAGCGAAGGGTTGCCCGGCGATACCGAACACACGCTCCGACACCTGGTTGTCGCGGATCCGGACAAAGATGTCCGACTCACCTCGATTCAATCCTTGCGCAAGGCAGGCCGAAAATGCAGCCCCGAGACCCTGGACGTTTTGGAGCAATGCCTGAACGACAAGGAACTGGCCGTCCGATATGAGGCGATGAGCACGCTTGCCGTTTGCACCGGCAAGGATTTCGGGCCGAACGTCGACCGTTGGTTGGCGTATTTTCAACACAAACGCGGCGACACCCCCGTCGCTCCGGCGGAGCGCTCGCTCGCCGAGAGAATGCCCCGACCGGAATGGGCGATGTTCCGATAAGACGCTCCCCAATGATTGCCGCGAAAGATCAACAGAATCAATTGGATCAACAAGATCAACAGGATCAACCGAACGATTGGACGTTGCCGGATTTCGTCGCCCGGCTGTTTCGCGGAAACCAGTTCAAGCCGACGGTCGCGATCCTGTATGTTTGCCTCGTCGGATCGTTTTGGAAAGGGTTTTCGATTTCCGCCGAACGGCTTGAGTCGCTGCACGTCCGTTTTTCTTCGCTCTTTCCGGCTCCCGAGGCGGTCGATTTTCTGCTCGGAGCCTACAAAATTTTCGGAGCGTTCCTGCTGTTCGGGCTGCTGCCGGTGTTGATCGTCAAATACGTTTTCCGCGAAAACCTTCGGGATTACGGGGTCTGCTGGGGGGAGAAGCGGCGGGCCTTGCGGTGGTTTCTGCTCATGGGCCCGGTCATGCTCTTGGCGGGCTACATTTCCGGGCAGCAAAAAGAGTTTCTCGAAGTTTATCCGCTGAATCCGATGATCCGGCCCGGAACGGTTTCGCTCGGGCTGTTCGTCGCGCACGCCGTTTCCTACGTTTTGTACTATCTCGGCTGGGAATTTTTGTTTCGCGGTTTTTTGCAGAAGGCGCTTTCGCCGCAAACCGGTGTGCTCACGGCCGTGCTGATCCAGACATTGGCTTCGACGATGCTGCATTACGGGCATCCGAACGCGGAGGTGTTTAGTGCGATCTTGGGCGGTCTGTTTTGGGGATTCCTCGTCGTGCGAACCCGCTCGCTCCTTTCCGGGCTGTTCCAGCACGCCCTGCTGGGAATCGTCCTCGACGTTTTTCTCGTCTATGATTGAGGCAACGACCGCGCGATCGGAGCCGCGACCGTAAGGGAGCGGTTTGTCAGGGCAACCGCTTCCTTACGGTCGCGGCTCCGATTTGATTTTTATCTGAAGACCAGTAACAGAGCCTGAAGCGTAAGCAAGGGACGAAACGTCGCATACGGCACGGCCACTCATTTTTGAACCACGGATCGGGCAAACTCCTCCCATTGCGTTTTCATTTCCTCGATGCCAAGCGACAGGCCGTTTTTCTCGACTTCGGTTTCCCATTCTCGAAAAGACAGTTTTGGAAAAAGCCGCGAATAATCCAACCGCATGAGAATGTCTTTCGTGATGATTCGTTTCCCATCCCAGAAAATCAGGGCTCGCAGCAAATTCTGCATCTCGGGCCGGTTGAGGAGAAACCCGACCAGGGCGGCTTCCGGGAGCGAATCGAACCCGAGAAAATAACAGGTGTCGTCCAGCATCACCGGCTTCCCTTGAAACGGCGGGGCCTGCGAAAACCGCGTCTGCTTGTACAGCCCGGAAATCGCGACCTTGTACGGCCGGAACGAATAATCGCCGATCCCGAAAATCGAAAACGGCGGCTTGCCTTTGTAGATCGACGATTTCCGCCGCTCGAACAATTCCTTGTGCCGGTTCAAATACTCAAAAGTTTTGGGGCAATCTTTTCGAATGTATTCCGTCTCTTCTCCGACGAAGCGTTGCGGGACGATCACGAATTTTCTCACGGCATCGACGACCGGAGTTTTCAGGTCGGAGCTTTTCAAGAGTGGGTAAACGAGATCGGTTTCAATTTGGACCGATTGTCCGCTCTTGTTTTCAAAATGGTCGTCTCGCGCGATAAGTTCCATCATCGCGGCACAATCGTGCTTCAGCCCTTGCCGCCAAACGGTCGGGCAGCGTCCGTCAAGCTCCGCGAAACGTTCGTAAGCGTCGATGTCGGCGACGAATTTTTCGCCGCACCAACCGAATCGACGGCTTGGCGTTGCCTCGAACGAATCGGCGATGCGGCACTGCGATTCCGATGGGCCGCCGAGCCGGGCGTAAAACAGACCGGCATCGACCGCGGCACCGAATTCCTTGAGCGAATCGATTTTGATTTGCCGCAAGTCCGAAATCTGGCGGCGGTCGCGTTCCTGAAGTTCGACGACGTTTTTGACGACCGTGTTTTTGAGCAGCATCGCGAAGTGCCCTTCCGAAGCGGCGAATGCGTTCAGAAGAGAAAGCACGACGGATTCGCCGAGATCGAAGTTCCCCCGACCTGTCATAGCCTCGAGGCCGCGGACGTTTTTGAAATTCGATTTGGCGGGAATGTTGACCGAATCCTTGCTCCCGAGCAGGGAATTGGTCACCCAGGGGGGATTGCCGAGCAGCAGGACGGATTGACCGGCGTGTTGTTTGGCGATTTCGGCAAACGAAAACCGAAACACGTCCTCGCAAAAGAGTTGAACCTGGCGGCCGTCGTCGCAGAAACCGCCGCAGTCGATTTTTTTCTTTGCTTCCCGGAAATACGGCTCATGAATCTCGACGCCGTACACATGCCGGATCGACGGAAAGGCCGCGAGTGCCGCGAGAATGAAGTGCCCTTGCCCGAACGTCGGTTCGATGAGCACTTCCGGCCGAACGCCCTGCTCCCTGAGCCAACGGCAAACCCGCAGCGCGAGCCCTTCCGGTGTCTGAAAATCCCCATATTCGAGCGAATCACGACCCATCGATATTGCGTCCCTCGTTTAGCCGAGCGGCGCAGACGCCGGTGAAATAAACTTTAATATTACTTCGACTCCGATTCACGAACATTTTTCAATGTTTTTTCCTCTTTGGTTTTCCATGATGTAACACCATTGGATGACGCTCCAAGAACGGCTCCGGATGCTCCGGAAGGTGAATCAAACAAATGGTCCTGGATAAAAGTAAAAGCATTGCTCTGCTTAACAAGAATACCTTGCCTCAACAGATTTTTTCTAATCTCTTTAAGATAATCAGGACAACTCGGAGTTTCATGAACAACGCAAGTCGATCCTTTTGATACAACGAATCCGTTGCCTGTTTCGTATCCGCGAGCCTCGATTCCTTTTTGTCGAAGGTGATAAACGTGCGATTGATTTGCTTTTTTCGGCTTTGCGGGCATTTCAAAAAATTTGGCCCCTAGGAGGGGGAAACAGAGGAGCATTTCGCTCAAAAAAACTTCCATGTACGCGGCTTCCGATTCACCGCTGGGAAGGAAAATATTGAACGTGCAACCACAATTGTTTTTTTGGGGAACTATATACTTGACTCCACAGTTCCTTTTTTTCTCTCACAAGGCACAAAGATCACGAAGGAATTGAGAAATCCGAGTTGTCCTTGGTGTCCTTCGCGCCTTTGTGAGAAAAAATAGGATATCTGGGTAAGGATGTGGAGTTAAATATGTAATTCCCT
>JAVBQI010000005.1:0-42708 GCA_031549145.1 Thermoguttaceae bacterium | reverse complement strand
CCCCTCCAAAACCCGCTCCCTCACGGCCGCGGCTCTGAACGAAACCGCTCAAATTTTGACTCCGTATTCGCCGACAAAAAAGAGCCGCAAGTTACACTTCGCTACACTTACGGCCCTTTTTCGATGAATTATAAAGACTCTCTCTACTTCATTTCGCTGCTGACCCCACCAGCGGCCGGGAGGTAGGCCTTCAAGACGTAATCGGCGACCATCCGGTGGGCGCTGAACCGCCAGGCCAATGTGCTGATCGAGTTCATCATCCGGCGGATCCAAGTTCCCGGCAGCCCGTTGGAATCGCTTTCGTAGTACATCGGAATGATCTCGTGTTCGAGCGTGTCGAACAGGCTCGCCCCGTCCCGCTTGTCCGTGATCGCCGTGTCGATATGCTGCGTTCCCTGCCCGATCGAGAACCCGTTGGTCCCGTCGTACGCTTCGGCCCACCAACCGTCGAGCACCGAGAAATTGAGCGCCCCGTTCAGCACCGCTTTCTGACCGCTCGTTCCCGAGGCTTCGAGCGGCCGCCGGGGGTTGTTGAGCCAAACATCGACCCCTTGAACCATGTGCCGGCAGACGTTGATGTCGTAATCTTCGATAAAGACGATCCGGTTCGCGAATCGCGGGTCGTTCCGCAGATTCGCGAGCGTTTGGATAAACTCCTTGCCCGGGTTGTCCGCCGGGTGCGCCTTGCCCGCAAAAATGAACTGGACCGGCCGGTCCGGATCGTTGCACATCCGGGCCATTCGTTCGATGTCGCTCAAAATCAATGTCGCCCTTTTGTACGTCGCGAACCGCCGACCGAAACCGATCGTGAGAATCTGCGGGTCGAGAATGTTGCGAGCCCGATCGATCACATCGTCCGCTTCCCCGCGACGTCGGCATTGACGCGAAATACGCCGCCGAACGAATTGCACCAACAGGCTTTTCAAAGCGTTGTGCGTTTCCCAGAGTTCGCCCGGGTCAATCCTGGAAACCTCGGCCCAGTCCGCCGGGTCGATCGATTCCTCCGACCAGCTCGGCGGCAGGTGCCGCTCGAACAGGGTTTTCATTTGCCAAGCCATCCAACTGGGGACGTGCACGCCGTTGGTGATGTGCCCGATCGGCACGTCTTCTTCCGGCCGGCTTGGCCAAAGGCCTTGCCACATTTTTCGGGAAACCTTTCCGTGCAGCGAGCTGACGGCATTGGCGTAACGGGACAGCTTCAGTCCCAAAACGGTCATGCAGAAGGTCTCGCTCCGGTTGTTGACGTCGATCCGGCCGAGGCCCATGAGTTGTTCGTGCGAAATGCCGAGTTCGTTCCGGAGCGGCGAAAGGTGTTCGTCGATCAGTTCATCGTCGAACCGGTCGTGCCCCGCCGGAACGGGCGTATGGGTCGTAAAAACGGTGTGCTGGGCGACATCCCGCAAAGCTTCGTCAAAGCTCATGCCGTCTTCGGTCATTCGTTCGCGGATCACTTCGAGCGTTGCGAACGAGTTGTGCCCTTCGTTGAGATGGTAAACCCCGGGCGAAATTCCCAAGGCTTTCAAAGCCCGGACGCCGCCGATTCCGGAGACGATTTCCTGCCGGATCCGGGTTCGGTTGTTCCCGCCGTACAACCGGCTGGTCAGCTGCCGATCCTCGGGCAGGTTTTCCTCCAAATCGGTGTCGAGCAGGTACAGCTCGACCCGACCGACCTTCATTTTCCGGACTTTCGCGGAAATCGTGCCGGTCCGCGTTTGAATTTTGACCGTGATTTTGTTCCCTTTTTGGTCGACGGCCGGTTCGAGCGGGAGGTATTCGACCATCGTATCGAGATATTCCTCCTGCTGCCAACCGGTCGCGTTGAGGTGTTGCTTGAAATAGCCCTGGTCGTAAAACAGGCCGATCGCGACGAGCGGGACGCCGAGACCGCTTGCGCTTTTGATGTGGTCGCCGGAAAGAACCCCGAGGCCGCCGGAATAGATCGGCACCGATTCGTGAACGCCGAATTCCAACGAAAAATAGGCGACCGGCTTCGAGCCGAGAACGCCGACATTCCGGCGGGCCCAGTCGGTGCGTTTGTTCATATACTCGCCCATTCGGCGGTAAGCCTGATCGACCCGTGTGTAAAGCACCAGCTCCGAGGTCCGCATTTCGAGGCGTTCGGGGGTAAACTCCCGGAGCAGGGCGATCGGGTTGTGCCCCAGCTGCCGCCAGCGAATCGGATCGAGCGAGCGGAACATGTTAATCACTTCCGGGTGCCAGCTCCACCAAAGATTGTTGGCCAAAGCCATACATTTATCGTAAATGCTTTGCGGGGTAATAACGTTCGATTTGGACGATTTCGCGGGAAAATCGGCGGCGCGATCGGCTTGCGACATAATGTGAGGTCCTTTTCTGGGTAACCGGGGCCTTTAATTCTCTCTAAAACAGAGTAATGCTTGTCAATGTAACAAACGAAAAAACACGGAATACAATATACTGTTTTCTTTTTCAGAATGCAAGCACCGGGAATACCGCGTTCAGGACGATTGCAAAGTCGAAATTTTGGAAAAAATATCGAATCGGGCAGCAGTCGGAAGCGTTAGCGCCCGGTTTTCCAATGCGGAAATTCGGGACCAACCCGGCGCTGACGCTTCGGGCTGCTGTTTGCCGCGCTCGACTATGCAACCCTCGGGAATACCGCGTCAACGGGAGAAGGGGGTTCTCTCGAAACGTTTTTTCGGCTATTCTTTACTCACGTAGCCGAGAAGAAAAATAAAGCCCCCGGCAACCCAAAAACCGTAACAGAGATTTTTGGGGATCGAAAGGACGAGCGGCCCTTGCTCGGCGGTGATGCCGGTTACCTGTTCGAGTACATTACCCGGGGCGGCTTTTTCGTTTTTCGTCAACCTGCCGAGAAATTCGCCGACCGCGGGCGTCAAGGTCGCCTTTTCGACGCTGAAAAATTCCAGCCCGAGAAGCAACAGCAGGCAGCCGAAAATCATTTTGGTGTTGCGCGAAATTTTCATTTTTTCTGACGATCGGTCGAACGTTTCGGTATGATTGAATCCCATCCTCAAGGTTCGGTTCTCGCGGTTCGTGCCCAGCCCGGGGCGAAAAAAAACGAGCTGCGCGGCGAGACCGCCGGAATGCTCAAGCTCTGCGTTACGACCGCTCCCGAAAAGGGGAAGGCCAACAAAGCGATTATCGAACTGTTGGCCAAATCCCTCGAACTCCGCAAATCGCAAATCGAGTTGCTTTCCGGAGAAACCTCCCATCAAAAACGGTTCTTGATTAAGGATGCTTCCCCGGAAGAATTACGGGAAAAGCTCAAAACTTATATTGCGGAATCTTGAGCAGTTCGCCGCCCTTGAGAGCCGAATGATGGGCGACGATTCCCGAGACCGTCATGTTCAACGCCTGGGCGATGTCGACGAGCGGCTTGCGGTTTTTCAAAATCGACATCACGAATTCGTTCCCCAGGTAACCGTGCGAGCCGCCGTGTCCCCCGGCCGAAACCCCGGGCGGCAGGAGCGGTTTCTTCAGTTTCAGGTTTTGCACCAGCTTCATCGCCTCGTCCGTTCCCTGAAACTGTCCCCAATTCGCCCCCTTTTGGCCGCAAACCCGGCCGGTTTCCCCGCCGACTCCGGGCGTATCCCACGCAACGATCATCCGGGCCATTCCCCCTTCGCTCGTCCGGAACAACGCGACCTCCGAACCAAACGGGTTCTTGTATCGGTTGTTTTCGGGGTTAAAGCTCTCGACCACGCCCCGGTTGCCCATGCAGGAAACTTCCGTAAAGCTCCCGCCGGTTACGCACATGTAATAGGCATTCGAATGCGTCGGGTAATACTGCGGCGGCAGCCCGATCCGCCAACCTTCGTAGGAATCGAGCGGCGTCCCGAAGTAATGGTAGTATTCCCCTTCGGTGTAAATCATCTTCCCGAATCCGCCCGCTTTGTAAATCTCGCGGGAGGCGAACACCAGATCATGATAGGCGGAGGTTTCGAACATCATGTAAGTCCGGCCGGTTTTCTTGACGGTTTCGAACAGTTCGTCCGCTTCCTCCAGGTTCCCGAATACGGCAGGCACGGCCGAGGCGACATGCTTGCCCCGCTTCATCGCTTCGATGCAATGCCGACCGTGTCGGGGCGCATCGGTCGCGACGAAAATCGCTTCGATCGAATCGTCTTTGATCATCTCTTCGAGCGAAGGGTAGGTTTTCGGGCAGTTGACGACCTTCGCGAGTTCGGCGCAGCGTTCCGGGATCAGATCGCTGACGGCGACGACCTCGACGTTCGGGTGATTTTGCAACCCGAACTGGGCCGAGAATTTGCAGACGCCGTACCCGACGAGCCCCATCTTGATTTTGCGGTCGCTGACCGGTTTCCAAACGGCATCGGCATCGACCTCGGTTTCGGTTTTTTCAAATCCGGCGATCTGCTGGGCGAGGGCCGCTTGCGAAAACGTCGCCCAAAGCCCGGCTCCGGCCGCCGAACCGGCCAAAAAGGAACGTCTTGATACTGACATGGTTTTTTCTCCTATTGGTAAAGGTGTAATTGTGATTGACAAATTTTACAAAATTTCGGACACTCTTTCGTCATTCCCGCGCAGGCGGGAATCTATAGTGAAACCGTTCCCTATGGATCCCCGCCTGCGCGGGGATGACGAGAATTTTTGTTGTTTTGAAATTACGCCGCCTACTCTGCGATGATTCGTCCGTCAGCGTATTCTTCGTCCTGATTGGAATAACAGGCGTCGAGGATCAGCAACGACCCGCGTTCGGCTTGCACGATTTTTCGGGCGGCATCGAGCTCCGCGAAACAGGCAAGCGGCTGATGCAGGTTCCAAAGCCGACCTTGCTTGTCCCGTTCATATCCGCTCACCAACACGATCCGGTGCTTGAGCCCTTCGAGCGTTGCGTCCTTGTCCCGGGCGAGCAAGAGCCCGAGCGAAGGGGCGATCCAAAAGTTAGGCTCGTCGATTTCTTCCGCCAGCTTTTTCGCCCCGGCGAGATCGGACGGCGATTTGTCGGTCGTCAACCGCAAATGCACATCGATCTTTTTCGCCGCCGCTTCGACGCAGATCGCTTTGAGCGTTTCCTGGAGCGAAACCCGATGTTGCTCGGGCGTAAAATTGTTCTCGGGAATCCGGTGTGTCGTCAGCACCAGGTTCTTCGCCCCGAAAATCTCCATTTTTTTCAACAGGCTGGTGATGATCGCCCGGCTCTTCGCGTACTCCGCCGGATCGTTGTCAATCAACCGCAAGTCGGGGAACAGGTTGATGCCGGAAGAAAGATCGACGACGATATTCAATTTTTGTCGCCCCAGCCAACCGGCTTCCCGTCGCAAGGCCGATTCGTCCTTGTCGTTCAGGTATTTCCAATCGACCATCGCCGTGTCGAAATGTTGGAAAAACGTCGGCCGAAACAGGATTTCCCGTTGCAGCGAAAATTGGTTCCGCAACACCAGCCCGCGGCCGGTCGGATTTTTCGTCGGGATCGTTTCCGGAATCTCTTCGACCCCTTGTTCGTCGAGCGAAATGTCAAACAGCCGGACATCGCCGCCGCCGATCACGCTTGCGCCCTTGCCGTCGATCGGGCTGTTGCCGCCGATCGGGTCTTTGACGACGTTCGGGACGAAACCGTTGGCCTTGCGTTCGGAGCAATCGAGGGTCAGCTCCTTGATTTCGCGAATCGGACCGATGCGGCTCGCGATCCGGAACGGTTGCTCGGTCCAACCGTTGTTGCAAACGGCGAGCCGGTACCGGCCGGGCCCTTGCCGCGAGGTGATATAGCTCAGCCCCGGCCCGGAATGTTTCGGATCGAGTTCAAAAATCATCGTCGGGCGGACGATCTCTCCGAGCAACTCTCGGACGTGTTCCAACAGCGGGAACGGCGAAACCAGCGGCTGGTCCTCTTTGTTGCGGATCGGAAACGGAACGGCCGGCTCGTCCGCGAGGCCGTAGGGGGAGGCGAACACGGTCAACCGCCCTCGGCCGAGTTCGCGGCGGACGGCGACCGGCTCGTCGCCGCAATTCGCGAGCGTCTCGACATTTTCGGGCAAGTCGAGCCGGAGTACCGACCAGGGATGTTTCTCTTCGAGCCGCGTCGTCATCCCCTCGCGCGATTTCAAAACGACCGGGCCGCCGGAAATCGAACGTCGCTCCCCGCTCGCCCGAAACCCGCCGATCCCGTTTTCAAACTGCCGGAGCGATTCGGCGGTCAGCACCAGATGCCCGCCTTGCCGGACGTACTCTTCGAGTTTGTCGCGATTTTCCGCCGTCCCTTTCAGCGTCCCGCCGATGATCAGGACCGGGTACTGCCGCAACAACCAGCCCGGGGCGTCGCTCATCAGGCAGTCGAACTGATCGCCGAACGGCGTCGGGGTAATAAACCCGCTCTCGTCGTGATAGTAGGACGCGTCGCGGTATCCGGGATAAAACAGGTCGAGCAGCCCGTCGGTCAGGTAATCCCCTTCTTCGTAAGGCAGGTTCCCCCAAACGCAAAAAACGTTGCCGGTATAAAGATGCCGGGGATATGACCAGCCGGAAAAGAAATCGACCATCACCGCGACGGGGGTGTGCATCACGCCGCAATCGCCGTGCTCGCCGACCCAACGGTTGGCCGAGCGTTGGATTTCGCCGATCGGGCTCAGCGTGCCGTCGCCGCGAAAAAAGCTCGACTCGAAGCCGACGGCGACCGAATTGTACATGAGATGGGAATACATCAGCCGCTTGAGCAGGCTCAGGCTGGTCCCGCTCGTTTCCCCGGCGTTGTCGTTGGTCGCTCCCGTATAATCTTTCCAGCCCCAGCGGTTCCAAACCGAAGCGTTGCCGAACCACGGGACACCGTGTTGCTTCCCCGCCCCGCGAATAAAGGAATAATAGACCTGCGTGTTCGGCAGCCCCTGGGCCGTCTCCGCCCCGATCAGCGAATAGGTTCCCTCCTTGAGAAAATAGTGCCCGAAGTTGAGCGAGACCAGCGTCGAAAGCTTGTTGCCGAGCAGATCGCCCAACCGTTCGAAATGGTGTTGGAAATTGAGATACTGCTCTTCCCGCGAAGCTCCGACCGGGCTCATTTGCCCCGCGTACCCGCCGACGTAACGGCCGTCCTGTTCGCCGTTGTCCATTCCCAGCCAGCAATCGGCCAATTCGCGCTCGAACAGCGCGAGCGTTTTGGGATCGACCTCGAATTGTTGCCAATATCCCCCGGGCCCGGAGCCGGGCACGAACCCCCAAATGTCGAACAGGTAAAGCTCTTTCTCCTTGATGTAGCGAACGACCTCTTCCAGTTCCGGGTGATGCAGCAGATCATAGGTCGGCCAAAGAACGTTCCCCAGCTCCAGGGTTTTGGTGTATTTTTCGATCTCTTCGCGATAATTCGGTCCGAGCGATCGCAGGGCCGTAAACTGGACGCGATTTTTGAACGTCGCCGCATCGGGCGGCCGGACCGCTTTGCGGTCATCGTCCGGATGCTTTCGCGGGTTCATCAAATGCGGATAAACCCGAACCGGTTGAGCCGTTCCGACTGTTTGCGAAAAAACGAGATTGCTGAAGCAGAAGAAAAGAACCGAACAAAAAAGGAGAGAAAAGTTTTTTCGCATGAGATTGAAAACGGTTTTCGCGGTCGGGTTTCGAAAGAACGTCGGTTATTGGTGATTTTTATACGAAGTAACAGCCGTCACCCCCGCGCAGGCGGGGGTCCAGAGGGAAACCGTAATCTCTGGATCCCCGCCTGCGCGGGGATGACGGCAAGTCAGTTCAAACTTTTTTGTAAAGCAAAGCAGGAGAACGGCTAAAAAACCTATAGCATAAAGTCTACAAGCCTCTCGCCTCTCCTAGCCTTTCAAACCTTGAACGATTTCGGCGATCACTTTGTCGGCATCGTCGAACGGAACTTGGCAGGTGCCGACCTGCTTGTGACCGCCGCCGCCGTACTTGAGCATCAGCCCGCCGACATCGGCCGTGCACGAGCGGTTCAAAATGCTGTAACCGCAGGCGATCACGACGTTCTGCTTCGCCTTCCCCTCGGTGATCCAAAGCGAGACGTTCTGCTCCGGAAAAATACCGTAAACCGTAAAACGGTTGCTCGTATAAATCGTTTCGACGCCGCGAAGGTCGGTTACGATCACGTTGCCATCGATTTTCGTATGCTTTTTGACCATCTCGACAAACAGTTCTGTCTGTTGGCGATACAGGTCGATCCGTTCCTTGACATCGGGATGGGCGAGAATTTCCTCAAGCGAAAGGGTCCGCAAATGGTTGATGAACTCCAACATCAGGTTGTAGTTGGAAATTCGAAATTCGTGAAAACGGCCCAGCCCGGTTCGCGGGTCGGCGATAAAGCCGATCAGCACCCAACCTTGCGGGTTGCGAATATCGTCCTGGGACAGCTGTCCGGAATCGACCTTGTCGACCGCCGCGATCAGGTCCTTGAATTTGGGGAACTTGGCCGCCCCGCCGAAATATTCGTAAACGATCCCGGCACAGGACGGGGCTTTCTTGCTCACGCCCTTGACGCTTTGGTCCCAACCGACCCGTTCGGCTTCGCTCGAATGATGGTCGAACCACATCCCGCAGCCGGGGACGAACGGAACGTTGCAGAGCACATCGTTGGCTTCCGCCTTGAAGGAGCCGTCTTGCAGGTCTTTCGGGTGCACGAAATGCACATCGTCGATCAACCCTTCCTCTTTGAGAAGCATCCCGCAAACCAAACCGTCGAAGTCCGAACGTGTGACTAATCGCATGAAAAACACCCCTTTCGAAAAAGAAAAGACGAAACGAAGGATTGAAAAGACCAACCGCAATTTTAGCACACTGAAAAATGCGGGGCAAGAGCGTGACAACGGTCGTGCAAGGATTGCAAAGCCTATTTCGAGTGATTGTTGTTGGCGATATCCAAACGGATGAACTGGGCCAACAAATCGGCGGCAATCAGGGCTCGCTCCTTGTATTTGTATAGGTCGATCAAACTCGAAGGCCGTCGCAGGAAGGTTCCGACAAGCGAGCCGAGCAATTTCGCGTTGTTCTTTTTTCCCGAGGTTACACGCCGGATTTCGGGCGGCAATTCCTCTTCCGCCGTATCGAAAACGATCCGGACGGACGAAAACGGGATACCGAGCCGTTGGCAGACATCGGCGACGCAGTACGATTCCATATCGACGAGATTCGCCCCCGTCGATTCCCAAAGCTCGCGTTTTTCCGCGATCGTATCGACGAGATGATCGACCGTCAGCAGCGAATATTCGCTCGGCAACAGCGTCAAGGACGAAATTTCCCGGCCCATTTCGCCTTGGGGATGTCCGGAAATGATTTTCGAGGCCTTGATGATCGTGTGTCGGGTCAACGCCGGATCCAACGCTCCGGCAAATCCGGCCGATATGATCTGCTTCGGCTTGAAGATTTCGGCGAGCGATTCCGTCGCCCGGCGGGAATTGGACATACCAATTCCGGCCTCGACCAAAATCAGCGGCTGTTGGCCGAGAAATCCATAGTGATAGACCAGCCCGTTCCCTTTCGTGGTTCGAAGCTGCGAAAGACCGTAGACGAGCGAGCCCGCCTCGATCCTGAGGGCGAAAACGATTCCGATCAAATCCGAATTTTGCGGCGTGATTTCCGACACGGTTTTATGAGGCCAGGGTGTTTTGAAAAAATTTGAACTGACTTTCCGTCATCCCCGCGCAGGCGGGGATCCAGAGATTACGCTTTCCCTCTGGACCCCCGCCTGCGCGGGGGTGACGTTGGTCATTTCATGTTTTTTTGATGGCTCGTTCCGGTTGTGCTCATTGTCCGGCTCTTGATCTGCTGTTCTTGATTAGGGAATTTTTTGGTAAGATACACCTCCGTTTGGCGATCCCGAACAAACTCATCCCATTCTACCGTTCTGAATTCGCGGAACAACATCGGTTTTCTTTTTCCTGAAAAATCATTGATGCAACCTGAGAAACAGCATGATCGCGAAAAAACGTCCCCCGCCCGCGGTCGTTTTTTCGACCGAACGCTGGGCCTCGCACTCCTCGCCGTCGGGCTGTACGGGTTGGCCCTGCCGCCGGTCGGATTTTGGCCGCTGGTTTTCCTGCCGCCGCTGATTTGGGCGAGGCTGATTCGAAGCGACACTTTTCCAACGTCCCGATTCCGGTACCGCAAATTGTATTTCAGCGGGCTGCTTTTTTGGCTCGTCAACACCTTTTGGGTTTGTTTTCCCCATCCGCTGACCTCGCTCGGTTGGATCGCCCTCTCGGGTTATCTCGCCTGTTATCTGCCGCTGTTCGTTGGCGTTTCCCGCCGGCTCGTCTCCCGTTTCAACCTGCCGGCTTTTCTCGTCGCCCCGGTCGTTTGGGTCGGTTGCGAATGGTTTCGCAAACACCTTTTCGGCGGGATGTCGCTCGGGGGATTGGAGCACACGTTTTTCCGACAACCGGAACTGATCCAACTCGCCGACCTCGGCGGCGAGTACACTGTCGGAATGTGGGTCGTATTGCTCGGTTGCTGCTGCGAACAGGCGATTTGGCCCGGTCCGCGACAAGCCCCTTCGGGCCGACGGCCGCGTTTCGGTTCGCGACGAGTTGCCGTCTTGCTCGGAATCCTCGCGTTGGCCGCCAATCTGCTGTACGGCCAATTCCGGCTTCGGGAACAAGGGACGACGTCAGACGCCGATCCAATTCGGATCGCGGTCCTGCAAGGGAATTATCCGGTGATGCTCGACCCGCCCGAGGATTGGTGGGAAAAGACCTTCGAACAGTATGTCGACCTCTCCGAACAGGCGGTTGAAGCGACGAAAAACGAGGATAAGCCGCTCGATTTGATCGTTTGGCCGGAAACCGTGTTTCCTTATCCGCTGTTCGAATTCGAGGCAGGGTTTGAGTCGGATGCCCGGCCGAGGGTTTTTCTCGATCAGCAAACCCGCGAATTCCGAGAAAAGCCGCTCGAATGGGCGAAAAAATGGGACACGCCGCTGCTCCTCGGTTTACCGACCTACCATTATGAGGCAAAGGACCGGGACAGCGAAGAACCCTCGCCGCTCCGATTCAACTCCGCCGTCCTCGCCGATCCGAAAACGGACACCTTGAGCTCTTGCTATAACAAGGTGCATCTGGTCATGTTCGGAGAATATGTCCCGTTCGCGGAATATTTGCCCGACTCGTTCCCGCTCAAAACGCTTTGTCAAACGGCCGCGCGCGGGAGCGGTTTCGTCGCGATGCCGATTCCCGGCCGTTGGAAAACGGAACAGGGCAACCGCAGCCCGATTTACATTGCGACGAACATCTGTTTCGAAGGGTTCGTTCCGCAGTTGATTCGCCGACAGGTCCGCGAATTGGCGAAAGAAGGGAAAGAGCCGGACATTCTCGTCAATCTTTCGAATGTCGGTTGGTTTTATTTTACTTCCGAGATCGACTTGCAGTTCGCGGCCCAGGTCTTTCGGGCCGTCGAACATCGCAAGCCGTATTTGACGGCGGCCAACGCCGGGTTTTCCGGCTCGATCGACTCCAACGGCCGCATCCTCAAGCAGGGAAAACGGCGGGAAGCGACATTCCTGATCGCCGATGTGCGGCTCGATACGCGAAAAACGATGTATACCCGATTCGGCGATTGGCTCACAAACGGTTGCCTGTTGCTCGTCGCGGTTTTGTTCGTCTTTTCATGCTTCGCACCACCCGGTACCGGCAAGCCCTGATCGCGATTCTTGTCATTTCGGCATTCCTGTTTGGAATCGCCACCACAGAACGCGTCCATGATCTGTGTAAAGACGAACTTTCCTTGGCTCATTGACTTGTTTTGGTTTCGAATTTTCGAGAAAATCGGATACAAACAAATTGACGATTTCAGTAAAAAAACGTGAGACACCGGTGCTGTTTTTTGATAAAATTCCTTGAAGATAATTACGGAGCTAGCCGATAACCCCAACTAGATTCTGTCTGAAAATATAAATTTGGTGTACGTCAAAAGTTAAAGTTATGTTAAACTGTCGCTTTATTCCAAGTGGAGGGGGCGATGAAAAGGCACGTTTTAACGGAAAAAGAACGGAAATGGATCGAACCGCTACTTACATGGACGATCAATGATATGCTTCGGATCGTCAGATCAGCCCCCCTGATGCAACTTGCTATCACATTGCGGAAAGTGGAAACGGTTTATGACCGTTTTCGCCGTAGGTCGCAGGAAGGACTTTGGGGTATCATTCTCAAGAAACTTCAAGGCGACAATATGAGAACAGAAGAAGACCGACTGAACAGTCCGGCAGCAATGTCTGGGCTCATCGCCATGCCGCCGGAACATACAAAAAACATTTGGCCGGCCAGAGCCTGGTATTTCTATCGAATTAGTGTAAAATACTTTTCGCGTTTCTTTTTCTTCACCAATTATTTATTTTTGAGGAGGGTATTACAAATGGACACAGTGTTAGGATTTTTTACGATGTCGGACCCCCAGTACCGCGAAGTGCTAAATACTTTGTTAAGATCAGATGTTATTCAAAAATGCCACAACTGCTCCATCCCTCTGCAAGAAACAATCACCGGTTGTCACACTATTAATCCGAAAGGCAATAGTAGTAAGGTGTGTGAATGTAGCGACTGTTTTTATGAAGATGATAAAGATATCGATATGGGGCTTGTTCAAAAATTAGATCAAGCGAAGTTTTCCATAAAAAAAATCATGTAATATATAAACTGCATGTTCAAGAACGATAGATTTTTACGAAAAATAACAAGAGGGGGAAATTGTATACATATATTTTAAGTAACGAGCAAGTTTTAGCTTATCTTAGGGATTATGCGAATCGATTTATAATCCCCGCCTTAATAGCCAATCCCCAAAACACTAAAACAGCGTTTGTAGTTATTGGTGGATCGGGACTGGATTTGTTCAAGGTTTTGCCTCCAATAATTAATGACTCCTTACTATATAGCAAACAGTTTAGTGTTCTTGAATCCTTCGCATCCGCTGGTGTTATAAATGCAATATACGATAAGACAACCCAAGGTGTTGCGTTTCGCAGAGTGGATGGTTCTTTTTTCGCACCTAATGAGCAAGACAACGATAAGCATGTTGCGGATGTTTTGAAAAACAGAAATGTTATCGTAATTGATAGTTCTGTTCATTCAGGAAGATCTATGCTCACAGTTGTGAATGCCATAGTTGACAAATATTCCCCTGCTTCAATATCATCGTACGCACTCTTTTTAAAGCGGTCATCAATCTTTATTCCCAATTTTTATGGTATCAGAATCAATGAAACAGATCGAGCTTTGTTTTTATTAGATCAAATCCCCAATCACAGGTTTATTAGTAATGATACTGTTCGAAAGATAGATGCAACAAGAGACGGCAAGCAAAAACACGGAACAGTTCCATTTAATCTCGACTATCTACTCCGTCGCGAAAGTGACCCTACATTTACCAACTTCAAAACTTTTGTTGTTGAATCGCACGCGGGAGACTTAAGAGCCTGTTTGAGCTATTATGAAGAGCAAATATCAGACACTTTCGCAGACAAACACGACCGATTAGAACTAAAAAACGAAAATGCTATCGTGATAGCTCTTATAGCCACTCATAGTAATGAATGCGATAAGAAGCTTTTAGGAGGTCTTCGCAGATTAGCAGAAGCGAGTGCGAGGAGTTTGGATAAAAAATATATTATTGTTGATATAATTATGACATTTAAAAATGCCTTATGGTGGCAAAAAAAAGGGTATGATTTATTGACTGATAAGACTAGTGGGGTAGTGGAATACGCACTAAAAAAAATTTATTAACGCCTGTTTACGTTATAAGCATGTGATGTTTAGGCAAGTGTCAAACAAGTCGAAGCCACAATTACTTTCTTAAAATAACATGAGATTTACTCATCAAATATTTGTAGTGTAAACATGCCCTAAAACAGCCCGCCGAGGGGAGAAAGGCAGGGCTGGTTTTCATATAACCATTTTCGGACGAAATCCCGGTCGCAGAGCGTATATTCCGAGGCTCCCAAAAACCGTTGGAAATCGGAACAGCCGCGACCGACGACGAGCACGCAATCTTCCGGCTCGGCATTGGACAGCGACCAGGCAATCGCCTCGGCCCGATCTTCGATCACGCGGATGCGGCCCGGGTCTTTCGCTCCCGAGAGAATCGCTTCAACCGCTTCGCCGCTCGCCGGCTCGCCCGGAGCTTGCAGCTCGTCCGCCGTTAGCACACCGATTTCGGCCAAGGCTTCAAGCGTTCGGCCCATCATCGGGCGAAGCCGAGCATCATGTTCCCCACCGACTCCGAGAACGCAGAAAATCCGACCACGAATCAGGCTCCGGAGCGATCGGAGCGATCCGGCGAGCGATTCCGGCGTCGGCGCGGAATCGACGAACACGCCGAATGGTTGGCCGCAATCGATTCGCTCCATTCTTCCGGGCACGGAATCGACCCGCTCGATCCCGCGAACCGCCGTCCGCAGGTCGATCCCAAGCCCGACCCCGAGAGCAGCCGCCGTCAAACAATTATACATCTGTTGGTCGCCAATGATTTTTGTCCGGAGCGGCACGGTTTCGTGTCCGGCACTGACCAAAAACGTCTGTTCGCCGATGTCCTTTTCAACGCTCATGCCGGAAATCTCGGAAGCATTCTTGACGCCGGTCGTCAACACCGGTCGGTCAATGAGCGGCAAAACCGCCGCTGTGATCCGATCGTCGGCATTGCAGACGGCAAACCCTTTTTTCTTGACGTACTGAAAAACATCCAGTTTTGTGCGGCGGTAAGATTCGACGGAATGATGATAGTCAATATGATCTTTCCGGATGTTGGTAAGGCAAAACGCGTCAAATTTGATCCCCGCGAGATGCTCTTCGGCGATTGCCTGGCTCGAAACCTCGATAATCGCATGCGAGCAGCCGTTCGAGACCATACGCATGAGCCAATAGGCGATTTCGTCCGGCGGCGGGGTCGTTTGGGTCGACGGGAACATTTTTTCGCCGTCGTAAATCCCGAGCGTCCCGATCAGCCCGACCGGGGAACCGGACTCCGAGAGCATTCCAGCAATCAGGTAGGAGGTCGCGGTTTTGCCGTAAGTCCCTGAAATTCCAATCAGTTGCAGCGATTTTCCCGGATTGTTCCAAAGAGCATGACAGCAAATCCCATAGGATTGGGTCGGATTCGGAACGACCAGCAGCGGCACGGTGAGCCCTTCGAGCGGCCGGTCGGCGACGACGACCTTGCAGCCGCGGCCAATTGCCGCTTCGACGGAGCGCCGCAACTCTTCGTCGGTGCAGAGGTCGGCCGATTCGTCTTCGGAATCCGGGCAAGATACAGAGAATTTAACGGGCGGCGTCGCGAAATAGGCGTCCCCTTCTTGCACTTCGCGGGGAGTGCGGGCGCAGGAACCAACCCAAAGGTCGGCGTCGGGCGTTTTGGAAACGAGATGGGCCGTCGATTTGAGGACCTGTTTTAAATGGACGAACTGCCCGATACCTCCTTGAGCGAACATTTCCGAAGCCTCCTTGCCGATGTTTTTGGATAGAGAATGCAGGCAACCTGCGTTGAAAAGCTCTTTCCAATACGTTCCTGATACGGAAAAGGATTGTTTCCGATTTTCGTTTTTTTGTCAAGTTCAAATATTTCCGGTTGCGTCGCGAATCGAGTCTGTTTTAAAGCGCGCGGAGACGCGGAGATCGCGGAGAAAGATTGTAAGAAATGAGAATAGTCGGAAAGATCAAGGTTACAACCGGGGATTTTTTGAAAAACTCCGCGACCTCCGCGTCTCCGCGCGCTATGCAATAACGACTTGCCGTTGTCCTGAGCCCGCCGCTCGCACTTGAGGTCGCTCGAAAAAGGTGTAAAATCGAAGATACTTCGACATCGGCGTCTGCGCCGCTCGGCTAAACGGATGTTCTTTTTTCTCTTCCCTCATTTTTCCCATGTCCAACACCCAGGAAATTATCTCGCTTTTTCAGAAATACGTGATCGGCAATTACACTCGGTATCCGGTCGTCCTCGTGCGCGGGGAAGGTTCGTACATCTGGGATGCCGAAGGGAAGCGTTATCTCGACTTCTTCCCCGGCTGGGGCTGCGGCCTGCTCGGGCACTGCCCGCCGCCCGTCGTCAAAGCGGTTCAAAAACAGGTTGAAACCCTCATTCATATCCCGAACACCTGGTATTCGGTGCAGCAAGGGGAATGGGCCCGGCTCCTTTCCGAACGAAGTTTCGGCGGGCAGGCGTTCTTTTGCAACAGCGGGGCCGAAGCGAACGAAGCTGCGATCAAACTGGCCCGACTGCACACGGCGAAGGAAAAGTACAAAATTATCACGTTTCAATCGAGCTTTCACGGTCGGACGATGGGCGCGATCTCGGCGACGGCCCAGCCGAAATATCACGAAGGGCTCGGTCCGCTCCTCGCCGGTTTTACCTACGTTCCCTACGGCGATTTGGAAGCGGTCCAAAAAGCGATCGACGACGAAACCGCCGCGATCATGATCGAGCCGATTCAAGGCGAAGGGGGCGTCCGGATGCCGCCGGAAAGTTTTCTGCAAGGGCTGCGGGCGTTTTGCAACAAGCACGGCCTGCTCCTGATTTTCGACGAAGTGCAAAGCGGGTTCGGACGAACCGGGGACTGGTTCGCCTATCAGACCTTCGGCGTCGTGCCCGATATCATGACAGTCGCGAAAGCGCTTTGCGGCGGCCTCGCGGGAGCGGCAATGCTCGCGAAAAAGGAGATCGCCCCGAGCCTGCGGCCCGGAATGCATGCCGCGACCTACGGCGGCAACCCGATCGCGGCCGCGGCCGGAATCGCGGCGATCGAAATGATCGAAAAGGAAGGCTTGCTCGAAAAGGCAAAACAGCTTGGTCGGCTGTTCCTCGACCGATTCGGCAAGTTGGCCGAAGAGATCGACGTGATCAAGAACGTCCGCGGCATCGGTGCGATCATCGGGATCGAACTTTCGATCGAAGGAGCACCGATCGTCAAGGAATGCATGAGCCGCGGGCTGCTCATCAACTGCACGCAAGGGAATATTTTGCGGCTGCTCCCGGCAATGAACCTACCGCTCGAACAGGCCGAAGAAGGAATCGCGATCATCGCCGATGTCTTGAGGAAGTAGGGTCAGCCTGACGGGCAAAGGCAAGATTTTTCAAAACTTCCAGATTACGGAATGACACGAAAAGGAAAAACGTAATGTTTATCCGATTTGGGAAAATAAACCTCGATTTCGATAATTTGGTATGGATCATCGGCCATCGACACGGAGTCGAGGTGAATTTGGAGCGTTTTTTCCTTTTTGGATTGTCCTGCAAGTTCCCATCGTATCTCATCTCCGCCGGATTTCAGTTGAATCGCTTCAAACGGTTCATCCAGATTTGAAACTACTGTCACACCCTGTGTTTTTCCATCCGCCAAATTCAACACTTCCGGAAAGACGCGAATTGGAGGACAAATCGTGCCGCTCACCTCGAGTGTGAACCGTTCATATCCCTCAATGTTTGTTTGTAGCGAAATCGTTCCTTCGACCCTTTCTCCGATTTGTCCCTGTGGTTGAAAGTGCAATTCCAAGAGGTGTGCATGATCGTATTTTTCTGCCCGAATCGATATTCCTGGAAAAAGTTTTTCGGCGGTTTCCTTGTCGATTTCTTTCCATTCTTTTCGTGCAAGAGTTGCGTTTCGCAAAGACATGTTCTTGACCGTAACATGTAAATCCCGGTTTTCGCCGGTGTATTTGACAAAACAATCGAAACGTTTCTCATAACCGTCGACCATATCGCCAAGGTCGATTTGTCGAGGTTGTATATTGAGCTCGACACCGGCCCACCCCGAGGCTGCGAGGACGATCACCGGAATCTGAGGATCGTTTGTTTGAACGGCAACCTCATGAGAAAAAGAGCCGCTCTGCGGTTGGACGTGATAAGCCAGTTCGATCTTTCCGATTGCGCCGGGTGGGATCGGCTTCTCCGGCTTTTGCACTTCGATACAGGAACAATCGGGCCTGACCTTTTCGATCACGAGATCCGCATCGCCAAGATTACGAAACGTATAATGAAACAAGATCGGTTCGCCGAGGGTGGGAACGGTTCCCAAATCGCGGAGCAACGAATCGAATTGGATGGCGGGAACGTTTTTCCTCAATTGGGAAAGAAATGCGGGAAGTCGTTTTGTCTCCGCCGGCTTTTTTACGAAGAGGATGCCACCGCTCCATTGTTTTTCAAACGATTCCCGCAGTCGGGCCGTGCGACGACCGCTACCGTCGAAAAGATGCACATCCTTGGCATCGACGGCGGAGACGACAACGAAATGATCCGGATCCGTCAAATGGGCGATACAGGGAAATGTTTGATTTTCGAGAGAAGCGAGTGTTTCCCTGTGTCCTTCGGTTTCGAAGCCGATCGTCTTCAAAATATCGGCCATTTGCTTCATCGAATGTCCTTGCTCCTGAAACGGCAACTGCTTGAGGATGTCTTCGAAACCGATCGGCGCTCCAAGCAATTGGCAACAACGAAAGACACACCAATGAGCACATTGGGGATGCGGTTTTGACACGGATTCGGGAACATTTCGAATGAAACGAAAGAAAACCGCGGCACCGATCAGTACGGCGATCAACAGCACGATCCGACTCAGGGATAATAAATGTTTCATGGTCGGACAAGGTTTATGAATAATTTTTGGGCAACCCTTTCCATCGTCGGCGGATCAGTCCGATGCCACCGAGCACGGCGAGAACGGCTCCCGAAACCATGCAGCTCAGTCGAAACCAACCGAGCTTTACCGGGAGAGGTAAAGTCGCATTCGCACGCCTAGCCTCCGGCGGCGGGTACTCCGAGCCTTCGATGTCGTAGAGGCTGTCGGTCCGGTAATCGTAGCATTCCTGGCCTTGGCGGATGCCGAGGCTGACCGGTGAGAACTCCGATTCCGGAATCCCTTCATTGACCTTCTGGTTCGTCCAGGTCATCGTTTCGTCATACAAAGAACCGTCCTGATACGACCTTATGATGTGGAGCGTTTTCGGAATCCAAAACCCGCCGACACGCTGCCGCTCACAGGTCCAACTGCGAGGGTTTCCCATATCATCGGCAAAAGCGACCGGCATGTAATCCTGGGACGCATCATAGGTACATGACCGCACGTCGAATGCTCGCGTTGTGATCAGGGAACCTTCCCGCCGGAACGTCATGATGGAAGAGCCGTTCGTCCAAAGGTCTGCGAGATAGACATCGACCCTTTCCTCGGGCCATTTTTCGTATTCCATCATCTTCTTTTTCGTCTGTTCCGATTTTTCAAAAGTGTAAAAAAGAGGGACAATATCCTTCAACCCTTCCGGCCAAGAGGCCGTTCGTAAAGGCTCGAACGGAGGCAACATCCCCCGGTCTTCCGAGGCGACCGTGAGGATGTTGACATAATTAACGCGCTCATCTTGAGGCTCCTGCGGCATGTGCGAAAACGTCCGGTACTGGTACCATGTCCCATTCACGGCAAGCCGGACATCTTTTTCCAAGCTGCGATAAATGGGCTTGAGATTATAATTGATCATCGAAAGCTGGTTTTCGACGGTCTTATGCCGTTTCCCGATAAAATCGTAGTAAAAGTCGATCTCGTACTCCTCATCCGCGTAAAGCTCTTGATTCATGAAGCTTTTGCGATGAACATGGACGCGGCCGCTCCAGTCCTTGATCCCGGTTTCCCACCGTTTCGCCTGGAGCATGATTGATTGCGCGATCTTGGCCTGGGCTTCATACCCCTGAATCTCCTCCGACCGACACGGAAGGGCGAACCCGAGGAGCAGGAAGAAAAAGAAGGAATTCTTCAGGAAAGAAAAAAAAGTGCGCATGGTCGGTCTAGGGAGTGAGGATGATACTGAATCCCAACAAAATACGTCACGGAAGGAATCACCCCTCGCCCCCCGAAGGCGGCGGATCATTCTCGCATTTGAATTTATCCGGCTGCTGGGAATTGGGAAGATCCTCCGAACCTGCATAGGAACATGCTGCACAATAAGAGGACGTATCAGACGTGGGTTCACATGTTTTTCCATCCGCACTCTTCTTTTTCCCTCGGGTAGGATTTCCCGTGCACTTGTTCCCGGCCCAGCACTTAAACTTACCATCCTCGCCGTCTGCCGCTGGCCTATCTCCGTCGGTTCCGCCTGTTTCGGCCGAAGAAAACGATTGCCCCCCGCCCCATTTAGAATGGTAATAATCGCAACTCGGCAGAGGGTGTTCCGCGCAGTATTTATCATAATCTTCCTGGCTTTCTCCCGGCTCTTTGTCACGTCGTATACTCGCATTGGCTGTTTCGCACGCGCCGGTAATATCATTGTAGGGGGGCTTTATACCACACTTATCCTTTTCCTCGATCTTGGTACAGCCTGGTGGGGGTGGGGGATCGCCTGCCCCGATGATTCGCTCCATCTCCCATTCGCTCAATCGTTGCGATTTCGCGATGACCGGACGCTCAGGACATGCGAGCCCGAGGACGATCAATCCGACCGCCGCACACTCCCCCAAAACCAACAGCATCGTCGATTTTTCGATTTTCATGATTCCTCTCCTTTTCAGCCCGGTGATTTGTTTTCGGCCGCTTTAGGAATCGGCCTTTCCTCAAACCTTTTGTTCATTGTAGCACAAATAATATCCCGAAACCACCCTTGTCAAAAGTTTTTCGAATCAGTTTTCAAAATAGCGGTCCACCCAGCTTGAATGGGAAGAGAGAAGCTCGCCGGTCGAGGTGCTCTTTCGCGATGGTAAGATTTCTTCTTAATGCCGCGTTCATTCGAAAGGACCAGCTTGAGTCGGGGAGCATTCGACCAAAAAAACGTCGGGGCATTGAAAATGAACGGCCAAATCGTTCCAATGAAAGGAATCGATTCGTGTTTTCCAACATCTCTCCCCTCAAGAAAAAATCCATCATGTTTCGAGTACTTGTCGTTCTTGCGTTGCTCCTTGGTTCTTCGAATATCCTGTTTTCTGCCGAGACGCGGATCATGCCGAATCTGCTCGGCGATCGCTCGCTCGAACGGACCGGGTTCCAACAGGCCGGGCCGTATAGTCCCGAGTTCGATGTTCGAACCGATTTCGTGATGCCTTACGGTATTTCGGACCCGGCGATCGCGACGATCGCCGATTGGGCGAAGGCGAATTACGTGCTGCATTTGATGACCGGAGTCTCTTGGGGGCATTACCAGGATTTTCTCGACGGGCAGTTCGACGGGCTCACGCATTGGGACGACGCCCAGTGCGATCCGGCGGGCAACCGAATTTTGCATGATCCGACGACGCCGTACATGGTCCCGTCGATCGCCTTCAGCCGTTATCTCGAAAGCGGCCTCAAGAAAACGGTCGATTCCGGCGTGCTCGCCGTTCATCTCGAAGAGCCGGAATTCTGGGCCCGGGCCGGTTTCAGCGATTCGTTCAAACGGGAATGGCAAATTTACTACAACGAACCGTGGGTTCGGCCCGATTCCTCTTGCGATGCCCAGTACCGGGCGAGCAAGCTGAAGCAATATCTGTATCGTCGGATGTTGGATCGGCTTTGCGGCTCGCTCAAAGAGTATTCGCTCGTCAAGCACAACCGACCGGTTCGGTTTTACGTCCCGACACACAGCCTCTTGAGTTACACGCAATGGTCGCTCGTTTCGCCGGAATCGTCGCTGCTTGATCTGCCCGGGATCGACGGGATGATTTCGCAAACCTGGACCGGAACGGCCCGAACGCCAAACACTTACCAAGGGGTAACCGCGGAACGGACGTTTGAAACCGGGTACCTCGAATACTGCAACATGCAGGAGATGGTTCGCGGGACGGAAAAGCGGATGTATTTTCTGCACGATCCGATCGAAGACAATCCGAAATACGATTGGAATGATTACCGTAAAAACTACATTTGCACACTTATCTCTTCGCTGATGCAGCCGGATGTTTGGTATTACGAGGTCTGCCCCTGGCCGGGCCGGGTGTTCAACGGCCGGTATCCGGCGGGCGATCCGAACGCCGAGCCGATTCCGGGCGATTATGCGACGATGCTTAACGTCGTCTTCCAACAACTTCGGGATATGGACCAGCCGGAGGTTTCGTGGGAGCAGGGGACCGACGGGATCGGTGTTTTTCTCGGCGATTCGGCGATGTTTCAGCGGGCCGAACTGGCGTTTCGCGAAGGGACCGTCAAGGAGCCGACCGACCCGACGCGGCCAACACGGGCGGAGGTCTCGCATTTTTCCGGGTTTTACGGCTTGACCTTGCCGCTGCTCAAGCACGGCATCCCGGTTCGGGCCGTGCAGTTGGACAATGCGCTCCGCTTCCCCGGATATCTGGACCGTTACAAAATCCTGGTCCTCAGCTATGAATTTCAAAAACCGCTGCATCCGGGCGTGCACGCCGTTTTGGCCGATTGGGTTTCGCGCGGCGGGACGCTTGTTTACGTCGGGGCGGAAACCGACCCGTTTCATTCGGCCAAAGATTGGTGGAACCTCGCCCCGCAAGATTTCGGCACTCCGACGGAGCACTTGATGCAGTCGCTTTCGTTGGAGCGGACACCGAACGATGGAACCTACACATTTGGCAAAGGGAGCGTCGTCGTCGTCCGCAAGCATCCGGCCTATTTCAGCCGTTCGAAGGAATCGGCGGACGAACTGCGGTCGATCGTCCGAAACTGTGTTGCGAAACAGGGGCAACAATTGATCGAACGCAACCATTTTCTGTTGCGTCGCGGCCCTTACGTGATCGCAGCGACCTTGAACGAGTCGGTTTCGGAAGAGTCGCTCGTTCTCAAAGGGAAATTTCTCGACCTGCTCGAAGCCGACCTGCCGATCAAGAGCGAGGTTGCCGTCGCTCCGGGAACGCAGGCTTGGCTCCTGGACCTCGCGAAAGTGACCGCTCCCGCCCCGGCGCTGCTTGCCGGAGCCGGTCGGATCGAAAGCTGGATCCCGGCGGCCGATTCGTTGACCTATGTGATTTCGACGCCGCTCAACACGGAAACGGTCGTTCGGCTGTTGCTCCCCAAAGCGCCAAAGTCGGTCGCGATCGACGGCCAAGCGGCGGACGGCTCGGCGTTTTCGTGGGACGCGGGGAGTTCGACGCTGCTGTTGCGGCATCCCGGCAACCCGAAAGGCGTCGCCGTCGCAATCGGTTGGTGAGAGGGTCGCCGAAAAAGCAGCAGCCGGAAGCGTCAGCGCCCGGTTTTCCAAATGTCAACGCGGGGCCAACCCGGCGCTGACGCTTCGGGCTGCTGTTTGCGATGTCCGATTATTGACATGAAGATCAATAAAGATGATCTGACTTTCCGTCATCCCCGCGTAGGCGGGGATCCAGAGATTATGGTTTCCCTCTGGACCCCCGCCTGCGCGGGGGTGACGACGTCATTCCAAAATCAGGGGCAAACTTGGTCTGGGACTTTGTATTACATGCTCGTTGCCCGCGATTTTTCGAGAAGCGTTCCAGTTTCCGCCGCCGAATGCCGATACGGAAGACGGGATTGTATCTTCCCGAAGTCGTTTAGGACCTGTAACAAAACAACATTTAAAATCGTTCTTTTTTTACAACGGAATACGCGGAATAACGGAATAGACGGAAAAGTAAAATTCCGTGTTTTTCCGTCTTTCCGTGTGTTCCGTGTTAAAAAACCTACAGTGAAAATGTTCGATTTTTGTGCCCTTGTAAAGGTTATTTTGATACGGCTTCTCATATTCCCGCAACCCTCATTCCTTTAGCAATCGGCATAAACCATGAATCAGGAAACGATCGCACAATCCGGCGTCGTCGGAGCAGGAGGGGCCGGGTTTCCGACCCATGTCAAATTGTCCGGACAGGCGGATACCGTCGTGATCAACGCCGCCGAATGTGAGCCGCTCTTGCATAAGGACAAGGAACTGATCCTCAGCCGCGGCGAAGAGCTGATCGCCGGGCTCGCCCTCGGGATGCAGCTCGTCGGCGCCGCCCGCGGGGTTGTCGGAATCAAAGGGAAATACCAACCGGTGATCGACCGGTTGCGGCCGAAGTTGACCAAGGGAATGGAAATCATTCCGCTCGACGACGCCTACCCTTCCGGCGACGAGTTCATCCTCGTGTACGAAACGCTCGGCCGGGTGATCCCGCCCGGTGGCATTCCCCTCGCGGTCGGGGCCGTCGTGATGAACGTCGAAACGGCGATCAACGTTGCCGCCGCTCCGCGAACCCCCGTCGTCGAGAAATATGTTTCCGTCGCCGGAGCGGTCGAACATCCCTGCACGGTTTGCGTGCCGATCGGGGCACCGCTCTCGGCGTGCCTCGGCCCGGCCGGGAAAATCTTGATTCCCGACCCTTGCTTCGTGATCGGCGGGATCATGATGGGCCAGCTCGAAAGCGATTTGAGCAAGCCGGTGACCAAAACGACCGGCGGGATCATCGTCCTGCCGCGTGAGAATGTCGTCGTCCGCCGCATGAGCCGATCTTGGAAAGACATCGCGAGAATCGGTGTCGCCGCATGCGATCAATGTTCGTTCTGCACGGAACTTTGCCCGCGCAACCTGCTCGGACATCCGATCGAGCCGCATCGGGCGATGCGCAGCCTCGGCTTCAACCTCTCGCGACAATCGGACGTGCCCGGAACGCAATTTTGCTGCGAATGCAATCTTTGCAGCATGTATTCCTGCCCGGAAGATTTGGACCCGAAAAACGTTTGCGCCGAGAACAAACGTCGCCTGCTCGCCGAGAAAAAACGGTACGAGAACCCGCCGTTCCAGCAGAATCGGGCCGCCCTGCATATGAAGAATCGCAAGGCCCCGACCCACCGTTTGATGCAGAAGGCGGGGTTGACTTCTTACACGAACAAGGGCCCGCTCGTTCCGGAACCGATCGTGGTCGGCGAGGTCGCGATCCCGCTCAAACAGCATATCGGCGCCCCTTGCGAGCCGGTCGTGCGGCCCGGTCAGACCGTCGAACGGGGCCAGCCGATCGCGGTTCGCCCGGTTGCCGACGGCAAGGCCGCGCTCGGGGCCGACATTCACGCTTCGATCCGGGGCACGGTGACGGCAATCGAAGCCGGGTTGATCCGGATTCGCGGTTAGAAAGTGTCTTCAAACGTACATTCGCGGTCATTTCGAATCGTTCAAAATCGGTTTTCGCGGCAAAAAAAGAGCCGTAAGTGTAGTCGGTACTCCGACGCAACTTACGGACCTTGCACGCGGCCCGAACTCCGCGGCTTCCAGGTCCGCAAGTTACGCTGCGCTGCACTTGCGGCTCTTTGCCCTGTTTTGGGCGGTTGCCGCCGCCGCGTCGCTTTGAAAACACGGAATGCCGTCTAAACGGAATGGTTGCGAACGTAGTCCATAATATAGAGGACATTCTCCGGCGGGGTTTCGTAGGGTAAAGCGCCCGTTCCGAGGCAGCTGTTCTCCCGATTGCGGCACAGTTCCATAACCCGGTCCGCTTCCTTTCGAATCTGCTCCCGCGTCCCCGAAGCGATGATCCGCAGGTCGCAGTTGATCCGGATTTGAATATCGGTCCGATGCTTCACTTTTTCGAGAAATGCGATCTGGTTCGTTTCGAAAGGGCAGATCAAATAGCTTGTTCCGGTTTCCAACATCGCCTCGACGATATCGCTGGTGTTGCCGCCGATCACGCACGGGACCGGTCGACCGATGATCTCGGCGATTCCGGAGAGAATCTTTTGCAGGGCCGGCAGCTCGATCTGACGGAATTGTCGCGGCGAGAGCATCGGCGGGCAGGCGGCCGATTCGAAAAACGTGACGTCGACCCCGGCCTTTTTGATCCCCCGGGCGAAGGAAAGCTGTCCTTCGACAAGATGCAGGAGCGCATCCCGGACCAATTCGGGACGGTCGGCGACTTCAAGGATCAGGGCGTTGAATCCGAGAAGGTTGCTCGCGATCGAGAACGGGCCGCTGACCGGAACACGGACGATCGCCTCGGGAAACGTTTGCATGAGCCGTCGGGCGACCTCGATTTGCATCGGAATCCGGCCGTCCCGAGTCGCATCGAGCGGCGGGAGCGAAAAAATCTCTTCAACCGAACGAAGCGGATGCTCGCGAACGGCCGGGATCGCCGCCTCGGACGGTTCTTCCAAAACGGCTCCGTACGCCTCCGGTTCGAGGTTGTAAATGTCGATTCCCGGCATGATCGGGGCATGTCGATAGGTCCAATAGGCGGTCGCATGGGCCTGGTACATCAATTCGCCGTCCCGGGAAGCCCGCCAAGGTGTTTCCCCGATCAGTTGGGCCGCATGTTCGTAAATTGACGGTGAGATTTCCATGATTTTTGAAAATGATTTGAAGTTGAACCCGACACAAGATCGCCTGTTGCCCTTTTAGCCGGTACTCCGCTGCATTTAACCGGTACTCCGCGCACTCAACGCTTCGAGGAGCGGCAAATCGAATTTGGCCGGGACGCTCCGCAGGTCGATCACGATCCAATCGCCGTTTTCCCCGAACGGGTTGATCCCTTCTTCCAAAGGTTCGGCTCGGAAGTATTCCGCGGCTTTCTCCTCTTTCGAACTCGACGAAGATGCCCCTTTGCCGGAAAGCTGTTTCGATTTGACGCCGCCGCGAACCGCGACGACGACGCCGGGCGAATCGCGAAGCAACGCCTCGGCCAAGGATTTCGCCGATTGACCGTTAGGATGGAGATGCAACTGACATCCGGGGACCGTGAGCGGAATTTCTTCGCCGAAGACCGAAGCAGGCTCGGTCGTATAAAACACCTCCGCAATTTCGGGAATCGCCGCGATTTGAGGGGCAAGCCGGTTGGCCCGGTTGCGCAAATTGTCCAACGTCGTCGAGAGTAGTTGCAGAAGCGGAATTTTTATGTCCCCGGAAAAATCCTTGGCGAGGTGTATTTCGAGCGCGGCCTGCAATCCGGCGAGCGACATCGGCCCCGGCAAAAACGCCGGAAGCAGGGGATGCTTGCGGATCGCCTCGATCCAATGCCGCCGCCCGAGGAGAATGCCGCACTCCGGGCCGCCGATCAATCCTCCGCCGTTGCAAATGACCAAATCGGCGGCATGTTCGACGAGACAGCGGGAAAGAACGGGGATCTCCTTCAAGCCGATCGGGCTGAGATCGCGAAAGGCGGCGAACTGCAATTCCAAAAGAATCGGAATTTCTTCCTGCCGCATGATATCGCTCAATTCCGCGAATACGACATTTTGAAGAGCCTCTCCTTTTTCCTCGTCTGAAGGAGTATGGTTTTGTCCGGACGATTCTTCAAATTTCTCTCGCCGACGCCGGGCGAGCCGTTCGTTTTCCAACGCGAGCCGGCAAGAGTTGTAGCCGCGCGAGGCCAAATAAACCAGCCCGGTCCGATCCGAAAGGCCGTTGCGATAGTCTTCGATCGTCGTTCGATTGGATGCCCCGACCTCGAAAACCGTGGTTCCGCACAGCCGCAAAAGATCGACGAGCCGGTACCCCCGTTCGCTTTCGTAGGATTCGGACCGCGACAACAAGATTTCCTTTTCCCCGGCGAGGGCGAAGGCGACCAATTGCTGGGCCGCGACGACGCTTTCCAAAACGATCGCATCTTCCGCCTGAGCCAATTCCTTCAGCATCAAAACGGCGGAATCGTGCGAAAAGGCAAACGGTGAGGCGAGCGGATGTTCCGTCGGGATCGTACAGAGCGCCCCTTCCCCCCGGTCGCTCGCCGCGAGCATCCGTTCGATCACCTCGAACGCGAGCGGCGGGTTGCCGAATTCCGAATGATACAATTGACCGCTCCCGTTGATAAGCGGCCGTTCGAGCCGCGCGACCTGCTCTTTGAGTCGGGCGATGATCCGTTGAACAAGTTCGGAAATATCCGGCATCCGCATTTCCGTCGCGACGGACATCATCTCCGTGCGAATCTCGTCCATAACTCCTCTCGCGGTCGTAATCACCGCCGTAGGATGCAGGTGATCGACGAGCGGTTTGATCATTGGGGACGAAAGAATTTCATTGATCGTCGGAAACAGATTCGATTTCGGCATCGGTTGAAAAGAGACAAGAGAAAATTGGCGGCTCGTTGCGGTCTTATTATATCCGGAATCGGAGAGAAATTGGGACAAGACGATCTCATTCGGCTGCCGAAAGCCGGATCAGATCGTCGCGATAGGTTTGTTCCCAACCGATCCAAACTTCTTGACGAATTCCCGTCAATTTTTCCAACCTTACGGCAATCGCTTCGGTCAACGGCATTTCTCCCTCAAGGAGTTGCCGGGCCTCCAACAGTGTCAATTCGGTTCGTTCCGCCATCAACTCGACCGTCAAACCCATATCGGCGATTTTTTCTTCAAGCATGGAACCGGGAGGTACCGTCCAGTCCGGCAAAAACGTTTGTTGGGTTTCGGTTTTCATGGTTTACCTCTAGAGCGGATCCGAAGTTGGTTTGGAGTGATTATTTGCATAAAGTAGCAACGGGAGCGAAACACTCCAGACCAACTCGAAATTTGATCTAAAAATGGTAGTCAACGATTTCGATAATCTCGACGGCAATGACGGCAGCCCAGTCAAGCCCACCATCCGGCTTTTTGGGAATCGGCTCAGGGGGAGCAAATATCAAGCGGAATAACCCGTCGAGTGACAAGGCAAGCTCACCTGCTCGATTTTGGCTCAACTCATGACAGTTGCCCGGCTGGTCTCTCAGATCATCAAGCGTTGGCGATTCGCTCAGTTGGCGGAGGCGTACCATCAGGACGCGAACGCGATTCGGCGGGAGAGCCTTTTTCATTTCCTTCTCGGAAGTGCAAATCTTCTCGATTCTCCGATTACGAAATGAAATTTCCATATTTGCAGCCCAAAGTTATTTTCCACTATTTTCATTGTAGTGCGTTTCCCTAAATTTCGCAAGATATTTTCTGGCCAAGACTTGCAGCACGAAATCGACTGTTCCTATTTGGACTGTCTCAAGTACGTTGCCTTGTTTATCAATGGAAGCCTGAAACCGCGGCAAGGCTGTAGGCTGTAGACTTTAGGGAACGGTTGGAATCCGGGTCCTCTAGCCTACGGCCTACAGTCTACAGCCTTGACCCGAAGTTCGGTTTCGGTATCTGAGACAGTACAATTTATTGATAAGGGGGTAAAATTTAGTGGTTTTCCTGTTTTTGCGAGACGATTGTCGGACGGCAAATCTTTTTTTATTGGAAAATTCTGCCCTTATTGCCTGTTTTGTGGTATCTTGAAGGGGAGTCCCGGCGAGAATCCCGACTATATCAGTAGTCTTTTGTTCGAGATGTGAATCCAATGAGAATGAAACCCAAGACCGTTAACTTCTTCTTTCTTTTTTTGAAAAGCGTTCTTTTTTTCGTCGCTTTTTCATTCAAAGGAGGCTTCCTTTACTGCGCGCAGGAGGAAACGGCCAAACCGGCGACGCTTCGTCGCGAAGAGGGTCTTTCTCCAACGCTTCCTTCTCCCGCCGCCGTTCAAGACGCGCCGCCTCTTGTACAAGGTAAGCGTTTCGAAGAGGCTCCGCTCAACATCTATCTTATGGAAAAGGATGGGAAAATCATTTCCTACATCCCGCATTTTTCCATTGAAGAGTTCGAACTGATCAGACAGCACTTGCAGAACTCCGGCAATCCGGAACCGACCTATTCCATTCAAAAAATCGACGCGGTCGGAGAGGTCAAAGGAAAGCTCGCTCGAATCGATTTTCAATTTGAAATCACGACCCTCGATCATCCGGTCGTTCTTGTTTCTCTCGGGTTGCACGAAGGAATTTTTCTCCTTTCGGATCAAGACCGACAAGAAGGTTCGCCGGACGCCTCGAAAATCGAACCGCATCGCTTTCTCCGGTATACCGGAGAAGGTTCTTGCGAAATCGGGGTTGATTCTCAAACGAACGATTACCTCCTCACTATTCGCAATCCCCGTTCGAACGAAGGCCGGCCCGCCGCGACTTCCGATCAGGCGAATGAGGGGAATCGACCGGAATCCACGATCAATTTGACGACAGGCGGTCTTTCCCGGCGCACTCGTCAACATTCGATCGGTTTGACCCTTTGTTTTCCCGTCGGGACGCTCGGACAGGACGAACAACGTTTGGTCGCGACCTTTCCCGGGGCGGTCGGTTCGAGAATTGTTTTAACCGTTCCGGTCGCGGATGCCGTTCCGACGGTCAACCAGGGGGGGATCCTCCGTTCCAAAACTTCCCCGCAGCCGGAGAGCACCCGTTTTGAAATTCAAGGAATTACGAAGACGTTGGACGTTTCCTGGCGCAAGGCGGTTCAAGCCGTTCCCGAGGAAAAACCGCTCGTCCTGCATGTCGAGGACGCCAAGATCATCGCGCAATTGAACAACCGCGAAGCCGTTTTCGAGGCGACATTGCCGGTGCGCAGCGTCGGCGGGCCGCTGCAACGGTTCCAGGTTCGGCTTCCCCAGGGAACCCGTTGGGTTCCCTCCGATCCCGGTTCCCTGGCCGCGCGGGAATACGAAGTCCGCGAAATCCTCGAACCCACCCCGGGAGAAAAAAACGACGTTCCTTCTCCCGTTCAAGCTCCGCTGCTCGAAGTCGCCGTTCTCGGACCGCCCAAACAAGACGTCCCTTTTCCGGTTCAAATCAAGGCGATCCGGACGTTTGTTCCGGAAGATCAGCTCGCGGGAGAGGAATTGGCCGGATTCGAAGTCGTCGGAGCGGAACGGCAATTCGGGCGGCTCGAAGTCGAAGTGCCCAACGATTTGCACTTGAATTGGAAATGCGTTCACGGAATTCGCGAAGATGAGGAACAGGATGTCGGTTTTCGCGAGGGGTTCAACATCACGCGGTTCGCCTATTATTCCCAGCCGTTTTCCTTACACGTCAAAGTCGTTTCCCCGCAAACGAGGATCAACGTCAAGCCGGAATACCAAATCCAAATCGAAAAAGGACAGATCGTTTTAAGCGGCAAACTTTTCGCCCGGATCAGCGGTTCGAAGACGAACCGTTTGTCGATGCGCCTTTTCGATTGGCATTTGGATGAGATCGGCCCCGCCAATAAGGTCGACGTTTCGGGAATCGCCTCGGAAAACGAATCCGGCGAACAAGGACAGGGGACGACGACGATTCCGCTCCTGGTCCGTTCGGACGGCCCGGTCGAACTCGATATCAAACTTTCCCGGCCGATGCCCTCGGCAACGGGAGAGAAGACAACCGTTCGCTTTCCGATCCCGATGCCGGTTGCCGACCGCATCGAGCCGGCGACGGTCGTGATCGTTTCGGCGGACAACCTCGAACTCATTCCCTCGGAAACCGAGCCGAATGCCGGCCTCTCGAGAATGGTCCGGAATTCCGTTTCAGGATTGAACCTTCCGCCGCACCAACAGGATCCGTTGATTTTTCGGGTCGACGCTCCGGAAGCGACTTTCGTTTCCGACGTCGTTTTTCACAAACAGCGGGTTTTCGTCCAATCCCGCAGCGAAATTCGGCTGTTGGAACAACAAAACCAGGTCTCTCAGACATTGAATTACAGCGTCCTTTACGAACCTTTGGACGCATTGACGCTCCTGATTCCGAAATCGGTCGATGAGAACGGTTCGATGAAACTGTTCCTCGATTTCGAAGGGAAAACCGTCGATCTGAAGCCCGCTTCGTTCGGCGAACCGTTCGATGCGAAGCTGGTCCGTCGGCGGTTTCCCCTCCCGGGAACGTTTATCGGAAACGGAACGCTTCGAATTCAGTATTCCTTTGAGCCGACGGAAATTCAAAGGCAAACGACGACGAGAATGACCATCCCGCTGATCGTTCCGGCCGAGAGCGGTCCGGTCGATCAACAGGTGGTCGCGCTCGCCCGGAGCGGTGTCAATATTTTCCTTTCCGAAGAGAGATCGGACCAAAACGGGTCCTGGAAAAAGCTGGAGAAAAACGGAACGACCGACACCGGCACGGGTGTGACATTCGTTTCAAGTCGTTGGGAAACGTCGATTCCATTTTATGTGACGCTCGATTATTTCGACGTTCTCGGAACGACGGTCGTCGAAAAGGCCTGGGTTCAAACCTGGTTGTCTCAACGCATCCGAATGGACCACGCCTTTTTCCGCATCAGCAGCGACCACGAAGTGATCGCGGTGCACCTGCCGGGCGGTTTCGAAAAAAGACAGCTTGTCGTTCAATGGGACAACGAAACGATTCGGTCCCCGCAATACGCTTCGGACGGGACGCTCCTGATCACGCAACGACCGGACCAACGGGGCAAGTCGCATTTGCTGGACGTCAAATACCAGATGCCCGCGGAACCCCGATCGTTTCACTATTCGTTGGAGCTGCCTCATTTCGATGAGGACATTTGGGTCCGGCAGACCTATTGGCAGGTCGTTTTGCCGCGAAACCAGCTGATTTTTCAGGATTCGCCCGGTTGGACCTCCGAATACCAATGGGGTTGGGAAGGGCCGTTTTGGGGACGCATTCCCTCGTTGAAGCAAAAGGATCTCGAAGTCTGGATCGGTTCTTCCGAAGACACTTCGATTCCCCTTTCGCAAGATACCGGCAGTTACCTTTTCAGCGCATTTCAACCTCCAACGGTGAGCGTGCTTTATATCGTCGATCAGACCCAGGCGGTTTTTCTTTCGAGCGGAACCGTTCTCCTCATCGGGCTTTGTTTGATTTATTTTCCCCGTTTGAGACAAGGCGGCGTTTTATTCGTTCTCGCCGTCGTGATGTTTTCGATCCTGTTTTACCAACCGACGCCGGCGCTGCTGTTTTTGCAAACATCGATCGTCGGCCTCGTCCTCGCGTTGTTCGTAGGGGCTTTGGCCAGAATTTTCTCTTGGGAAGAGCATTGGAAGACGCCGCCTTACCTCCCTTCGAACCTGCCGGTCCAGTCGGATTACCCTTCGGATTCTTCCGGTACGCCGGTGCCTGATTTTGAAATGACACACCGGGAAATCGGTAATAAGACCTTGCCCGCCGCCGTTCCCGAAGAACCTTGAGCGAGGCTGTAGACTGTAGGGCTCGGTTTCCAACCCTTCCGTACGGCCTACAGCCTTGCCGCGGTTTCCAGATTTCAGTAAAGAAATGAACACTTTTTCGACCATCGCAAACGATTGCGTTTCCGGAATTCGCCCTGTAAGGGCGACGCATAACAGCCCAGGGCAAAGCGAAGCGACGCCCTGGGATAAGGAACGCACGTATCAATTTCGCCCTGTAAGGGCGACGCAATCTCGTTGTTCCCTTGCCCTTACAGGGCGGCTGATTGACGTGGGGCTCATCACCCCAGGGCGGCGCCTTCGGCTCTGCCCTGGGCTGTTATGCGTCGGCCTTACAGGCCGAAGAGCGAAATCTTACACCTGCCTTTTTTGCGATGCTCTCAAAAAGAGTTCTATTTTTTCCGGATATCAGTACATGCTTGAATTCAGGAATGAGGAAATTTCGTAACACTGCACCAGAAACATGTCGTTCGTTCGTTTTCGATCCGCGTTGTTGCGTTGCGTAAAAAACGCCGTCGTGCTCGTCACGATTTTTTCGGCGGCGTTTTGTGCTGCGCAAACGGAGGAAACGGTTCGCTTTCGACGTTGGTATGCCCCGCTCGAACACGTTTTCCGTTGGCCTTGGGGAGAAGAAGAGCCGTATTACCGTTTCGACGGGAAAAAGTTCGAAGAGATCGTCGACCGATCGCGGGCGAAAACCGCCGAGCCGGATCGTTCGGTCGGCTCGTTTGTTTTCGACGGAATCCAACTTCGCGCCTCTTTGCAGGATACGATCACCTTGGAAGGGAACGGGACATTTCAATTCCGGACCGCGGCACGTTCCGTTCCGTTGGATCCGCTCGGTTTTTGGCTGACCCAGCCCGCTTTTTCCGACGGCGGCAAGGCCCGAATCGGGGTCGGCTCGCAAAAGCAATGTTGGTTGTTTCTCCCGGAACCCGCCGAAAGTCCAAACGAAAACGGAGAGACGACAGAAGCCGGACAAGAAGATGCCGTACAAGAATCGGCTGGGCAAGAATCGGTCGGGCAAGAAGAGCCCGGGCCAAATTCGGAAGCGGATCGTTCCGAGCAAGTTTCAAGCGATTCGACTCCGTCGGATTCGATTGCGCTCTCTGATTCCCTTGAAGCCGATGCGCTCCAACCGAATGTTCCGGAAAACGAGCCCCGGGAGCTGAATTTTCAATGGTCTTTGCGAGGGCAAAAAGATTCGCGCGGCAACATCGTTTTTAACATTTCGACTCCTCCGGCGGTTCGCATTGAGTTGGAGCTGACGCTTCCTTCGAACTGGATCCCGTCCGTATCGGAAGGGATCGTCCGTTCCCAGGCTCCGGAGAACGGGGACGAGGCTCCGGCAGGGGCCTTTCAACCGACGCGTCAGAGAAAATGGAAGCTGTTTCTCGGCGGGCACAACCGCACGACCCTGGTTCTCACTTCCGTCGATCAGGGGCCGAATTTTCGACAAAAAATTCCGATTCAACAGACTTTGACTTACCATATCCGACCCGAGGGTTTGGATGTCAATTCGACGGCGGTTTTTGAGAAAACGGAAATCGCGAGCGCCGGCATCGTCGTCGAATTGGACGAACCGCTCGAGGTCGTCGCCGTTCAATTCGGCGGAAAGCCGGTTTTTTGGATGCCGATCCCTTTTTCCGACGGTCCGGAAACCCGGCAATTGTACATCGCGCTTCCCGAAGGGACGTTTCCCTCCCATGTTTTGAGCGTCGACGCCGTTTGTCCGATACGATTGCAGGAGAATTGGACGCTTCCGGGGATTCGTTTTCATTCCCCGCAACACTTTTGGATGGAGACGCGCTCGAACCTTTTCGTAACCTCACCTTTGATGTTGAGCGGGCTGGTGTTGGAGCAGGCCTGTCAAACGACTTCGACGCAGGAATCGCCGAACGCGAAAGAAAAAGGTTATTTTTTCCAGTATTTCGGCCCCGATTCCCGGATTGCCGTCGAACTGGCTCCGGACGATCCCAACATTCTTTGGAACAGCGGAACATTGGTACACTGGGAAGAAGACAAGGTGAGCGGCGTTACGCTCCTTGATTTCGGGCTGACCCAGGAGCATCCCCCGCTGGTCGAACTCCTGATTCAACCGCAATGGTCGATCGACAGCGTCGAACTCGTTCCCAAGGAAAACGTTTTGTATTGGGAGGCCGAAAGTTCGTTGCCGGATTCCGAAGAAGAGCGGGCGATCTTGACGAAAGAAACCGATGCGGATGAGGGGGCTCGGAAATCCCTCTTCGTCTACGTCAAGAAAGCGTCGAAGCTCCGGATTACGGGTCGTTTTTCCCTTCCTGCATCGGGAACGGTCCCTCTCCGGAATTTGATTCCCGTGCGCATCCGCAACCCGATTCAAGCCGGCAACAGTCGGGGAGCGATTTCCGAAGGGTCGAGCGAAATCGGGGCCGGAAAGCACCTGCTTGCGGTTGAAACGACCGCTCCGGGGCGTTTGAAACTTTGGCCGGGCTCCGGACCGAAGCCGGTACCGATTCCGCCGGGCGATCCCATGGTCCGGGAACGTTTTTCCGGCGGTCTCCCATCGCCGGACAGTTCGATATTTTCCGCCGATGCGAGTTTTCGGACGGTTCAAATCGGTCTGGAACCGCTCAAGCTCAGTTACACTTCCGATGTCAAATGCAACCTGACCTTGAACGGCGAAGAGCTAACGCAAACCTACCGATTCGAGTGTTTCCCGACCGGGAGCCGCATCGACCGGGTCCTGGTTCATTTTTCGCAGGATTCCGAGGTTCCTTGGATTTGGAAAACCGGCCTCGACCAGGAAAAGCCGCTTCTGATTCAGGAACCGGCGAAAAAAGACTTGCAGGGAATTTCCGTCCCCGTCGGCGGAAAGGTTTGGGAAGTCCGACTGCCGAACCCGCGGAGCGGTCCCTTCGTTTTGACCGCGAAGCGACGGCTGCCGATCGAGAAAATGACGCCGATTCCTTTGGCGACGCTCCCGGAAAGTACCGTTCAACAGGCGGAGCTGGTGATCGAATCCGCCTACGATACGAATGTCGAGATCGTCAATACGCGATTGAAACCGATCCCGATCGCGGCACCGGGCCGCAACGAATACCAAACGATCCGGGCGGCCTTTCGGTATGATCCCTCGCGGGATATCGATCTTTCGGAAAGTCCGTCCTTATCCCTTCGGCCGCAAAAACGAGATCGTTTGATCGCCTCCGCCTGGGTTTGGTCCCTGCAATTGGATTCTCAATTCGAGGCGGGGCGGGTCGTTCGCGAGCACGCGACGTTTTTTATCGAAAACCGGGGACAAAAGCAGGTCCGGATCACGCTCCCACAAAATATCCGTGCCGAAGACATCCTCGCCGTTTGGATCGAAGACGAAAGAGTTCCCTGGTATCGAAAGCGGGAACCGAAAAAGTTCGAAGGGAACGATTTCAGGATGATTTCCGAAAAGACTCCCTCGGAACGGGAAGGGGATTCGCTCGAATCGCCCGCGGAACAAACTCATATTTTTCTCACGTTGCCGGAAAGACGTCGCTTTACCGCCGTGTCGTTGGAGTATTCGCATCAGGCGGAGCCGTTGGTTCTCCGAAAAACGTTGCAGCCGGATTACCCGGAAATCGACCTGCCCGTCCTGAACGGAACCTGGATCGTTTGGGCTCCGCCCGAATTTCAAACCTTTTTGCGGAAAAAGCCGGGAGCGCTCGATTCCGGGAGCGGCGACCGGGAAGGGGATTTTTCGCTTCTTTCCGATTTCGGTTTTTCCCTGGCCCTCGACCCGGCCTACAAGGTTCAGGATCACCGTTCGTTCGATCCGTTTGCTTCGGACGATTGGCAACGATTACTCTCTTTCGACCAGCGGCGGCGGGATTGCCTGAGTATCGCCGAGCGTCTTATCGATCTGCTCGGAGACGAAAAAACCGTTCGCTCGATCCGATCTTCGGTCGCGGCGTCCGTCTCCGACCGCGAGACAAGACAGGAAGGGGACAAGGACGAAACGATTCCCGAAGCGATCACCTGGGGCAATTTGCTCGGTGATTACCCATTCCTTTCGACGGTTTTCGAAGACACCGCCCAAACGGCCGTTTCGCCCCGCATCATCGTCGATTGGACGGCCCTTCGGAGGATCGGAATTTTTCCGACGACGCCGGTTGCTTTTTCCCAGGCGCTTTCCCGTCGTTCCCAAGGCTATTCGGTTTTGGAAAACGCGGGGTTGAGCCTGTTGTTTTTCGACGAGCGCGACATGCTGATCACTTCGTCGCTCAATGCCGCGAAATACCGTCCCGAACTCGACTCCCTGATCGGCGATCGCATCAAGATCATGCAGGAAGGCCCGCTGTCGGACCAATTCCGCAAAGCCCTGGACGGTCATCTTCCGCAACAATGGGTTTCGTTTTCGAATTGGAACAGTCTCGTCGCCGGGCAGGTCAATCCCTGGGGGAATCTTTCCTCATTGCGTCTCGGATCTGTCGTTTCCGGTTGGAGTGCCGTCGAATTGAAAATGAACGAATCCTCAAGAGGGGTGTATATCGCCTATCGGCCGAAATTGGATGCCTATTATTATCTCGCCTTCCTGGTCGTTCTCGTTTTGACCCGAATGAAACCGTTTTACAGGGTCGCTTTTTTGATCGTCCTGCTTTTTCTGTTCAGTGTGCTGGCGCAATTTCTCCCTCCCTATTATGCCGTCGTTCCGAGGGGGGCGTTTTTCGGTACTCTTTGCGGCATCGGGTTTTCGCTTCTCCGGTTCGAAGAGATCCCGCGTATGACAAAGAGAAGAAAGATGCCGTTGTACTCGGGTTTCCCGAGCGCGACGGACTCTTCAGACGCCGAATTCGAGGTCCGGGAATTACGGCCTTTCAATAAAGTCCAGCCGCAAAAAACGACCCAGGATTTTTTCGATTCCCTGCAAAAAGACCTGGAAGGCTGGGGAGCGGAATAAAGGAAAAGCGCAAAGGAACCAGGATAGACCGAACCGCAGTAATTGAGACGTCGTCTATTGGTACATCTGTTCCGCGACGAAAAAATCATACGCGTCCTTGGATGAGGCTTGAGGGCGGATGCTGAAATAAGTCGCCTGAATGCGGTCTTTTTTGTCCCCCGCTCTCGCATTTTCCAAATTGACCAGCTTTTGCTCCAGTTCCGGCGGCAGAAATTTCAAGACCAGCTTGTCCTGGTGATCGATGCCCGCCTTGCTGAGAAGAGTCCGGTCCGCGTTTTCCAATTCCCCCTTGAGCCAGGTCAGATAGTAACGCTTTTCCGCTTCGGAAGGCTCGGTCCGGGTCGTCGGCTGCGGTTGGCTCAGGTTCGAGGCGTAGGCGACCTGACCACCCGGCAGAAGGACGCCGAGTTCGATCCCGAAATAATCGAGTTGCCTGGCATATTGGCCGACCGTGTTCCCTTCGGGAAACAGGAACTCCCAATGTCGTTTCCTCCCGGGCCTTTTGGCGGTCCGACCATCCCCTTTGCGACCGCCCGGGAGGAGACTGTTCGCGTCGAAATCGCTCGTATCGGAAAAGAGCGAGGATTCCGCGCCGACGACCGTCGTGATCGTCTGCAACGAATTCTGGAGCGTCGGCTGATCGAATTCCGTCTGCATCCCGGGATCGGTTACGTTCGGGTCGTATTCCGCGTTGTCGTCCAAATCGGTCGGACCTTCGAACGGTTCGACCTGAACGGCGGCGATTTCCTTGGGCGGAAAAAACGAGGCGCTGAACCAAATCGCGAAAAGAAGGCCGACCGTCAATCCGAGGAGACCCAGAAGCGCAATAATAACCGAGGCGACCTTTTCAAAGGCCGAGGTTTGCATATTCCTGGAGAAGGGAGAGGAAGAGGACATGAAGCGTCTCGCGGAGACCGGTTCGGCATTAGGATAAGACCCGAGCGTGATTCTGCTTTCGAATATAGCCGCGGTTCGTGCTTTTCGCAATATGGTTTGACGTTCGTTCGCCGCAACGGTATTTTTGAAACGGCCCGTCGACGATTTCCGCTCGATTTTCCATGATTCCGGGATTTCCGGAAAAAGAACGGCCAATGCGTCGAGTGCTTATTGCTTTTTCGAGAAAGGTGTGGGATAATCAACGGGGCTTCGTTAAATGGATTGATTCTCAATTGGTCTATTGGGAGGTAGGGGTACTTTTGCCCGGTGTCTTTTTTCGCGAAAAAGTCGCGTTTCCGGGGCATTTCTCTGATTCGATTTTGTTATTATAGTTTTCGAAGTAATGATGCAAGTTTTGATCGTTGACGACAGTAAGCTCGTGTTAATGGCCTTGAAGGGCCTCTTGACCGACGCGGGCTACGAAGTTCTCACCGCGATGAACGGCGGTGAGGCAATCGAGGTTTTGCGCCACAATTACTGTCGGTTGGTTATTTCCGACTGGGAAATGCCGGTGATGACCGGGATCGAGCTTTGCCGGACCATTCGCAACGAGGAATTGGCCGGTTACATCTACTTTATTTTGTTGACTTCTCACGGAACCTTATCGGAAATGATTCAAGGTCTTGCTTCGGGCGCGGACGATTTTATCGCGAAACCCTATTCCCCGGAAGAAGTGCTCGCCCGAATTCGGGCCGGAGAACGAATCTTGTCGTTGGAAACGCGAGACGTCGCGATTTTCGCGCTCGCGAAACTGGCCGAATCCCGCGATGTCGATACGGGTGCGCATTTGGAACGGGTCCAGCATTATTGCCGCTGCCTTTCCCAGCAAATGGCCTCGCTCGACCGGTATCACGATACGATCGACGCGGAATTCATTCGCTTGATTTTTCAAACTTCGCCGCTGCACGATATCGGAAAGGTCGGCATTCCGGACGCCGTTCTCTTGAAACCCGGTCGTTTGGACCCGAAGGAATTCGAGATCATGCAGGCTCATACGACGATCGGGGCGGAAACCCTGGGGGCGGCCCTCGCGAAGTTTCCCGGCGTTTCGTTCCTGAGCATGGCCCGCGACATCGCGGCAACCCATCACGAGCGATTCGACGGGTCCGGGTATCCCGACAAAATCGGCGGGTACGACATTCCCCTCTGCGGTCGGATCATCGCCTTGGCCGACGTGTACGACGCCTTGACCTCGAAACGGGTTTACAAACAGGCGTTTACCCACGATTCGGCGAAGTCGATCATCATCGAAGGGAAGGGGACGCATTTCGATCCGGACGTTGTCGACGCCTTTTTGGCCCGGGAGGAGAATTTCCTCGGCATTCGTCGCCGTTTCGCGGAAATGGAGTCCCACGCGCATTCCCAAGCCCTTGGAGCACCGACGTAAAAAATTAAGAATTAAAAATTATGAATTAAGAATTGATTTCTCATTCACATTTGTAATTCTTAATTTTGAGCGGATACGAAGTTGGTCTTGAGTGATTATTTGCATAAAGTAGCGACCAACGGGAGCGAAACACTCCAGACCAACTCGAAATTTGATCTAAAATGTCTCCTCGTTCGCTTGTTCGATTGACGGCTCTCGGCATAGGAACCGCGTTGTGCGTTCTTGCCGTGATTTGTACGGTCGGATTCGCCAAGCTGTGGGATTTTAGCGAATCTTTGACCCCGGACCTGTATTACAAGACGACGGTTCGCTTGCCCGCTCCCCCGCCGCCGCCGCCGGACCGTTCGGGCGAAGGGCCGCGTTTCGGGGAATTGACCCACGGGCCGGGCCGGGCCTCGACCTCGATTCCCGGCAGTTGGCCCTGCTTTCGCGGGGCGGACCATTCCAACATCGTCGCCGATTCCCCGCCGCTGCTGCATGCGTTTCCTCCGGACGGGCCTCCGGTTCGCTGGTCCGTCTCGCTCGGCGAAGGTTATGCCGGGGCCGCCGTTCAAAACGGGAAGGTTTACGTCCTCGATTACGACGCGGCCAAACGCCGGGATGCGCTGCGCTGCCTTTCGCTCGACGACGGTCGGGAAATTTGGCGGTTCTCCTACCCGGTCAAAATCAAGCGGAATCACGGCATGTCCCGGACGATGCCCGCTCTCGCGGGACCGTACTGCCTCACCCTCGGGCCGATGTGTCATGTTTCCTGCCTCAACGCCGAGACGGGCGAGCCGTTTTGGACGCTCGATCTGCCGGAAAAGTATGGCACGCAGGTCCCGCAATGGTATGCCGGTCAATGTCCCTTGATCGTCGATTTTCCAAACGGAGAAACGACACGCAAGGTCGCGCTGATCGCCCCGAGCGGCCCGGAAGCCCTCGTCGTCGCCCTCGATTGTGCGACGGGCGAGGAAATCTGGCGGACGCCCAACCCGTTCGGCTGGGTGATGACGCACACCTCGCTCATGCCGATGATGCTCGACGGCCGTCAAACGTTCGTATACAGCGGCAAAGGGGGCGTCGTCGGAATCGACGCGGCCGACGGAAAAATTCTTTGGTCGAATTTGGAATGGAGCATCGGGATCGCGACCTGCCCTTCGCCGCTCGTTCTGCCGGAGAACCGCGTTTTCCTTTGCGGCGGATACGAAGCTCCTTCGGTCGTGCTGCAAATTTCCCCGCAGGCCGGGGGCACTGAACCGTACCAAGCGAAGATCGTTTCCAAACAACGACCCTCGGTGTTCGGCTCGGAGCAGCAGACGCCGTTGTTATTCGAAAACCACATTTTCGGGCTGCGGCAGCGGGATCGGAAATTCGTCTGTCTCGACCTGGACGGCAAAGTCGTTTGGCACAGCGGTTCGAAAGCCGATTTCGGATCACGGGGCGCCGGGCCGTACATGATTGCCGGAGATTTGTTTCTGATCCTTTCCGATGAAGGGGTGTTGACGATTGCCAATGCGAGTCCCGCCGAATTTCAGCCGCTCGGCTCGCACGAAATTTTTCCCGACGGGGTCGACGCCTGGGGGCCGATGTCGTTCGTCGACGGCCGGTTGATTCTCCGCGATTTGACGAGAATGGTTTGTATCGATCTCAGGAAGGGAGCGGAGTAAGGAGCAAAGTGTTGCTGCGTTCCAGGAAAATTTTGTTGTTCTCGTTCAGAGCCGCGCCCGTCAGGAAGCGGTCGCCCTGCCAAAAACCGCTCCCTTACGGTCGCGGCTCTGATTTGTTATTCTCCTTGATTTGAAACACAATGATACGATTTTTTTACCTTTTAACACTGTTCGTGGGAATGTCCCTTACTGCCTCGGCGCAAAACATCATGTCGGTTCTCCCGACTCCGGTCGTCGCCCATCGCGGGTTCTCCTTCGCCGCTCCCGAAAACACGCTCGCTTCGACCCGGCTCGCTGTTGAGGCGGGCGCCGACGGCTGCGAATGCGACGTCTATGCGACGATCGACGGAAAGATCGTGCTCTTGCACGACGAAACGCTGAAACGAACGGCCGGGCTCGACAAAAAAGTCGCCCAGTGCGACTTTGAAACGGTTCGGGCCTTGGACGCCGGTTCCTGGAAATCGCCGAACTTCGCCGGGGAAAAGGTTCCCACGCTCGAAGAATTTCTCGACATGCTGAAAACCACAAGTTGCCGGCCGGTCGTCGAGATCAAAATGCCGGGCATCGAACAGCAAACGGTCGAGGCGATTCGCAATGCCGGATTGACCGATCGGGCGGCGATCATCAGTTTTTCGGCGGCGGTCGTCAAAAAGGTCCGCGAACTTGAGCCGCGGCTTTGCGTCGGCTGGTTGTACGGCGAAAAACAGAAGGGAACGACGCAGGAATTGGCCGATCTTCTGACGAAAACGGCCGAGCATTGCGATACGACGCTCCTCGATTTGAATCACGAATTGATTTCGCCGGAACTCTTGAAAATTCTCAAGAATCGCGGCCTGCACGTTTGGGCCTGGACCGTTGACGATCCCAAGCGAATGGAAACGCTACTCCGCTGGGGCGTCGAGAGCATCACAACGAATCGTCCCGACCTGCTGGTCGGACTGATGCAGTAAGAACCGAAACCGTCCCAAAAAAGATCGCCGCAACAGAGCCGCGGGGCGGGGGTGGGCGCTGGGGGAGTGGACCGAGACCCCACACCAAACACCACACAACAACGAGGGGAGGGGGTTGAGTGTTGTGACA
>JAVBQI010000045.1:0-8800 GCA_031549145.1 Thermoguttaceae bacterium | reverse complement strand
CGCGAGCGCCGTCCGCTGGTTTCCGGACCGTCGGGGGCTCGCCTCCGGTCTGGTGGTCGGGGCCCTCGGCTTCGGCCCGTTCCTGATCGCCCCGTTCTGCGAAAACATGCTCAACACCTACCATTTCAATATCACGGTCGTCTTGCAAATTTTGGGGATCATTTCCTTCCTCGCGATCGGAGCAGCCTCGTTTATCACTTCGCCCCCGGACGATCTCGCGGCGACGCTCGCGAAACCGTCCCACGCGAAAACGGAGCGAAAAAAGGAGGCGACCGCGCCGCCGGTCGCGAAACCAGTCGATCTCAATTGGGCCCGCATGATCGCGACGTCCGATTTTTGGGCACTCTTCTGCCTCTACATTCTCGGGGCGATGCCCGGTTTGATGCTCATCAGCCAGGCAAGAGGAATTTTCGAATCGCTCGGGGGATTCAACTCGGCGACGGCCGCTTCGCTGGTTGGGCTGCTCGCGGCCGCGAATGCCGGCGGGCGGATCCTTTGGGGAACGATCAGCGATTATCTCGGTCGGCTCAACACGCTGATCGTGATGTTCGCCTGCTCGGCGATCGCGATGTTCCTGCTCCCCGCGGCGACCCAGCCCGTCTTTTTGGTCGCCGTTATTCTGGTGATCGGAACGACTTACGGAGGATATCTGGGGCTTTTTCCGTCGTTTTGCGCGGATTCCTTCGGCCTCAAGAATATGTCGCTCAATTACGCCGTCTTGTTTATCGCCTTTTCCGTCGCGGCGATTGCCGGTCCTCAGATTTACGGACAATTGCACAATCAGACGCACGCCTTTTTCCTCGCGGCCTCGCTCGCCCTACTCGGCGGCCTCGGGGCCTTGGCCTACCGGTTGAAAAAGAAGCGTTGACCGTGCCGCCGTCAGACAAGCGCAAAACAGAGCCGCGTGCCGTACACGCGGAGTACACGGTTAACACCGCGGCTCCGCGTACTCAGTACGCGGCTCGTTGTTTTCGCCCGCGGAAGTTTTCCGCGATCAGTAATCGTAGTCCTTCTCGAAAGAATGTGTTCCGCTCGGCGAAGGGGCGACGACGAAATCGTAAGTCTTCCAACCGCTGAAAGAACCGCGATTGTTTTCCTCATCGGCCAGTTGCTGACAGCGCACACACATTCCCGCGAAAGGCAACACCTTCAATCGGGCGATCGGAATCGGGGCCTGACACGCTTCGCAAATGCCGTAGGTCCCTTCCTCGAACCGCTTGATTGCACGTTCGATCTGCCCGAACTCCCGCGTTCCGACCTCGACCAGCTGGTACTCCAACTCATTTTCGGCCGAATCGAGAGCGGCATCGGCCAAATCGCCGACCTGAGGGTTGTTTTGATCGAACGTCAATTCGTCTTCTTCCTCACTTAAATCACGACGCAGTATATCCCTTCGTTCGATCAGTTCCTCCCGCAATTTCAAGAGGGACTTGGCTCGGGTTTTATCCCGCGAAGGTGTCTTATCCTGAACGGTCGTTTTATATCGAACAGGCATGGTTTCCTCCTTTTTTATTCAAGCCGGTTTAAAATTTTCGTCTTCAAGTACGACAGCGGCCCAACGAGGCCGCGATTCGACCGAAGGCGAAGCCTACTTGTCCATACCGGCGACGGTATCTCATCAATTTGACGGCTGTTGGGAAGCAAACGGGATGGGTCCGCGACCCATTGCAAATCCGGCCAAAAATCCAACAGCTGGATATGGTATTTGATGCTGCAATGTATAATATAGTTTGTTTTTATTCGGAAATTATCAAAATTGACGACTTTAGGACACTTTTTCAGTACGTTTCGGCAGAGTTTTGACTTTTCAAACCGTTCAAACACTATTATCGTTGGGGTCGAACTTGGGAGACTCTCAATCGCTTTTGAAAGAGGCTTGGGAGCGACTTTCCCGAATTCCGGGGATACAAATCATTCGCCTAAGTTCATTCTACGAAACAAAGCCGGTGGGAGGCCCAAAAAATCAGCCGAATTATTGGAACGCCGCCGGTCATATTCAAACGCAACTCCTTCCCGAACAATTACTTACGGAAATTCAAGAGGTTGAAAAAATTTTAGGCCGCGTCCGGACAATTCGTTGGGGACCTCGAACAATCGACATTGACATCGTTTTTTTCGGTGATTTCGCAATCAGCACTAAATCGCTTGTGATTCCGCATCCCCGAATGCAGGAAAGGCTGTTCGTCCTCGAACCGGCTGCCGAAATCGCCCCCGATTGGCGGCACTCCGTTCTGGGAACAACGGTCGCCGAGCTGTTGGCAACCGCGAAAAACCAACCCCACATTTAGCCGGTACCACGCGTCTTTTCAACTTTCGAGAGAACCCACTCTGCTAAAACGTGCTAAAAATCAACATGCAAATCATCCCCGAACCTTCGAAAATCCGTCAAATCGTCTGCGAACAAAAAGCATCCGGCCGCCGCGTCGGCTTCGTCCCGACGATGGGTGCCCTGCACGAAGGGCATTTGAGCCTGGTTCGGGCGGCCCGGGAACGGTCGGATTTCGTCGTCGTCAGCATTTTCGTCAATCCGACACAGTTCGGTCCGAACGAGGATTTTGAGAAATACCCCCGAACGCTGGAGCAAGACGCCGATCTGCTCCGCTCGGCCGGGGCGGACCTCGTATTCGTTCCGACAAGCGAAACCATGTATCCGATAGGGTCGGAAACGTTCGTCGAGGTCGGGGCGATCGCTGCGGCGTTCGAGGGAGAGGTTCGGCCCGGACATTTTCGCGGCGTCGCGACGGTCGTGCTCAAGCTGTTCAATATCGTTGGGGCCGACACGGCCTTTTTCGGGCAAAAAGACTGCCAACAGGTCGGCGTTCTCCGCAAGATGGTCGAAGACCTGAATGTCCCGATCGAACTGGTTGTTTGCCCGACGGTCCGGGAACCGGACGGGCTTGCGATGAGCAGCCGCAACCGCTACCTTTCGGCGGAAGAGCGGGCCAAGGCGCCGGTGCTGTTTCAAAGTTTGCAAAAGGCGGAGCAAATGATCGTCCGCGAGAACATTCGCGACGCGGCCGCGATTCTCGAAACGATGCGGCAAATCGTTCTCTCGGCGAAAGCGGCCCGGATCGACTACATTGCTTTGGTCGACCCGCGAACATTCCGGGAACTGGACATTCTTGAAGACGGCGAACCGGTCCTCGCCCTGCTCGCCGTCCGAATCGGCACGACCCGGCTCATCGACAACCATTTGATTAAAAAACGTAACATACTAGCCCCAAGCGTGAGCGCGGGGTGATATTTTTACGCATCATTTATCCCCCCGCGCTCACGCTTGGGGCTAGTAAAACAGGCGCGATCATTTTCCGTTAAGCCGGCGAGCGTCGCCAAAATGCCGGCATCAACAAGGCGAAGATCGCGAAAATCTCCAATCGGCCCAAAAGCATGACGAAACAGAACACGTATTTACTCACTTCGGAATAGACGCCGAAATTCTGTCTCGCTCCGACAATCCCGAACCCGGGGCCCGTGTTACTCAGCGTGGTCGCGACGCTGCTCGCGACGTCGATCGCCTTGTTCTCCGGATCGAAACCGCCGGCGACCCATTTGCTTGTCGGCTCGATCGCCAAAATCAGGATCGTCGCAAAAACGAACACGCTCACATAAACGACGAAATAAAGTAAGACCCGCGACTGCTCCTCCGGGCTCCATTCCCGGCCGTTGGCGATCAAGGGGCGGACCAGGGAAGGCCGGAACGTCAATTCCGTCCCTCGTCGAATCATCTTCCAACAAACGATGTGCCGGATCACTTTGATCGAGCCGCTCGTGCTCCCGGCACAGCCGCCGACGAAAAACAGCATCAACAGGACGAACCGGGACAGCCCGTTCCATTTGTCGTATTCGTCCGTGCAATAGCCCGTGTTGGTCAGGATCGAGGCCGTGTTGAAAAAAACATAGCGAACCGAAAGGCCGACCGGGGCGACATCCGAAGTTCTTTCTCCTTGCACGGCCGGTTTGTCCGAGGTCCCGAAGACGTCGAAATCCGAATAAACCCAGCCGCTCACGAGAAGCACCGTACAGGCAATCAGGAAAATGGCGAGAAAAGCCCGCAATTCCTGATTCTTGAACAAGACATTCGGTCGCCCTTGAACCAGCCAGTAAAACAGGAGGAAGTTCGTCCCGCTCAGGATCATGAACAGGGTGATCGCCCATTCGATCGCGGCGGCGTTAAGGTTGGTTTCGGCCGCGAAATGTCCGACACTCGCGTTGTAGGTGCTGTAACCGCCCGTCGCGATCGTTCCGAAAGCATGACACAACGAATCGAACAACGGAACCCCCAGCACACAGAGAATGACCGTCAACAAAAAGGTCATACTCACGTAAATCGAGAACAGAATCCAAACGACCCGGCGGATTCTTCCGCTCGGTTTTTCGGCAATGATCCCGCTCATTTCGGCCCGAACGATGGTTTTTCGGGTCGAACCGTGTCCGGCGAGGGCGACAAGAAGGACCAGTATCCCGAGTCCTCCCAGAAAATGGCCCAAGCAACGCCAAAAAAGGACGCAACGGGGCAGGGTTTCGGGATTTTCCAGTTCTCCGAAGACGGTCGCCCCGGTCGTCGTGTAGGCCGACGTCGATTCGAACAGGGCGTCCCCCCAGCTCATCCGGATGTCCGGTGTCCGGTAGGTATCGCTGAGGATATAGGGCAAGGCTCCGAGAACGGAGACGAGAAGCCAACTGAGAACAACGACGGCGATCGCCTCCTTTTGAAAAAGCTCCCCGGAGGATTTGCGGCCGATCTTTCGGAGAATCACTCCGACGACAATACAGAGCAGGATCGAAAGAGAAAGTCCGAAAACCCCACGGCGTTCGAAATGTCCGACCAGTCCCCAAGGGAGACAAATACACATCGCGAGCCCGATCAGGAACGCAACGGACCCGAGATGCCGAAAAACGAGACGATAGTCCATGGGAAAGGGTAATGTTGTTTCCGAGTTGACACTGTGCCACGCAAAATGCTTGATCTCACTCTCCGTCATCCCCGCGCAGGCGGGGATCCAGAGATGACGGTTTCCCTCTGGACCCCCGCCTGCGCGGGGGTGACGGAAATTTATTTGTTTTTGAAACTTCGCTTCCCAATGAAGTTTTTTTGCACAGGGCCGCGTCCTAGGAAACCAACCGGATCAGTTCGGCGACACGAAGGCCGAGGTTTTTGGCCGTGTTGCCGCCGAACTCGTCCCCGGTGATGCTGTCGTTCTGGTTCCAAAGCGTGCCTCCCCAATGCGAGGTCGGCGGAGCGTCTTGGGCGAAGATCACCTGTTGGCTCGAAAGAGCCGTCCAAATCTGCTCCAAGCACCGTTCCTGCCCGCCGTTGCGGTTGCCGCCGACCGCGATCGCTCCGACCACCTTGTTCTTCAATTCAAGGTTTTTGCGGAAAACCATGAACCGTTCCAACGCCGTTTTCAAAAGAGCCGACAGCGAACCGAAATAAACCGGCGTGCCGAGAATCAGCCCGGCGACGTTTTTTTCGCGGATTTTTTCGGCGATTTTCTCAAAATCGTCGGCAGGAATGTCGCTCCCCTTGAGCCCGTACGCGAAGAGTTGGTAATCGGCGAGTTCGATCAGCTCCGTTTCGATGTTCGAATCCTTTTCCCGGATCGCGTCCAAGGCGAGTTGCACACCGGCGGCCGTCGTCTTCCCCAAACGCCGGCTGCCGCTGATGCCGAGCACCTTGAGCTTTTTGTCCGGGGCTTCCGCCGCGACGGCACTGTTTCCGGCGAAAAGAGCCGCCCCCGTTTCAACGGCGAGGACCGCCCCGGTCAATTTCAGAAAATCTCGTCTTGCCGATTCCATAAAACCATTTCCTTTCTGAGGGAGGAGGGGATTGCTGAACTTCAGAAAAAATTTCGAACAACACAATCAGAGCCGCGACCGTGAGGGAGCGGTTTCGCAGGACCAACCGCTTCCTTACGGTCGCGGCTCTGATTTGATTTTTATCTGAAGATCAAAAACAGACAACCGTTGACGATGCTGAGTCCCAGATTAAGAATGAACTGATTATCGTCATCCCCGCGCAGGCGGGGATCCAGAGATTACGCTTTCCCTCTGGACCCCCGCCTGCGCGGGGGTGACGACTTCATTTTCAAAATCAGAGACAAATTTTATCTTGGACTCAGTATTCCTTCGAGAAGAATCAATCGCAACTCTCGCGCTATTGTATCACGCGCGGGATTCAAGACTACTCCCGCCTTCAATAAAACGTTTTCCCCGGAAACGGTACCGAAACCGTTCCTTGCCGATTCGCCCCCGTCGTGGTAAAATCGCAGGCCGATAAATTACATTCAACCCGCAAATAAGGAGCAACCTATGCGATCCGATACCGTGAAACAGGGAGACGCCCGCGCGCCGCACCGAAGCCTGCTGCGCGCCTGCGGCGTCGACGAAAAAGATTTTGGCAAACCGTTCATCGCGATCGCCTGTTCGCATGTCGAGATCATTCCCGGACACGTGCACCTGAACGACGTCGCCGCCGTCGTCAAAAAAGCGGTGATCGAGGCCGGCGGCGTCCCGTTCCTCTTCAACACGATTGGCGTTTGCGACGGCATCGCGATGGGGCACGACGGTATGAAATACTCGCTCGCATCCCGCGAAATCATCGCCGATTCCGTCGAAACGATGCTCAAAGCCCACCAGTTCGACGGCATGATCTGCATCCCGAATTGCGACAAAGTAACACCCGGCATGTTAATGGCTGCCGTCCGCTGCAACATCCCGACGATTTTCGTCAGCGGCGGGCCGATGGAAGCCGGCCGCGACACGAACGGCAAACCGCTCGATCTGATCACGACCTTTGCCGCCGCCGCCGCGAAAATCAACGGCAAAATGTCCGCCGAGGAACTCCTCGAATTCGAACGGAAAAGCTGCCCGACCTGCGGCTCCTGCTCCGGGATGTTTACGGCCAATAGCATGAATTGCCTCTGCGAGGCGATCGGCATCGCCCTGCCCGGCAACGGAACGCTTCTCGCGACGAGTCAAACGCGAAAGTTGCTGTACAAAAAGGCCGCCCGGCGGATCGTCCAGATGGTTCGCGAGTTCGACGAAGGCAAAAAGGGCGTTCTCCCCCGCGAAATCATTACGCAGCAGTCGGTCGACAACGCGATGATCCTCGATCTGGCGATGGGCGGCAGCACGAACACGGTGCTGCATCTTTTGGCCGTCGCCAACGAGGCGGGGCTGAACTATTCGATGAAGCGGTTCAACGAGCTGAGCGAAAAGACGCCGAACATCTGCAAGGTCTCACCGAGTTGCGATTACCATATTGAAGACGTTCACAATTCCGGCGGCATTTACACGATTCTCGGCGAAGTCCGCCGCGGTCGGCCCGGTCTGCTGAACGAGAAGGTCCCGACCGTCTCCGGCAAGAAACTCTCGAAGATGATCGACGAGTACGACCTCCGTTCGCCGAAAGTATTGGGCGAGGCGAAGAAAATGTACGCCGTAACCCCCGGCGGACAGCGGACGGCCAAGGGAATGAGCGTCAAGCCGACCGCGACCGACCCGGCCCAGCTCAAGCTGTCGTTCGATCCGCTCGATTGCATCCGGCCGTGCGAAAAAGCGTATTCGCAGACCGGCGGGCTGGCGATTTTGTACGGCAATTTAGCCCCTGACGGGGCGGTCGTCAAGACGGCCGGCGTCTTGGAAAGCATGCTGAAGCATTCGGGCCCGGTCGTGATTTTCGACTCGGAGCCGGAGGCGTACGACGGCATCACGCACGGCAAGGTCAAGGCGGGAGACATCGTGATCGTCCGCTTCGAGGGGCCGAAGGGGGGGCCCGGGATGCAGGAGATGCTCGGCCCGACGACGGCGATCAAAGGGGTCAAGCTCGATGATTGCGTCGCCCTGATCACCGACGGTCGGTTCAGCGGCGGCACGGCGGGAGCCTGCATCGGGCACGTTTCGCCCGAAGCCGCGGCCGGCGGTCCGATCGGCAAATTGCGGGACGGCGACATCATCGAGATCGACATGCCGAACCGGACGCTCAACGTCCGGCTTTCCGAGGCGGAATTGGCCGGCCGAACCGTCGAGCCGCACGAGCCGAAGATCAAGACCGGCTGCCTCGCGAAATACGCCGAGCTCGCGACCAGCGCCGACACCGGCGGCGTGCTGCGTTGGTAATAACACAAAGAGCCGGGGACGGAGCGTAGCGCAGTCCCCGGACAAGCCGAAACCTTGCGCAAGGCCCGCAAATTGCGCTGCGCTCCATATGCGGCTCTTTATTTCTTCGCGCAAAAAAACGCCGCCTCCTGGGAAGGAAGCGGCGTACGGGAGGGGGAACAGCCCGTTGAACAATCATATCCTCGCTTAACGGATAAGCGAAGCCGCGTACTGCGGAATCTGGTTCGCGAGCGAGAGCACGGTTGCACCCGACTGGACCAGAATCTGGGCTCGGGTCAGTCGCGAGCTTTCTTCCGCGAAGTCGGCGTTGGTGATCAACGCTTCCGCCGCCGAGAGTTGCTCGACCGTGTCCTCAAGCACCGCCTGGTTCGGCTCGAGCGTGCTCTTCTGGATGGCACCCAAACGACCCCGGGTCATCGCGATCGAGGAGATCGCTTCCTGGACGATCTTATCGGCCAGCTTCGTGTCCGTGCTCAGGTCGGCGTTGTAACCCGATTTGAGCTGGTAAAGCCGTCCGCTCGCACCACCGAGGGTCGCCGAGGAGACGTTCGGGATCGCGACGCGAATCTGCTGGTTCGAGACCACGTCCGGACCGAGTTGGAACACGGCACCGCCGCCGGTGATCGCGAAGCTCGTCGTGTCTCCGGCCGACATCTTCGTCGGGTCGAGCGAGAAGCTCATC
>JAVBQI010000085.1:0-29924 GCA_031549145.1 Thermoguttaceae bacterium | reverse complement strand
CTGAACGATGTCGACACCGTTGAAGTGTTGGTCTTTGACCTCCAGTTTCGTCTTCGCGTAGCCGGGGGCGACTTCGAGAATCTCGATGCCGACGTACATCGCGAAGCGATCCCGCTTGAATTTTTCGATCATTCGTTCCTTAAGCGTCGCGGTATCGGACATATGTGAAAATTGGGAAAGGGGTTTGTTGAAAATGGAATAGCGCGGAGTACCGGCTAAAGGGTGGTGTCGTAAAGCGAGGAGCCGATTCGGACGATGGTCGCACCTTCTTCGATCGCGATTTCGAAATCCTCGCTCATCCCGATCGACAGTTCCCGAAGCACGACGTTCTCCGGAACGCGGTCGCGAAGCGATTCGGCCAACCGCCGGAGCGAGGCGAATTCGCGGCGCTTTTGGTCGAGGCCGGACTCAAGGCCGCTCATTCCCATCAGCCCGAGAACGCGAACATGCCGGAACGCTTCGATCCGCTCCAAAATTTCCGGCAACCGCTCCGGGTCGAAGCCTTGCTTCGAGGTTTCGCCGGAAATGTTGACCTCCAAGAGAATTTTCGGGAAAACCGACAATGCTTCCTCTTGCGCGATTCGGTCGATCGCTTCGAGCAAGGAGAGCGAATCGACCGAATGAATCAATTCGCAAACCGAAAGAATGCGGCGAACCTTGTTCCGCTGCAACGGCCCGATCATGTGCCAACGGATCCGGGATTCCTCGCGGAAGAGTTCCGCCTTTTCCAGCAACGATTGCACTCGCGCCTCGCCGAAATCAAAGCAACCGGCTTCGAGCAGATCGGGCAGGAAACGCTCGTTCGCGGCGGCGTATTTCGTAACGGCGATCAGCCGGACAGCGTCCGCCGTCCGACCGGATCGGGCCGCGGCAACGGCGATCCGCTCCCGGATTTCCGCGAGTTTTTCCGAAACAATGCTCATCGGCGGGGCAGGGCAATCACCCCGCGCTCATGCTTGGGGTTGGTAAAAAGTACCTTGACTAGCTTTCCGTCTTCGGTTCGTTAGCGGCCTAACGAGGCCGCGGTCCAACAGGACGCGAAGCGTATCGTCCCGTACCGACGACGGTACTACATTCCGAAGCCGCTCATTTCGTCCTCGAAGAGGAGTTTGTTGGCGTCGAGAATGATTTTGACCTCTTCGCCGACCTTGCCCAGTCCGCGAATGTATTGAGCGCTGGACGCCCCGCCGCTTTTCGGGGGGGGAGAAACGTTCGTTTCCTCGATCGAGCGGACTTCGTTGACCGTGTCGACGACCAGGCCGACCTGACCACCGCGCAAATTGATGACGACGATACAGGTCCGTTCGTCGTATTCCCGACCTGGCATGTTGAACCGCAACCGCATGTCGATTACGGGAATCACTTGCCCGCGAAGGTTGACGACCCCTTTGACGTAATGCGGCATGTCGGGCACTTCCGTCACTTTTTGGATGCCGACGATTTCCGTAACGTGCCGGATTTCCAGGCAATAATCCTCATCGCCCAAGCGGAACGAAAGATACATGTCTTTGAGGGTATCTTCGATTTCCTCGGCAAAGACTCCGTCTTTCGCGGCTGCAACTTGATTTCCCGAACCAACCTGATCCAACATTTCAGACATTTCAGTATTCTCTCTTTCTTGTTTTTTGCACGGAATCCGATGCGTTCGAATAGCCAATCACGATCATTCGATCCGGAAAAATTCCGCATTTGACAAAATATTTGTTGTTGCGCAAATAGAGGGGCCGTCCAATGACCAAAGGCTTTACTCTATCAGCATAGCCTATTTTCAGGAAAATTGTGAAAAAAAGAGTGTTTCGACCCAAAAATTCCTAAAAATTGACCGTATCTTGGCGTTTGGCCGACTTTTCAGCGATTGGATGGCGACCCTTCCTATATTGTGTTATTTCGCCAAACCTCTTTTTCGGAAAAAAAAGAATTATTACTACAATCGGGATGTCTTTTTAGCCGATCTTTGGAAAGGATAAACTCAATTGATTTGAGCAGACATCAATATTACCTACAAAACCAATTTGTGCCCGTTGCAGCGACGAACGGACAGAATGATCATTACAAGGGAAAGGCGTGCAAATCGCTTTGCTTGCACTTTTTCGTCAAAGGAGCATTTCCTATGGGTCGTATTCCCTCACTTGAACGACATCACCGCGAAGCCCACACCGTCAGCTCGCAAATTGAATACCCGGAAACGGATTTCGACGACGGGTCCGATTGGGAAGAAGAGTATCTCCAAGATTCCGGCAAGGCGAAAATCATCGCCCGGATGCCGAATTTGGACGATCCCCGACCGATTCGATCCTGTCCGCGTCCTCAAGCTCCGTCGTTTTGGAACGGCATTCTTTCCAAAGGACTGAACGAACGAACGCAAAATCGGATTCTTTGGAGTATGGTTTTCGTTTTGATCTGCACTCTCGGGGTGGTTTTCCTTCGTGGGAACACGACGAAGGAAACCGCCAACGCTCCTGTCGCGGAAGAGCCGGCCGAAATCGTCGCCCATCGGGTCGAAAAAACCTCGAATCACGAACCTCTTGTCGATTCCGAGGAGAACGCGTTGGTCGCGAATTCCGCGTTTTCCCAAGCCGACAATTCGGCGTCGGAATTTCGGGACGACGAGAATTCGTTGGTTTTGCCGACCACCTCGATCGATTTGACCGCGGATTCGTTTGAACAGCCGCTTGGGGATGAATCCTATGCTCTTCCCGAGCAACCGCGTTCGGCGATATCCGCTTGGGAACGGGGCGAAAGCGTTCCGGAACATAGCTCTTGGGGGTCGGGGAGCGATCGTATGGTCTCCTCGCAGCGGGAAGAGCCGCTTCCCAACGATTCCCGGCAGTATCAACAGGATTCCCCCGTGATCTCCGAACGCCAACGGGAAAACGGGACAATGACCCCTCAAAGTTATTCCGTGCCGGAAGATCGAGGATCGCAACAGTCGTTCGAACGTCAGGATCGATACGCCGAGCAAGGGTATTCCTCGTCCAATAACGGTCAGAATCCGTGGACCGACCAGTACCAAAATCAAAACCAGGGTTACACGCAACCCCAAGGTTATTCTCAAGACCAGGGTTACGGCCAAAACCGGTACTCCAACGATCCGTACAGCCAACAGAATTACAACCAACCGGCGACGGATTACTATTCGCGGAACACCACTCCGCAGCAGGCGGCGTACGCAAGTCCGAATTACGCTTCCCAGGTGTCGAACGAAGGTTCGTACCAAGCCGCCCCTCCGGCCGATTATTCGCAATACTCCGTGCCGCAGCAGCAGGCGACGAATTACAGAAGCGCCAGTTACGACCCGCAATCGTATGCTCCTGCGGGCATAAGCGTCAATTCCCAAGCCAATCGATATGCCGGACAGTCGGCCGAAGCCGCTCAGCAATCGAGGACTTACGCACCCGCCGGTTACAATGCCGTCAATTACCGCGAACAGATCCCCGCAGTTCAAACCTACGACACGTATCGGGGAGGTTATCCCCAGGAAAGCACGAGAATGGCCTCCAATCTTTCCGCCGCCCCTCGGTACGACGGAGGTTATTCGCAGGTCAACCAAGCGATTGATCCGCGGTTCCAACAGCCGCAACAATCGCAACCGCAGAATGTCGTCCAACCGCAATACCAATACGGCGGATACTAATAAATTAAGAATTGAGAATTATGAATTAAGAATTTTTCAATTTCTCAATTCATAATTCTTAATTCATAATTCTTAATTTCGCAACGAATTTATGTCTCTTTTGGACGATTCATTTTTCAAGGTTTATGCTGCCGAAACGCGGTCGCTTTGCGGGCTTGATCCCGAACCGGCGACGACCGCGATTCCTCCGGCTCGGGAACCGTCCCATCGGAACGAAGAGACATCCGTATCCCCGCAACCGGCGAAAGCGTCGCGGCCTACGGATTTCCAGCGAACAACGGAATCCGCTTCGCATTCGGGGCAACCCTTGAAGACGTCGATCCCCGCGGTTGAAATCATCAACAAACGGCACAAAATCGCGGAGGAAACCTGGGGCGGCAAAATCGCGGAACCGACGGACTACCTGATCGAAGTAATGTCGCGGCCTGCAACGAGCAAAAGTCGGACCATGCTCAAGACCCAGGAAACGCCCGGAAACACGGAAAAACCGGCTCCGCGGCTCGTTCCCCCGCCAATCGTCGCCGTCCTCGAATCGACGCGGGAATTGGGACTCTCCGCCGAAATCAAACTGCGGGAAATCGATTCCCGGAACCTGCCGCAATCGGATGCGCTCCTCGAATGCAACAACATTCGGCTCACGGTCGAAGAGCTGCACGAAAAATTCCTGCCGCTTCCCGGATTACAACTTGAGACACGAAGCGACTCCAGTTGTTGGATCATCGCCCCGCCGAAAGAAGAGGCTCCCACGAACGTTGCCCCGCTCGCAATGCCGGAAATGACACCGCCGGATTCCGACCCGATCGCATTGGAGAATCCGATGCCGGACTTTGAAAATACGGAACGTCCCGCGGCCAAAGAAATCGGCGAAGAGAATGAAGAAGAGGCGGAGCCGTTTGTCCAACCGAAAGAAACCCTTCTCGAAACCGACCGTTTTCAAAAGGTCGCGGTCGTTTGGCCCCGGCGATGCGAACAATTGCGGAAAGAGGCGGCTTACCAGATCGAAGGGTTGGCCGATCACTTGGAGTCGAACGTCCGTATCGGGCAGCGCGTGATCGCGTTTTGCGGCAACGCCTCCGATTGTGGCTGCACGACGTTGCTCCTTTGCAGTGCCCGGGAACTGGCGGCTCGCGGATTGAAAACGATCATCATCGACGGGCATTTCGAGAATCCGTCTCTCGCCCGAATGCTTCGGATTCCCGGAAAGGAAGGCTGGGACAGCCTCTTTTTCGTCCGCGAACCGCAAAATCTTTCGGACGTCGTTTTGCGAATCGCTCCGAACTTGGATCTGCTCCCGCTTTCCGCGTATGCGGCCGAAACGCTCGGGTGGGAAATCCCGTCCGACGGTTTTTTTCAGGTCTTCGGACCGCTCATGCAACATTATGAAATCGCGTTGATCGATTCCGGCAATTTCCGGGAATCCGGATTGTTGAAAGATCATACGATCGACGAAAAACTCGCCGAAGTCGCGAACATGGGGGCCGACGGCATTTTGTTGGTCTTCGGCGGCGAGATTCCCGGCGAAGAACTCTCGACAATCGAGCGTCGGATGCGGCTTTTCGACATCCCGCAAATCGGCATCGCCGAAAACGGCATCTCGCGGCCTAATGAGGCAATTTAGCCGGTCCCCCGCGTCTTTCTTTTGAAAAAACCGCCTCGCGGTCGCTGTCAAAAAAACTCCAGAAAAGTTCGTATTTTGGGGTTGACTCGTTTTTTCCGTTCTGATACATTGATTTGAACAATCGACCAACTTGACGCGTCAAAGCGACGCGATTTTTTACAGCCTTGTTTTGGTCGTCTGACCAAAACGTATGAATTGCGGCGAAAGGAGAGCGCCGCATCATTTTTGCCCGGAATTTGATCGACTGACCAAAACAGGCTGTGTTTTTTGTGTCGTTATTCGGCAACAAACTTGAGAGCTCGAAGAGCCAACGAGGCCGCGACGCCGTATAATACTGAACCCAAGCGTGAGCGCGGGGGGATTTCAAACACAATATCCTCCCGCGCTCACACTTGCGGCTGGTATACTCAAGCCGGTTTTAAATTCCTGTCTTCAACACGGCAGCGGCCCAACGAGGCCGCGGTTTGACAGAGGGCGAAGCCTACTGCCCATACCGGCTACGGTATATTGGAAATTTTGACATTGCAATTCCCCTCGGCAAGAGGCCCAACGCATGAGCAAAGAATTCCTCACGGAAGATTCGCGGCAAAAGACCCGGCAGCTTATTTCGGATGCCGCGTGCGAGCTTTTCGCGGAGCACGGCATCGACGGCGTCAGCACCCGCATGATCGCCGAGAAAGCCGGAATCGCCTTGGGCGGCATTCATTACCATTTCAAAAACAAGGAAGCCCTTTATCTCGAAGTCTTGCGTCGGGCCCTCGATTCGGGCAACGCTTTGACGATCGACGATCTCCTGGCCGAGAAGTCCCACCTGCTTGAAACGGTCGGGGGAAAACAAGAGGCGATCCGGCGAATCGTCGAGGATTTTTATCGCCGCTGTTTCGACGGTCGAAAAGACTGGCGAAAAAAGGTGATGCTCCGCGAATTATGGCAAAGCTCCCCCTCTCCCTTTTTGGAAGAGAACATCCTGAAGGACTGGGACCGAAGCATTCGCTTTTTCAAGATGCTTTCCCCCGAAGGGTCGGACGAAGACGCTTTCATTTGGAGCTATCTTCCCGACGCCTTGGCCGCTTTTCAAAGTTTGGGAAAAGACCTCTTGGAACGAAGGTTCGGCCAGGAATATTGCGAACGATTACGTAAGCGTTTGGTACGGCAAACCGTGCGAATGATGATCGCCTTCCTCGATTTGCCGATGCCGGACAATTTAAAATAGACATATGCAACACTCACTTCATTTATCAAGGAGGTTTTCCGATGGTAGAATCGACCCTATCCCCCGAACAGAGCACGATCTCGAAATGGTCCTCGAATCTGATGGTCCTCAACCGCGTCGGCATTCATCTTCGGGCCGCACAAATGATCCGCGAGTGCGTGAAACCGTTCCGCTCGGCCGCCAAGCTCATCAAAAAGGGTTATGAAGCCGATTGTCGCAGCATTTTGGAAATGCTGGGACTGGGAGCCGAGTTCGGAGAGATTCTCACGGTTTCGATTGAAGGGGACGATGCGACTTCCGCGTACCAGGAAATCGTCAAACTGTTCGACAATCAGTTTTACGAAGACTGAGCGGAAAACGCATGCTATGTACGAGTGCCAGGTGTATCGATCTACATCTCTTCGTTGGCGGCAAACTCGCATCAAGAGAGAGACAGGTTTGTAATGGAGGTCTCTCTTCGAGAGCATCTCTGATCTGCTACGCGAAAGTGTTTTCAGAAATCTTTTGACGATGATTCCCTTGAAGCGTAGCGCCGGGCTTTTCTTGGAATGTTTACAAAAATGAAGCCTTGCCCAACTCTTGGTGCACAAGGCTTTGCAAGTGGGCGATGAGGGGCTCGAACCCCCGACCTTCTGGGTGTAAACCAGACGCTCTAACCAACTGAGCTAATCGCCCGAAGACGCTCCGGCAACGGAGCGTCGATTATTGACCCGAAAACAGCAGCCGGAAAGGAGCATAGCACATTGACGATTTCCCGCAGGTTGCATCGAACATACCGTCATTACGCTGCGCTTCATTTCGACTGTTGTTTTCAATCGATCAAAATTTTCCGTATTTCGCACCAAAATCACTTTTCAAGTGTCGCCGTGCGGCTCGAACGGCCCAACTCGTTGAACGACTTCAGCTTGATCGTCTCCCCCTGCACCCGGGTCGGGCGGGCCAGCACCGGGGAATCGGCGGTCGGCTCGCTGCCGTCGGTCGTGTAACGAATCGTGAAACCGGGATACTCGTTGTTCGCCGAGAGCACGCCGCCCCGCAACACCGCTCCCGGCGGGTCGATCCGATATTGGTAACCGCCGAACAGGGAATCCAATCGCTTGAATTCCCGTTGGCCGATCGTGTTGACCATCGCGTTCCAGTCCCGATCGAAAGCGGCCTTGAACCGGGCCTCGTTTTGGATCGTCTCCCAAGACCGTTCGCGCCAGGCATTGTCCGAGAAGATGATGAGACGCGGCAACAAATACGATTCGATCATCGTCTTCTCGCTCAGCGTTTCCCCCCAAAGCTGGCACTGCATGCCGAGAATGTTCCCGCGCGCTTCCGGCTTGAGTCGCTGCATCTCGGGATGATCCTTGGCGTTGAACGGTATTCCGGACGGGTCGAAATACCGATTCGAATGAAGCACGTTGAACGGCTCGAACTCGAACGCGTTTTTCGCCGAAACGTAGCCGCCCCAATTGAGGCCCGGCTCTTCCGGATGCTTATAGACGCAGAAGTCGAAATAGAGGTTGTTGACGTTGCAAAGCACGATCGAGTAACCGACGTTGGCGAGGCGGTAACCCAGGTCCATCTCATCGGCGATCGAGTGCCAGGCGTAAGGGATTACCCCTTTGCCGAGCAGTTCCGGGTTCGGGACCAGCTTGCCGTCGGCGTCCGGCATCAGGGCGATCTCTTCCCAGCCGCCGATTTGCGTGATGCCGTTGCGGTGCAGCATATCGATCATCTTCCCGGCGAACACGCTCGAAAGCGCCCGAGTCGTTTTCGGGCCGGGCAAGGCATCGAGCATCGCCTTGCAAGCCGGGGACTCCATCCATGCTCCTTCGGGGATTTCGTCGCCGCCGGTGTTGAAAAACGTGAGCGGGGCGCCCGCTTCTTCGTGCATCTTCTTCATTTCCTGAACCACTTTTTCGTAGAACCGGAGCGTCGAATCATAGCCGATGCAGACAATGTTGTCGCGGAACATCTGGGCCGAATAGTATTTCGATTGATCGTCCGGGTCGCGGAGCCGGTATTCGGCGGCTTCTTCGGGCTTGCCTTCTTTCATCAGCCGGTCGTATCGGGCTTCCATGGCAATGACCGCCCCTCGCGTATGGGTCGGGAAACTCATTTCCGGCACGACCTTGACGTGCCGGGCTTTGGCGTAACGGACGATGTCGATGTAATCGGCCCGCGTGTAGTAACCGTGTCCGTACACCGTCTTGTCGTCCGGGTCCGGCCCCGTCCCGAACGCCGGTTGCAGGAAATCATGCCCGGTGAGCGTGTGTCCCCGCCGGCCGCCGACCTGGGTCAGCTCCGGGAGGCCGTCGATTTCGATCCGCCAGCCTTCGTCTTCGGTGATGCGAAGGTTGATCGCGTTCATTTTGTAATTTGCGAGGAGGTCGATCACTTTGAAGACCGTCTCTTTCGAATGAAAATGCCGCGAGACGTCGAGCAGGAGCGAGCGGTGCTTGAATCGCGGGGCGTCGGTGATTGTTTGGGCGGTGACCGAAAGTTCGCCCGCGTCCGATTGGGCCGGCAGCAGGGCGAGCAGGGTTTGAATGCCGTAAAAGACGCCTGCCGCGTCGGTCCCTGAGATCGCGATTCCGACACGGTTCGCGACCTCCAGCCGGTAGGCTTCGGCGTCGTGGTCCGCGATTTTGCCCTCCGCCTGCTTCAAGACGATCCGGTTGGCATCGTTGGCATTCGCGGCCGCAAGTTCCTTGCTCTCAAGCGAGAAACCGAAACGCTCTTTGAGCCGGGCGTTGAGGTAATCCGCTTCGTTCTTGAACGCCGGTTCGTAGACCAATACGGTTTTTTCGTTGATCGCCGACCGCCCTCGGGCCGGGGCGATGCTGACCGGTCGGGGAACGACCGGGTACAGATCCCGCTGCGGCAGGGGGGACCAGGTCCGGTTTTCCTGGAACCGCCAAGCCGGGGTCGCGAGCGGCATCACGTCTTTGGGGCCGCGGTTGACCTGTTCCGGCCGGGTCAGCGGCTCAGCGTCGTAATGCTTGATCTTGACGATCGACTGCTCGGGCGTCCCTTCGTTGAAGACGAAGTAATAACCTTTGGGGAGGTCGTGCCAGCGGGTGATCGCGCCGATAAAGTCCCGCTCGATGGTCTTGGGCTCGCCCGGCTTCAGTTCGAACTTTTCGCTCGGGTTGATTCGGTAAAGATAGCCGTTGATGTGTTCGACGTTCCCCCATTCGGTTCGCTCGGGCGGCATCGGGGCCGATTCATACGTGTCCTGGTTGTAGTAAATCGACCAGTTGTTCCCGGCGAGCGTTTTCTCTCCGTTGTTCGTCAGCGTAAAGCTGGTCCGGCAGACGTCCGGGGTTTCCGTAAAATTGGAAATCAATTTCCAATGAATCGAGATCGTCTCGCCGAAGGAATCGGTGTCCGCCGCCTGGGAAAAGGCGGGCAAGAGCAGCACGAAAGCAAAGATCAAAGCATATTTTTTCATGGTTTTTTCGATGTTGCATGACAAATGAATTACGAGCCGGGAACTGTGTTCCCGACAACCCTGCAAAGACATCATTTTTGGGCCGTTGTCGGGGACGCAGTCCCCGGCTCGTAGGAAGCTTCACGAAAGTATTTGACGAAATTGCGTTACTTTCCGCTCGCCAGCCAGTTCATCGCGTTGGACCAGAGCTTGCCGTATTCTTTCCAGAAGACGAAGTTGCAGCCCCAGTGCGGCGCGGGGTCGGAAGTGTAGGCGAGCACCCGGCCTTTGCCGAACTGCCCGACCGCGAACGCCGGGTCCCCCTTTTCCTTCCAAGTTCCGATCACTTCGCAGCCTTCTCTCGGCTTGACCTGGTTGTAACCGAGAATCGGCGGCATCGTTTTCATATTGATGTCCTTGAAAATCGGGTGCTTGGCGTTATTGGCCGTTACGGTGTAACCCTCGGTGCTCTCGACCAGATCTTCGCCGTCGAGACACTCGACCGGCAGTATCTCGGCCAGTTGCGTCCGGTTCCAGCCCCCTTTGCCGAGCTCGCCACTGAAGCTGAGCCAGCCGCCGACGAAGCACATGTGCGTCCCCGCTTTCAGGGCGTCGACCGTCAGCCGGACGCGGTCCGGGAACGTCAAAACCTTCGTCCCGAACAGGTGCCGGTTGAAAAATTGCGGATGCAGTTGGAAGTTCTTCGCCTCGACATCGGAAAAGATGATGATGTCGTATTCGTCGAGCACCTTCTCATATTCCCCGGGCTGCATGTTGTAAAAATCCCAGGTCGGCACGCTCTTGACCTTGAACTTGCCCCCCGATTCGATTCCCGAGACGAGCCAATGCCCGTAGTTGATGAAATCGAGCCCTTTCGGAGCATGGTTGAAAGAGGTTTCCGCGTAAACCGGTCCGAGTTGAACCGCCCAATCGCCGATGTAATAAACTTTTTTCATGATATTTTTGTTAGGGATAAGATAAAACGTGAAATGCGAAACCTGACTTTTTTCTTTTCTCTCACAAAGGCACGAAGGTCACAAAGGAGTTGAAAATTCCAAGTTTTCCTTTGTGCTCTTTGTGCCTTTGTGAGAGACATTATCTATCGCCATATAGGCTGACTTTTAATTTCTCCACAATCTGTTGACGACGCGGACCACGACGATGCCGGTGCAAACGAAAATCACCCCGCAAAGCGCCGCGAAACCCATTCGCCCGTACAATATATTTCCGACGAGGAAGAGGCTCGACCAGATCATCGCACAGCCGCAGCTCCAACCGAGCAGCGACATCGGGAAGTTGTCGCCGGTCGATTTGACTTCTTCGCGCGACATCCCTGCCGCTTTCCGGACCGGTTCCCAGCCCCAGCCGGCCGGCTTCACCTTCTTGTAGAAGGCGATGAGCGTTTCCATATCCGTTTTCGGCCCGAAAAACGCGGCCAGCACCCAGCAGGTCGTCGTGATCGCGATCGTAATGACCAGCCGTTGATACGTTCCGAGGACCAGCACGTCCCGCTGCATCGTTTCCAGCAAATTGACCGCCGTTTCGTGCGTGCTGCACCACCAGGCCATTTTATCGCCGACCACGAAGATCACCGAGATCAGGAACGAAACGACCATGGCGACGATTTCGCTCCAGGCGTTAATCCTCCACCAAAACCAGCGGACCAGGTACAAAAGCCCCGTCCCGGCTCCGATTTGCAGCAAAATCTCGAAGCCTTGCTTCGCCGATTGCAGAACGAACAACGCCAAATAGCAACTTGTCAGGAAGATGATCAGCGTCGCGAACCGGGCGACCATCACGTAATGCTTTTCGCTTTTGCCCGGGGCGACGAAAATCCGGTAAAAGTCGTGCACGCAATACGAAGCCCCCCAGTTCAAATGCGTCAGGATCGTCGAGGAGTTCGCCGAAAGCAGGGCCGCGATCATCAACCCGAAAAATCCGGCGGGCAGGAGCGACATCATCGCCGGATAGGCGATGTCGTGCCCGATCAAATTTTTGTCCAAATGGGGAAAGACTTCTCCGATCGATTCGAGATTCGGAAAAACGATCAACGAGGCCAAGGCGACGAGGATCCAGGGCCAAGGCCGCAACACATAATGGGCGACGTTGAAAAAGAGCGTTCCGCCGAGAGCGTCTTTTTCCGACTTGGAGGCGAGCATCCGCTGGGCGATATAGCTTCCGCCGCCCGGTTCCGCTCCCGGATACCAGGTCGCCCACCATTGAATCGCGATCGGAATGATAAAGACGGCGAGAACGAGGTCCCAGTTGCCGGTAAAATCGGGGAACAGGTTCAAATAGTGCAGTCCGCCCGGTCCCTGCATTTCCCCGACTTTTTGGAGCATCGGTTGCAAACCACCGACGAGCTCGTGGTTGACGGCGAAGTAGGCCATCGCTAGGATTCCGGTCATCATTACGCCGAATTGCAGGAAGTCGATCACCAAAGCGCCCCACAATCCGGAGTACATCGCGAAAATCACATCGAGCACCCCGACCAACACCAGTGTTTGCCAAGCGGGCAGCCCAAAAAGGATATTGGCGATTTTTATGGCCGCCAAATTGACGTTCCCCATGATAAAGCAGTTGAAGAAAAACCCGAGATAGACGGCCCGAAAGCCGCGGACGATCCGGGCGCTTTTGCCGCTGTACCGGATTTCGTAAAATTCCAGGTCGGTGAGCACGTTGCTGCGGCGCCACAATTTCGCGTAAAAGAAGACCGTCGCGACCCCCGTGAGCGTAAAGGCCCACCAAACCCAGTTCCCGGCGACCCCCTTCTGTCGGACGATGTCGGTCACCAGGTTCGGCGTGTCGCTCGCGAACGTCGTCGCGACCATCGAGATACCGGCCAACCACCACGGAACGCTTCGGCCCGAGGCGAAAAATTCCGAGGTGCTTTGCCCGGCCCGTTTGGCGAAGAACAGTGCCGGGATAAAGCAGATGCTGACAGCTAAAATGAGAACGACCCAGTCGGCGACGGCCATTTTGGGCATACTGATAACGGCGGCGAAACATGGAGTAAACGACATCGGACGAAATCCCTTTTGAGAAGTTGAAGAACGAAGGCGATCGGAACAACCAAAACCCGACGGGTCGAATTTTAGCAAAGCCGGAAAGCGGATACAAGAGAGCGGATTATTTTCGGGAAATTATTCGCGAACCGGTAACCACCGCGAAAAAAACCGGCATAGGTTCGTGAGAAGCCAAGTCATTGATTGACTTATTAGTGTACAATGCTCTGGGACCAACTTTTGTAAGCATTCACGAACTTATGGACCGCAGGCTTCCAGCCTGCGAGTCTTGGGTTTACGGATACAGAAAAGTCGAAGAGCCCCATTTGCAGGCTGGAAGCCTGCGGTCCAAGGAAAACCGTGAACGGCTACCAACCTTTTTGGAGATGATGCTCATGTCCGATCTTGACCTTTTGAAACTTGCGGCGGAAGAGCCGACCCCACCTTCCGCCCGGCGGGAACCGCCGAATCTGGAGCGGATTGCCGCCGCGTTTCCCCAGCTGGAAATCCTCGAACTGCTCGGCGTCGGCGGAATGGGAGCGGTTTACAAGGCCCGGCAAAAGAAACTCGACCGGTTCGTCGCGCTGAAAATCCTGACCGAAGCGCCCGGACAGGGAGATTTCCGGGAGCGTTTCGAACGGGAAGGCCGGTTGCTGGCGAAGCTGAACCATCCGAACATCCTCACGGTGTATGATTTCGGTGAATCGGACGGTTTCTTTTACCTTCTCATGGAATATGTCGAAGGAGTGAATTTGCGGCAGGCGATGCGCTCCGAGCGGTTTACCCCGGAACAGGCCCTTGGGATCATCCCGGAAATTTGCGATGCGCTGTCCTTTGCCCATGAGGAAGGGGTTTTGCACCGGGACATCAAGCCGGAAAACATTCTGCTCAACGTCAAAGGGCGAATCAAAATCGCCGATTTCGGTATAGGGAAACTCAAAAGAGCCGGGGATGAAGCGCAGCGCAATCCCCGGATTGAATCAAGCGTACAATCCGGCGACTGCGCCGAGTACGTCTCCGTCTCCGGCTCTTTAACGCGAGACAAGGAAATGCTCGGCACGCCGTTTTACGCGGCTCCGGAACAGTTGGAATCGGCGGGCTCGGTCGATCAACGGGCGGACATTTACTCGCTCGGCGTCGTTTTTTACGAACTGCTGACCGGCGAACTGCCGATCGGCCGGTTCGCCCCGCCGAGCGAAAAGTCGAACGTCAGCCGCAGCATCGATCCGATCGTGCTCAAATCGTTGGAAAAGGAACGGGAAAAACGGCAACAATCCGCCGAAGAAATGAAATCCGAGATTGCCGCGGCGACAAAAAGCGGAACACAACCGGTACGCTCAGCCGGCGATCAAAGCGTCCAAAAGGAATCTTGCAGTAAAATCCTGCTGTTTATGATCGCAATGCTCGTTGGAGCTCCGTATATCTTTCAACTCTGCTACACTTTCGTCCACTTTATGATTGACAGTGTGGTGGTCGGCCGTGTTGAAATGCCTTATTCCAGGTATGTGACCTCGATTGGTGAGATGTTCGGTGCTCTGATCGGTTGCTTCGTGAGTTTCATGGTGTTGAGAGTTTTGTATTTTTGGATGTTTCCCAATCCAAAAAACAGAAGGCCAAAAACCCTTTTTGCGGTTTGGGGCGTTTTTTTTCTGCTAACAGGGTCGGGGCTCTTGGGGTATTCCATTTTTGTTATACATGAAGCGCGAAAGGCGGACAGTATAATCTTAGAGCAATTATTAGACCTCTGCGACAGATTGAAACGCGAACTAAATCTCCGAAGGGAAAACGCGGAAATTGAGAGAGTAAAAAAAGGCCAAGAAATAGAAAATTCCAATGAATCTGAAACCTGGAAACAAAAAGAAAAGGATTCATTGAAAAAACTTTTTGATGAACAACTTCGAAAAATCGACGATGCAAATTTATCGATTATGAAATGGAAAACGACGGAACAACTCGTGTTATTAAATAAAAGAAAGGATTCCGCTCCGCTTTGGATCGCCGGATTTTCGGGGGGTGTCGTCGCAGGGATACTTGTTGTTCTTGCATCGGTATTCGGTTGGATGCATTTATCCCGTATCCGTGGCACGCCGGATAAATCCTTGTTTTGGCTCGGTTTTTTTCTTGCGATGCTTTTGACGTTACCGCTTGTCTGGGGCGGGTTGTTTTGCATTTTTTACCTCCCGTTAACCGGTATTGGTAACACGGCTTTGGCGATTGGAATGACGATCGGCAACCTGCTCGGTTTGGCCGCGTCGATCTATTTGGCCAGCATAACCTATCGCTGGGCGAGCGGATGACAAAAAAAGAGCCGGGGATGGAGCGTAGCGCAATCCCCGGGTAGAATCGCGGGACGGCCGTTTCGTCGCTGGCTCTTTAGCCTGCTTTTTGGGAGTCATATCATGGAATTCGATCCTTCGCGGTTTTCTTATGTTCTCGTAACGTCCACGACATACGGAAACTGGTTGCCGGGGGATGCCCGCGGGTTCGTCGAAGAACACAATGAACACGGAACGCCGTTCGATGCCCCTTCCGAATCATTGAATCATTTCGCAAAAGATGTCATGAAAGAATCGGTCGTGCTTTTCAATGCCGAACAAGCCGAAATCGTACTGAATCGTTGGCGTGAGGCGGTCGCGGAGTTGGAGGGACGGCTGATCGTCGTCGCGATCATGGGGAATCATTTTCATTTCGCCGGAGTCTTTCCCGATAAAATTGCAAAGGCGAAATTGCTCCAGTTTTTCAAAGGACGGGCCAGTCGGATTCTGAATCAAAAGTAAGGAAAACGGACCTGGTGGACCGATTCCGGTTCGGTTCGCTACAGTTTCGACGAACCCGCGTTCCAAACGAGAATCGAGTATGTGAAAAAGCAAACCAATCCCCTCGTCCTTTGGGTCGATCCCGAATTCGAGTAAAAATAAAGAGCCGGGGATGAAGCGTAGCGCAATCCCCGGGTTGAATCTCAAACGTGCAGCCCGGCGACTGCGCCGAGTACGGCTTCGTCCCCGGCTCTTTTTTGTGTGCTTCGTCTCCGGCTCTTTGGGAGGAAATCATGAATCACGATGCTTTTCACACGACGCATTGGACGGCGATTCTTGCCGCGAAAGAGGATCGTTCCGCCCTCATGTCGCTGTGTGAAACGTATTACACGCCGATTCGGCGGTTCATTGAGCGAAACGTGCAGCGGGACCAATTCCGGCGATACGGTTCCCGCGACGCCGGGGATTTGACGCACGATTTCATTTCCAAACTCCTGGCCGGCGGAATGTTCGAACACTTGCGGCGGGACCAGGGACGCTTCCGGTCGTATCTTCTCGGAGCGGTCTCGCATTTTCTCGATCACGTCCGGGAAAAAGAATCGGCGGACAAGCGGGGCGGAAACGCGACGTTTTCTCCTTGTCAACCGGATGAAATTCCCGTTCTCGACGATCCGGTTTTCGATCGGGATTGGGCCTCGGCGATCATTTCCGGGGCGACTCATCGCCTGAAAAGCGAAGAGGCGAACGCCGAAGCGTTTTTGCCGTTCCTGACCGCCGAATTGCCAGGAGAACGACGCCGCGAATTCGCCCGAAAAACCGGAATGTCGGAAATCGCGATCAAGGTCGCTCTGCATCGACTTCGCAAGCGGTTTCGCCAAATGGTTCGGGAACAGATTGCGATCACGCTTGACGGAGCCGATCCCGACGGTCCCGAAACGACCGCGGAACTCGATCACCTGATTCACGTTCTCGCGCGAGATGGGAAATCCTAGACCGTAGTTATTGGCTTCAGGACGAAGAATTCAAGAACACTCCGCGAAGAGCAGGATTCGGACGGTTTCCTCGCCGTTGCGGCCCGAGGGACGCTTCAGGTCGATCCGAACCCCGAGAGGGCTCCGCTGGGCGACCGCGAGATCGACCTCTTCGCCTTCGAGCTGATGGGCTTCGACCTCCGGCAGCCGTTCAAACAGCGGGCAAAACGGGACATGGGCGTTGACGATCCGTTCTCCCGGGAGAAACCGAACGCGAAGCGAGCATTCCAGCCGATCAACGCCCTCGGGCGATTGCGACCGGCTCAGCTGCATCACGACGTTCTCGTCGACCGTCTCTTCATCATATTCGGCTTCGCCGTTTTCAAGCTCGTTCTCTTGAAAATCATCTTTCTCGTTTTCGGCGGGCCGCCGCTTGGAAAGCCTCTCCGGAGCATAAACGAGGGCGAAAAGCAGCACGAAGAGCAGCAACGCGAGCAAATTTCGACCGGGCAGGACCAGGAAAATTCCGAGCAAAATTCCCGGCCCGGCGATCCAAAGTTCTTCGCGGGTCGAAATGGTCCGCTGTTGCAGCCGCCGGATCTGCCGAAGAACGAAAACGGTGAGGGCGACTCCCCCGGCGAGCAGAAAGAAGGGAATGGTGTTGTCCTTCGTCGGGACGAATGCCTGAAACCGGACGAGACCGACCGCCGCGACCGTGATGTTCAAGACGAACAAGAGGCCGAAAAGAGCGGTCAGAAATTGTCGGGGAATCCGTTGCATCGCATTTGTTGGTAGGCCGACAACACGAGCCGGGGGCTGTACCCCCGACTGTCTCTATTTGAGTCGTTGTCTTTTTTTCGTGGGCAATGCGGTCGGGACCGCAGGTCCCGGCTCGTGGGTCGGTCGCGTTATGGGGTTACCGTTTCTCCCGCTTGGAACGTGAAATGCCGATGGGCGAGCGACGGGTTCATTTCCGGGAAATCCTCCCGGTTGTGCGCCCCCCGGGTCTCTTCGCGGAGCAGAGCGCCCTGCAGGACCAGTTGGCCCAGGAGCAACAGGTTTTGCAGCTCCCAGCCCTTGGCGGTGTCGAATTGCCGCCCGAGCACGTAATTCGATAGCCGGCGGCAGTTTTCGACCGCTTCGTCCAACCCTTCGGCGTTGCGAATCACCCCGGCGTGCCGCCACATCACGCTTTTGAGCGAATTGGTAATGTCGTCAAGGTCGATTTTTTCCTCTTCCGTCGTCCCCGACGGTTGAGAGGTCTCCTCTTCCTGATCGAAAATTGGCTGAACCCGATAATCATCCCGCGCCGCCCGGGCCGCCGCCGAAGAAAATCGGCCGCACGATTCCCCGAACACCAGTGCATCGAGCAGGCTGTTCGAGGCGAGCCGGTTCGCTCCGTGCAGCCCGGTCGAGGCGACCTCCCCGGCCGCCCAAAGCCCCGGAAGCGTGGAGCGTCCTTCGTGATCGACCGTAATTCCGCCCATCATGTAATGCGCCCCGGGCCGGACCGGAATTTTTTCTTTCGTAATGTCGAGCCCGAACTTTTCGCATTGGGCGACGATCCCGGGAAACCGTTTGTGAACCCGACTCGGTTTCAAATGCGTGACATCGAGATACACGTTCGAGTAGTTCGTCTTTCCCATCTGCGAAACGATCGCCCGGGCGACGACATCTCGCGGAGCCAATTCGCCCCGGGAATCGTAATCGAGCATAAACCGGTAGCCGTTTTTGTCGACCAGATAGGCCCCTTCCCCGCGCATCGCCTCGGTAATCAGGCTCCGGGCACTCCCGGCAATGTACAAAACGGTCGGGTGAAATTGAATGAACTCCATATCCCGAACCTCGGCCCCGGCCCTGTAGGCGACGGCGATCCCGTCTCCGGTCGCCTCGTCCGGGTTCGTCGTTTCCCGGTACAGCTGCCCCAGCCCGCCGGTTGCGAGAATCGTCTGTTTGGCCCAAACCAGTTCCTTGCGGTTTCCTTTGTTCCAGTTCAGGATCGCGCCCCGGCATGTCCCCTCGGAGGTCAACAGGTCGAGAAGAAACGTGTTTTCCCAAATGCGGATGTTGGGGCGTTTGCGAACCTCTTCGACCACGGCCCGGATGATCTCCTTGCCGGTGCTGTCCCCCAACGCGTGTATGATCCGGTCGTGCGCGTGCCCCCCTTCGCGACCGAGTTCGATTTTTCCCTCGATCCGATCGAACGAAGTCCCGATCTCGATCAGTTTGCGGACCTCTTCGGGGCCTTTGCGAATCACATGCTCGACGATTTCGCGGTCGCACAAATCGCCGCCGGCCTTGAGGGTGTCGGCGATATGACTTTCGAACGAGTCTCCTTCCTCCCAAACGCTGGCGATTCCCCCCTGGGCATTGACGCTGTTCGATTGGGTGATCGAGGTTTTGCAGATCAGCAGGACGTCATATTTCGGGTCGACGGCGAGTGCGGCGCGCAGCCCGGCCAGCCCGCCGCCGATCACCAGCACGTCCGTAAAATAATGTGGATGCACTTTGGGGTGAAACGAAACAAGGTAACGGCGGGGCGGCTGAGGGGATTGCATTGAGGGAGGAGAGGAATTAAGAATTAAGAATGTGGTGAGAAAGCGTCGTCGAATGGAGGTTCGCGAAAAAGGATGAACTGTCGTATGTCATTTCGAGCGGAGCGAGAAATCTCACCCTCGCCCGAAGACGCGGAATTCCCGGCCCTTGCGCGAGGGTGAGATTTCTCCTTGCGCGTTGCTCCAGTCGAAATGACGGCCATGTTTTTCGGCGAAGGCTATTTTCGCGACTTTGTACTATAGCCTACAGCCTATAGTCTACAGCCTTTCAAGGTGCTTCCTACCAGTTTTCCGCGAGGATTTCGTACCAGGCTTTCGGATGCAAGCAGGCGGGGCAGGCGGCCGGGGCGTTCATTCCCCTGGTCGTAATGTAACCGCAGTTGCGGCAGCGCCAAACGACCTCGGTCGAGCGTTCGAACACCGCGTTCTCTTCGATGCTTTTCAGGAAGGCGAGGTACCGTTTTTCGTGTTGTCGTTCCGCGACGCAGATCGCGGTAAAGGCCGCCGCGACATCGGGAAAGCCTTCTTCCTTGGCGATTTTGGCGAAGCCGGGGTACAGAATTTCCCATTCCTCGTGCTCTCCGGCGGCGGCCGCTTTCAGGTTTTCTCCGGTCGGACCGACGATCCCGGCCGGGAACGAGGCGGTGATTTCGACGGTTCCGCCCTGCAAAAAGTTGAAAAATCGCTTCGCGTGCTCTTTTTCCTGATTGGCGGTCTCCTCGAAGACGGCGGCAATGTGCTCATAGCCGTCCTTTTTTGCCTGGGACGCGAAAAAGGTATAGCGGTTACGGGCCTGGGATTCCCCGGCAAAGGCCTTGAGCAGGTTTTTTTCGGTTTCAGTTCCCTTGAGAAGCGTCATTCTTTAGTCCTTTCGTGATTTTGGGAAAAAATGGATTACGGCGAAACGGCATCGCCCGAGCGGCCTCACTGCCGTATGATGACCTTTAACATTTGTATAATCATTTAATATTACCGCACAAAAGATTTTTTTCAACAAGGGCGACCGGTTCAAGAATTCCAGCGCAACGGCAGACGGATACGGAAAGCGGTCGAGTCGGCGACCGTTTCATTCAGTTCGATTGAGCCGCCGCACTGGTTGATGATCCGCCAAGCTTTCGGCAGACCAAATCCGAGACCGCGACCGGCTTGACGGCCGCTGTAATAAGGAGAGAAAATGAGCGGTCGGATTTCCTCGGGAATCCCCGGCCCATCATCGGCGAAAACGATTTCGATTACCCCGGAATCTCCTTCTTTTGAATTTCTCTCCCCGGAAATTTTTTCTGCGGGATTTTTTTCGCGAAGCCCGAGCGAGATCGTGATCGTCCCGTTTTCGTCGATCGATTCGGCGGAGTTGCGGAAGAGAGCAAGCAGCACGACGGAAAGCTGCGTCGGATCGGATTCGAGCTCCAAGACCGATTCCTCCGGATCGAACACGATTTCGATCGAGCGGTCCGCGAGTTCCGATCGCTGTTTTCGCACCAGCTCGTCAATCAGTCGAACCGGATCGAAGAGTTCGAATCGCGGCTCCGGCGGTCGGGCGAACAGCCGGATGTCGGCGATCATCTCATAGGCCCGTTGCGTTTGGGCAAGAATCACTGCGAGAGAGCGGCGTTGGCCCGGATCCTCAATCTGCCGGAGGAGCAATTGCGCATGTCCGGCGATGGTCGCGAGCGGGTTGTTGATCTCGTGCCCGGCCCCGGCCGCGAACTCCGCGAGTGCTTCCAGTTGTTCCCTGCTCGGTTGCATGACAGGCATAGGCTATAGGCTATAGGCTATAGGCTATAGCCTATAGGATTCGTTTCCAACCGTTCCCTACAGCCTACAGTCTATAGCCTACAGCCTCATTTCAAATACTTCGCGTAAAACGCTTCGATTTTTTCGAGCACCTCGGGCGTATAGGCCGTGCTTTTGTCGTGTTTGCCGCCCGGAACGGTGATAAACTCGCAATCGATCCCGCCGTCCTTGAGCGCCTTTTCGTAAATCACGCTTTGGTCGTAGGGAACCAGCGGGTCCTCGTCCCCATGCACGATGATCGTCGGGGCGGTCCCTTTTTTGATATGGTTGAGTGCACTGTACGCCGCGAGGATTTTCGCGGATTCCTTAACCTTGGGACCGACCAGTTTTTGGGCGTACATTTCCATAACAATGGGGGAGCCCTTGGTCCGTTCTTCCATAAGTTTTTCAAAGGACGTTACGCCGAACATGTCGCAAACCACTTGAACCTCGCTCGTTTGGTCGAGGTTCTCTCCGATGTCGAACTCTTTCGTGTCCCCGGTCGATCCCATCAGGGCGACCAATTGTCCCCCAGCCGAGGCGCCCCAGAGCCCGACGCGATCCTTGTCGATTTTGTACTCATCGGCATGAGCCTTGAGCCAGCGGACGGCCGCCTTACAATCCTGCAGCTGCGCCGGGAAAAAGGCCTTGTCGAGCAAGCGGTAGTTATTGATCGCGACGATATAACCTTTGGGAACCAGCCAGTTCGCGATCCCGACGTATTCGTCCTTGCTCCCTTTCGTCCAGCCGCCGCCGTGCACGACGACGACGAGTGGGTACGGCTTCGCCGCCTTTTCGTAATCTTTCGGGAGATAAAGGTCCAGTTGCTGGCGGTATTCGCCCTCGGGAACGTAAGGAATGTTCTTGAGAACGGCAAGGTCCGGGCGCGGCACATTGTCGTCGTCCCCCCAAGCGGGCGTGAGGAACATTCCGAAGAGCAACAGGAGGGCGATCGAAAGGGAGATTTTTGTTTTCATGTCTTTTTCTCGGTTAAAACAAAGGACGAATGTGTTTTGGGAAATCCGGAGCAAGATTCTGCATTCCCTTATAGGATGCAAAACCTTGCGAACGGACATCCGTAAGACGCCCTTTTGCTTCCTTTCGTTACATTGGCGGCGGTGTTTCTGAAAAAAGAGCCGTAAGTTGCGTTTCGCTGCACATGCGGCTCATTTTTGTCGACCGTTTTAACGAACCCCGCCTCTTTCATCACAGCGCTTTTCTCACTTTGCGGACCGGTTTGCCGAACACCGGTCGGGCCTGGGCGGGACCGAACGGGTCGGTAATGCTCGAATCGGTCGGCTTCGCGAAGGCCTCGAAATCTTTCAACTCCGCCCGCTTCAACAGCCGGTCGATTCGCATTTCGATCCGCGTCAACTCCGAACCTTCTTCGGCCGTTACAAACGTGTAGGCGACCCCTTCGCGGCCCATCCGGCCGGTCCGGCCGACCCGATGCACGTAATCATCGCAAAACGTCGGGATGTCGTAATTGATGATGTGCGAAATCCCCGAAACGTCGATCCCACGGCCGACGACGTCTGTCGCGACGAGCAATTTCAGCGAACCGGAACGGAACCGCGACATCACCCGGTCGCGAACCGATTGGGCCAAATCGCCGTGTATCGCCGCGATACTCGGGAAATCCTGCGCTTCGAGCATCCGGCTGACCCGATCGGCCCCCCGCTTCGTCCGGCAGAAAATAATCGCCTGTTGCGGCTTTTCCTGTTTGAGCAAAGCGACCAAAGCATCGAACTTTCGCATGTGATCGACCGTGATGTAATACTGCTCGATCGTTTCGACGGCGACCCCGGCGTTGGAAAAATCGAGAATCTCCGGGTCTTTCATATACTTTTGCGCGAGCTTGACGACCTGCGGCGGGAGCGTCGCGCTAAACAACAGCGTTTGCCGGCTCGACGGCGTTTTCGCCAGGATTTTTTCAATATCGGGCCGGAAGCCGATATCGAGCATCCGGTCGGCCTCATCGAGCACGACCCAGCGAAGCTGGTCGCAGGAGAGAGCCCTGCGTTTCATTAAATCGAGCAACCGGCCCGGGGTCCCGACGAGCAGATCGACCCCTTCCCGCAAACGGATCAGCTGTTTGGCGATCGGCTTCCCGCCGTAACAGGCCGAAACGCGAATGTCGCGGCCGTAGGACAGCTTGACGGCTTCATCCCGAACTTGGACGGCCAGTTCCCGGGTCGGAACCAGGATCATCGCGACGGGCATTTCGCCCGGCTCGCATTCCTCGATCCTTTCAATGATCGGTATCAAAAACGCCGCCGTTTTGCCTGTCCCCGTTTGGGCCTGGCCCATGATGTCGCCCCCTTTCATCGTCGGGGCAATAACGCCGGCCTGAATCGGCGTCGGTTCGAGATATCGGGCGACCTTCAGCGATTCGAGCATCGTTTCCGAGAGCTTCAGCTTTTTGAATCCGGTCGGCGAGGTTTCCGCGTCCGCCGGATCGGCCGTTCGGCCCGGCATCGGCGGGGGCGGAACGGCGCCTCGGGGAGCCGGGGCGGCAGCCGATTCCGCGGCGGCTTCAGCAATCGATTCCGCGGAACGGGGAACCTTCTTTCCAGCTTTTTTCCGCGGTCGTTCGCGTTGCTCGCTCTTTTCCCCGCCCGAGGCGGTCCCGGTCGGAACGGCATCGGGTGCAGCGGTCAACGGGGGTTTTCCGACCGGTTGCGGTTTGGCTGTCGGTTGATCGTCCGCCGAAGGTCGTCGTCGAGTGGGGGCGGTTTCCGAATCCCGGCGCGGGTGTTCCCCCCGGCTTCGATTGTCTTGAGAATCCCGCTTTTCCTGGGGACGGCGTTCGGAACCGGCTTCTGGTCGTTTTTTGGAATCTCCGAGATTTCGGGTCGATTCGGCCTTGGGCGATTCCGCTCTGGGGGACGCGGTCTTGGGCGACTCGGTTTTGGCACCCTTCGGCTTGGACGAACCGGATTCCGAAGGTTGCGACCGCTGGGGTTCCGGCGGGTTTTCAAGAACGTATTCCCGAGTTTTGGGATCCCAACGTTGCCGTTCCCTCGGGGGGAGCGTCGGGGCGGAGGAAAGTCCGGGAGTCGGCCTGTCCTTCGAACGGGACCGACGTTCGGTTTCCCGAAATTGTTCCTGAAACGTGAGCCCCTTTTCTTTCGAAGAGGTCTCGCCCGAAACAACGGTCTCGGTTTGCGGGGCTCTTCCCGTTTTTTGCGAGGGAACGGCTTTGGTCCTTGTGCTCTGTTCCTCTCTCTTTTTCTCCGTCGGTTTTTTCTCAGCCGGTTTTTTGGCCGCGATCGACGATTCTTTCGGCGGCACCTTTCCGGAAGCGGGAGCCGTCGGGCCGGAACGTTTGATTTCCTGTTGTTGGGGCGAAGGGGAACCTGCGGCCCGGGAGTGAGGCGTCCGACCGTAACTCGGGAGACTCAAGTCCTCATCGTCGAAATCATCCTCGAACAAAAATCCCTTGTGGCCCGAAGGGGGCGGGAGCGATTTCCCTTTGGCCGTTCGGGTCGTTTCGGGTTTGGTTTTAGGGAGTTTGGGAACGTTTCGTTCTTTGGCCGCTTTCGGTTTCGAGGAATCGGCCTCCGGTTTCATTTTTCCGACGGCAGACCGGGCTTCCCGGGAAGGCGCAGTGTTCGAAGCAACCGCGTTTTTTTTTGCGGAGGCCGGTTTTTTGGCGGGACGTTCTTTCTCGACGGCTTCGGGGCCGATTTCCCAATCGACGTCGGAAAGAAATTTTCCGTAACTGGGCGGGTTTTGAAAATCCTCCCCATCGGAACGACCGTCGTCGTCTTCTTCGTCGACAAACCCCCAGATAAACGACTCGTGCAGGGAAGGGCGACCTCGATGTTTTGCCGATTTTTTGTTGTTCCTACGATCCGAAGAGGAGCCTTCTCCGCCCGATTTTCCGTGCCGAGCCTGTTTTTTTTCCATAATTTCGCTAAAGCGGTCTAAATGTTGCTTATTATAATGATTCGGCCGTGTTTCTCACTCCGAGTCGACGGAACCAACGGTCCCGGGGAATTTCTTGTTGTACTTTATTTTTGCCAAGCCTAGATTAAACCGCAGGAAAGGGGATCGGTCAAGGGAAAAAGCGGGTACGGTAAAAGAATTCCCGCCCCCAACGGGGACTTTTCGTGAATCGCCTGTTGAGCGGGATCGTCGCAGACGCCGGAGCGCTCACCCTTTCGCCCCCGGTTTTTCGAACTTCTCGATCGGTGGCGGCGGGACGGTTTCCAAAAGTTTTTCGATCATTTTTTCGTTCGACATCCCTTCGGCCTGGGCCTGAAAATTCGTGCTGATCCGATGCCGCAAGACCGGAACGGCGACGCTTTGAATGTCGTCGAGCGAGACCGAGAAGCGACCATCCATCGCCGCGACCGCCTTGCCGCCGTGTATCAGGTACTGGCCCGCCCGCGGCCCGGCACCCCAATCGACCAACTCCTGCACGAATTTCGGGGCGCTGCCGTCCCGCGGTCGGGTTGCGCGAACCAATCGCGCGGCGTATTGGACGATGTATTGGCTCACGGCAACGGAACCGACCAGCTTTTGCAGGTTGGCGACGACCTTGCCGCTCATGATTTTGCGGACCTCGACCTTTTCCGTCCGGGTCGTGCTCGCAAGAATTTTTTCCTCCTCCTCCAAACTCGGGTAGTCGATCTTGATGTTGAACATGAACCGGTCGAGCTGCGCTTCCGGCAGTGGGTAGGTTCCTTCCTGCTCGATCGGGTTTTGCGTCGCGATCGTAAAGAACGGCTCCGGCAGGGCATACGTCGTCTGCCCGACGGTCACTTCCCGCTCCTGCATCGCCTGCAACATCGCGGCCTGGGTTTTCGGCGGCGTCCGGTTGATTTCGTCCGCGAGTAGGATGTTCGTAAAGACGGGGCCCTGCACGAACCGGAAATTCCGCTTGCCGTGCTCGTCCTCGTCAAGCACCGTCGTCCCGATAATATCCGAGGGCATGAGGTCGGGAGTAAATTGAATCCGCTTGAACTCCATATCCAGGATCCGGGCGATGGTGCTGACCATGAGCGTTTTGGCGAGGCCGGGCACTCCTTCGAGCAGGCAATGCCCGCGGGTAAAAATCGCGGCAAAAATCTGCCGGACGACATCCGATTGGCCGATGATCACCTTGCCGAGCTCGTCCTGCATCAGGCGGCAATGCTGCCCGAATTCCTGTAAAATGTCGCGAAGGTTTCGGGTCGGCTGCGGTTGCGATTGAGAATGGGAAGAAAATGTTTCGCTCACGGGATTGGGGTAAGTGTTTCGAGGGGATGATTTTAGCCGCTGATCGAAAGATCAACGCGAGAAAGGATACGCGATTCAATCGTTTGATTCGAGTTTTTTCTTTTCCGAGCCGAGTCTTCGTTCAAGTTTTTTGACATCCTCTTCCGGAGGAAGACTTTCCGGAACGATGCCGCTGTCGGTCAATGTCTTTCGAACACGACGATTACTGGTAATATGCTCTTGCGAAATTTTTCCCTCTGTCCGGAGATTCCCGGATTGGATTTTAAAGGCCGTAATTTCGTTCGCGAAGTCTTTAGCTTTGATCGAAATCGTCGGCAGGAAATCGGCCAACGCCCGGCTTTGGGGAACACCGAGACGCTTTTTCATTTGTTGGGTCGATAATCCGCCGAAAAGTGCGGCGTCTCCTTGACTGCGAATTTTGGCAAAACTCTCGTTGCTTTTCAATCGCTCGAAAATGATTCCGGAAAGTTGTTTTTCCGATTCGGTCAATTTTTTTCTCGCATCAAGACGCTCAATCTCTCGAATCCGTTTTTCGACGACTTCCATTTTTCGTGTTTGAAACGCGAAATAGGATTGAGCGAATGCGATTTCCTCTTTTCGAGGATCGCCGTTCTGGGCGATCAGATAACAGGCATACCGGGTCAGGGCATAATCGTCGATCTCTTTTTCCGCTCCGGAACCGATCGGGACCATTTTGCGCGCGCGCGCAAAATGGTCTTCCGAATTCTGTTTCGAATTTTTGCAGGCGGTGATCCCCTTCTTAATAATCGGTTCGAAATTTCTCCATTGAGAATAACCGAGCAACCGCTGCAAATCGCGGGCAAACCAGAACTCAACACCGGTCGATTCCTCTTTTTGAGCCGATTCCTCGAAACTTTGGTGCAACTGGATCACGATTTCGGTTTTCATTTCCCCTCCTCACTCTTCCGCCCGGTAATTATAACGGTCGTTCGGGGCGGCGTCGCCGTTGAGCGTAAAGTCGGACCATTCGCCCGTCTGCCGGATGTTGTCCGCCCATTTGAAATGAAACGCCTTCCCGTTGCCGAAAACCTGGGCCGGAATCGCGAGCTCCAGCTCTTTTTCGCCGACGCGGCAGGGGACCGTGATCGGCTCGGACCATTCGTACTCACCGCCGACGTTCTTTTCGAGCGTCGCGAGAAAACCGCCGGGGTTGTCCGAGTCCGGGCGAAGCGGCACGCGGTTGAGCACGAAATCGTAGCCGAGCCAACCGGTCTTGGTGTTGCAGTCGACATCCAAAAAGAGCATCATCCAACTACCGTCGTTTTGCCCGACGAGCGGAGCGGCCGTCCGGACGTAAAATTTGACGTTCGCCGCATCACGGCTCACCTTCGCGACGACGATGTCGTTTCGCCCGGTCGTATTTTCGTAAACGGTTCCCTTTCCCCAGCCCCGCTCCTTGCGATGGGCGACATCGCCGATCGTGTCGCGGAATTCCGGCCCGACCTCGTTCCAATCCTCGAACTTCCCGTCGATCCGGATCGGCCGGGAAACCAGCTTCTCAAGCGACCGGGTCCCCTTGAAACGTCGCAAGTGCCCGATCATCTGGTAATAAAACGCGTCCTCATGCCCGCCGCGCACCGGCTCGATGTCGCGACTGAATTCCTGGTTGAACTGATCGACGAACGAAACGACGTCGTCGCCATAAAACGGCGAATTCTCGTCGAACCGGCCCATGATCCATTCGTTCCAACCGGTTACGAAAACGGCCTTCGGGTCGAGTTCGTAAGCTCGTTTCCATTGCTCTTCGAAGTTCTTTCCGGTGTAATCGCACTGTTCCGGCGGCGGCTCGCTGCCGTTGTTGAAGCTTCGGCCGTGCGCCCGCGGGTTGCTCAAGACGCTCAGCTTGCCGTCGACCGCGTTTTGGGCGACGCCGACCGCGACCTCTTCGATCACCTTTTTCTCTTTCCCCTGGGCGTCTTTTTCAAGCGTGTAAAATCCGTGCTGGGGATAAACCTCAAGCCAACCCCATTGGTTCGGGCCGGTCGGGCCGACGAAGTAATCGGGCTGCGGCTTCCGGAAGGTAAAGAAGTTCAAAATCTCGGTCGTCTCCTGCGATCCGAACACGACGCGAACGGCAAACGTTTTTTCCGACGGCTCCCCTTCTTCAAAGGCCTTGCCGGAAATTTCCGGCGGGGTCACCCCGGTCCACCAGCCGATCTTTCCTTCCGGTTGGGACATTTCGAGGTAATACTCTCCCGGTTCGGCCGGCTTGTCGAGCCGGATCATCGCCCAATGGTTGTCCTGGTGATTCGTGAACCGCTGCGATTGAATCTTTTCTCCGCCCGGCCCGCCCTTGAACAGCGTCAGTGTTACCGTTGAATCGGTCGTATTCCAGGTCGGAACGGCCGCCCCGATTTGCAGGAACGGCTGCTCGCTTTTGAAGGTCTGTCCCAGCGTCGTTTTCAGCCCGACGCTGAACGTTCCTTCCGGCCGTTTCGATTCTTTCGTCTCGTAAACGTAATTCGGATCGGCCAAAATGAGCGGCTTCCCTTCCCAGCGGAACCACAGATCCTCATAATCCCCTTTCGAGTAAAGGTCGTTCCAAAGTTCGTGCACGACCTTTTTCGGAGCGCCGAACGGCGTCAAAAACGCGATCTGCGGGGCATGATTGCCGGCCGCCCGCACTTCTTGAAAGACCTTGCAAAGCGGCCGATAACTCTCCGGATACGTCAGCTGGTTGGTTACATCGAAGATAATGACATCGACCCCGGCATCGCCGAGCATCTGGGCGTGTTTGCGCAGCACCCATTCGTCCTCGCCGACGTAGTAACCGAAGATCGACTCGCCCCAATGGTGCGGCACGTACATGTTGCCCCAGAGCGGCGAGTCTTTTTTCCGCATCGCCTCGGGGTCTTGCGCGAGAATCTTCGTCACATCGAACGGCCCTTCTTCGCCGTGTCGCCCGAGCCAGAGAAAGTAGAACATCGCGACCGTCTTGTCGTTCTTGACGGGGCCGGTCTGCTCGAACCCCGGCAGCGTCCGCCCGAGCAGATCGGTCGCGACCCAAGTATCGCTCCGAACGTCCCACGTCTCGGCCGCCCGCGTAATCCCGGTTAAAACAAAAAGGGAAAGAAAGACCCAAAATAGATTTGATTTCGTCATCAGAAAATGAACCTCGAAAATAATTTAACCGGTACCCCGCGTATTTAGCCGGTACTCCGTGCTCTTGAACCTTCCTTTAAATCTCCCGCTGGTCGATCACCCGCTTGGCCTTCCCTTCGCTGCGCGGGATGCGGCCCGGCTCCAAAAGGGTGACCTTGACCCGGATGCCGACCGTCGTCTCGATCTGCTTGTTGATCGAACGATGCAGCCCCTCGGTCCCGCGAATCGTGTCGCTGAACATCTCGGGGCTCATTTCGACCTGCACCTCGACGTTGTCCAAACCATGCTCCCGGGTCAGGATGATCTGGTAATGCGGCACGCTCCCTTCGACGGCGAGCAAGGCGGCCTCGATCTGGCCCGGGAAGACGTTGACACCGCGAATGATGAACATGTCGTCGCTCCGGTGCGAAATCTTTTCCATCCGCCGGATCGTTCGGCCGCAGGGACAGGTTCCCGGAATCAGCCGCGTGATGTCGCGAGTCCGGTATCGGATGAGCGGCATCGCCCGTTTGTCGAGGGTCGTGAAAACCAACTCGCCGTATTCGCCGTCGGGAACCGGTTCGAGGGTCTCCGAATCGACGATCTCCGGATAAAAATGATCTTCGAACAGGTGCGTCCCGCACTGGTGC
>JAVBQI010000215.1:0-35423 GCA_031549145.1 Thermoguttaceae bacterium | reverse complement strand
GGTTTTGGCGGGCACCGCTTCCTTACGGGCGCGGCTCCGACTGAAATAGAAATCTATCCCCTACGGTACGCGGTACAACTCGACGTTGTCGAACCAGCAGGCGTCGGCTTCCGATTCCTGGTTGCGGGCGGTCAGCTCGATGTACATCCGATCCGGGCCGGACGGTACGACGACGACCCCTTCCGCCTTGCCGTCGCGAAACTCGAACCGCCGGATCGCGTCGATCCGCGTCCGCATGTCGCTCCCCTTTTGCCAACGGACCTCGATGGTCGGGTACCCTTTCCCTTCCGTTTTGATTTCGGCGGCAACATAAAACCGCTCCCCTTCTTCAACCAACAGCGATTGGGAAAAATCCGCACGCTTCGCACCGCAAATCTTCGCCGAGCCGTTGCCAACCGTTCCGTCCCAGGAACCTTTTCCAAGCGGTTCCCGATTCGGCTGCCAAAACGACCACCCTTCGAGAGAATCGGACGAGGCGGACAATTTTTCGAACGACGGATTTTCGAGCAGATTGACCGTCGTTCCGAGCCGTTTTTCGTCGGCGAGAAACGCCCGTGCCGCTTCGAGCGGATTTTTGATCCGCCGAATCGTCTGGGTTACTCCGGGAATTCCGGCCTCCCACGGCTCGCTCCCCGATCCCCACCAGCGAAAATGCTCGCCGTACACCCAGACGTATTGATCGGCGGCGGCCAACGCGGCCGAAAGATTTTCGGACAGCCGGTCCAGCCGCGTGCCGCCCGGCTTCGGGCCGCGATAATACTTATGCCCTTCCGGATTGGAAAACATGTCGAGATAAAATCCGAAACCGGCTTGAACTTGCCGCCGGTATTTCGCACGGTTCTCCGGGGCGACGAGCCGCATCATCGGGCCGGTCCAGGAAATCATTTGGTTGGCGACCCGATCGTATTCGATTTCGCCGTTGAGATAATACCCGTTTTCGCAACCGTCGACCAGCACCATTTCCGGCGGCGCGGCATCGAGCATCCCGTCGATAAACGCCGGCAGCAGACCGTAAGGCTCAATTTCGAGGCTGCTCGCCGGATCCTCGCACTCTCCAGCCCTGTAATTGACGCTGTTCAGCCAAAGACACAAAATCACCGCCTCCGGAAATTCTTTCGCGATCGCCGCGAGAAATTCTTTGCCGCGTTGCCGGGCCAGCCGTTCGGTTTCCGCGAACGAAAGGCCGGTCCTCGAATCGTATTGATACATCTCGGAGCCGTAGGATTCGAAATCGGGAGCGAAGCCTTTCATTCCCGCCTGCTTCAGGAATCGGGCGCAAAAGCCCGTCTTTTCGCAAAGGGTTTTCCAACCCGCATCATCACCCCAGGCGATCGTGCCCGGGGTCGCGTTAAGCCGTATAAAATTGTCGGTAAACGTTGTCCAATGACACGCCTTCAAATCGGCGAGCGGCCCTTCGAACCATTCCGCTTTCCAAGGGGTTGCATCCCAGAAACTGTTGCTCGAATACGTGATCCCCTCGCCGAGATTGATCCGGACCTCGAACATCGTCCCGTCGAACGGCGTCGTTTCCTGCATCTCCCGATGGTGCTCTTTCAAAAACTGCGTGCTCGGCATGTCCCAACCGAGTTGGATCAGCTTTTTCGTCAGCCCTTGCGGCTCGGCGGCGAAAACGACCGCCGGGAGCAGAATCGCAATAACGCACGGGAGCAAAAGAATTTTTCGGGTCATGGGACGGATGATCGGTTGAGTGTTCGGCGGTTCGGGAGAGGAAGTCGTAAAATTTTATTGCGAATCTGATTAGGATTGCCCCAACGGGGCAACAACAAGGTAGCCGGGGGTGAGCGGTATTCCGCGAACCCCCGGTGATCGGACGGAGAAACCAATCGTCCCCAACGGGGGCGCACTGGGCGATTTTTTGTGGCACCCCGTTGGGGTGCACTGGGCTTGCGCTTTGTTTCCGGGGGTTCCGCGAGTACGCTTGACCCCCGGCTACCTTGTGGGCCCCCGTTGGGGGTGGAGAACGTTGCCCCTCAAACTTTACTACACCCGGCGGGAGAAATTGACAAGCCAACGACTTCTCGATTCGCGGATTATACCTTATAATAAGTGCGATTGTAAAGAATGTGAAAACGTCTCGAATGTAATATCCCCATCCTCTTTGCCATAATTTTTGACGATGAAAATAGGTTACTTGGACTGTGCTTCCGGGATCAGCGGCGATATGATGCTCGGCGCGATGGTCGATGCCGGGGTTCCGCTCTCTCTTTTGGAGGAAGCCGTTCGTTCCCTCGGCATCCCGGGGTTGTCTCTTTCTTCGGAAATCGTCAAACGGCAGGGTTTTCGGGCCTGCAAGGTCAACGTCCTGTGCCCGGAGGAGCACGCCCATCGCGGGCTCAAGGAGATTTCCGAAATCATCGACCTCAGTTCGGTGTTGACCGACAGCCAAAAACGGCTGATCGGCCGCCTCTTCGCCAAGATCGCGGAGGTCGAGGCGAAGGTGCACGGCATTCCGGTCGAGGAGGTTCATTTTCATGAAGTCGGCGCCGCCGATTCGATCGCCGATCTCGTCGGAGCCGTCGTCGGGTTGGAATACCTCGATTTGGACGCGATCGTCGCCTCGCCTGTCGCCCTCGGCTGCGGCACGACCCGAATCGCCCACGGCCTTTGTCCGATTCCCGCCCCGGCAACCGCAGAACTCCTGTTCGGCGTACCGATCGCCCCTTCGCAAGTGCCATTCGAGTTGACGACCCCGACCGGGGCGGCGATTCTTTCCGTTTTCGTCCGGGAGTACGGGTCGATCCCAAGCCTCAAGCTCCACAAAATCGGGTATGGGGCCGGAACCCGCGATTTGAAGGAACAACCGAACGTCCTCCGCCTGTTGATCGGAGAAGCCGAGACGCTGTCCTTCGAATCGGAAAAAGCCGCCGTCGATCACGCTCATCACCATCATCATCCCGAGCACTCTCACGCTCACGAGCACAACCATGCTCATCATCACGATGATCCTCACGAACACGAAGCGGGACACGAACACTCGCACGGACACTCGCATTCACACGACCATTCGCATAAGCATCGGCACGATCATGAGACAGCCAACCCCGAACTCGGCGGTCTCCGGGAAGAAAAACTTTGGGTTCTCGAAACCAACCTCGACGATACGACCGGGGAAATACTCGGTTATTGCATCGAAAAACTTTGGAACGCCGGGACCTTGGACGTAACCACGACGCCGATTTTTATGAAAAAGAACCGCCCTGCGGTTACGTTGACGGTTCTTTGCCGGGAAGAGGTGTGGCCCGAGGTCCAGCGAATCGTTTTTCGAGAAACATCGACGCTCGGCATCCGGCGGTATCCCGTTGTTCGGGCGTTCCTTGAACGCAAGCCGCATTCCGTCCCGACCCCTTGGGGATTGGTCGAGGGCAAGACGGCGATCCTGCCCGAGGGGGACGTCCGCTTTACCCCCGAATTCGAATCCGCCAAAAAGATCGCGGAGCAAAACGACATCCCCCTCAAAACGGTTTACGAACACGCGATCAAGCGGTTTGACGAGACCTACAGGCTGTAGGAATTGCGTACGTATCCGCAAACGCCAATAAAGATGTGTTTCGGATTCGAACGACGCTGCTGCGTTTCTCAAAAATTGATCTAAAAGTCGTTCTCGACCAAGGTCGGTCCGCTTTTCATGCGGCTGGAGAGCAGCGCGAAACTGGCCGAAAGCTTGACCTCTTCGCAAAGAATCCCGGCGGGAAGGTCCAATCGGGTGGGCGTGTAGTTCCAGAAAGCCCGAACGCCGGTTCCGATCAGCGTGTTGGCGACGGCTTGGGCGGCGGAGGCCGGGACGGTCAGAATTCCGATTTCAAAACGATGCTGCTGGGCGATTTTTCCCATTTCCCGGAAATCGTAAACCGGTCGACCGTGTATTTGCGAGCCGATTTTTTTAGGGTCGGTGTCGAAACAGCATTGAATGTCCAGTCCCAGTTCGGCAAAGCCTTCGTACCCGAGAATTGCGCTTCCGAGACTGCCGGCTCCGACCAGGCAGGCGGACATTTTCGTATTCCAGCCGAGAAAATCTTCGATCGCGTCGATCAGTTCGGAGATTTTGTAGCCGACCTTGGGACGACCGATGATGCCGGTGATCGAAAGGTCTTTTCGGACTTGAACGCTTAATTGGCCGAATTCCTCGGCGATACGTGTACAAGAAACAACGGTTTCCCCCCGGTCACGTTGTTCCTTTAAAAAGCGGAGATAGACCGGCAACCGCTGGACGCTGGGGGATGGGACCGCCCGAATTGCGATGGGAGGATTGATCGTGCCGGACATTGACGAAAAAACGAAAACGGAGACTGCTGGGAAGTACGGGGATGTTCGATATGGAACGGACGATTCGGCGCTGGGAATCAATCCGCCTGGCCTCGCAGGCCAAAAAAATCATTCATTATCGATAAAAAAATCCCGATACTGTAGTGTATTCCGTTCACTCAATAAAATCAAGGGGAGGAAAAATGATATACCGTAGCCGGTAGGGGCGGTAGGCTTCGCCCTCCGTCAAATCGCGGTCTCGTTGGGCCGCTGCCGTGTTGAAGACGGGAATTTTAGATCAAATTTCGAGTTGGTCTGGAGTGTTTCGCTCCCGTTGGTCGCTACTTTATGCAAATAATCACTCCAGACCAACTTCGGATCCGCTCTAAACCGGCTTGAGTAGATACCGCAACCTCGAGGCTGTCGGGAACGGTGGGAATACGAACCCTACAGCCTACATCCTTGTTACTGAAATCTTGAAAACTGCTCTAACGCGACGGACAGCTTGCGCATGGTCTGCTCTTCGTCGCCAGCCTTGATCCCGTCGACGACACAGTGCCGCAAGTGCCCTTCGAGAATGATTTTTCCAACTTTGTGCAGTGCCGATTTGGCCGCGCCGATTTGAATCAAAATCTCATCGCAGGGGATGTCCTTTTCGGTGTCCTGAACCATGTTGAGGATTCCGCGGATCTGCCCTTCGATTTTTTTGAGTCGGGCTGCGGCCTTTTCGGTGTTGGCGCATTGTCGCATCGGTTTGTCCTTTTTTTCGGGTATTGAAAAACGTTGTGATACCGGATCGCGGTTCTAATGCGGTCGATGCGGAGAGATCAGCGTTTCTCCGTTCGGGTCGTCGAGCATCGGGCGGATCGCGTTCGAAAAATCTTTCGCGTCCTGGAATTGAAGGTAGACGCTCGCGAAGCGAACGTAGGCGACCTGGTCCAGTTCGCGGAGGAGGCCCATCACGATCTCGCCGATAAAATGACTGTCGACCTCGGTCGTAAACATCGCGTCGATCTCGCTCTCAACCTCGGCGATCAACCCCGAAATCTGGGCATCGCTCACCGGCCGCTTCCAACAGGCCCGTTCGAGGCCGTTGCGGATTTTCTCCCGGTCGAACGGCACCCGGACACCGTCCCGTTTGCGGACCTTGACCGAGATCGTCTCGACGCGTTCATACGTCGTAAACCGTTTGTTGCAATGGCAGCAAAGCCGCCGCCGTCGAACCACGAACCCTTCTTCGCCGGCGCGGGTGTCGACGACCTTGTCGTTATCATGTTGGCAATAGGGACATTTCATGGTTGAACTGGAAAATGCGGAGTACCGGTCAAGTGCGGACGCGGAGTACCGGTTAAATGGGCAACTGGCGTATTTTGTCCTATTCTTTCTTCAAAAGCGATGGGGCGGTTCCGGAAACGAACTGTTCGTTGACCGCCTGAGCTTTCGCTTTCGTCGAGAAATCGGGGTAGAGCACCTCGTCGGTGTAGCCGTGTTTGGCGAGGATTTTGCTACAGCCGAGCCGAACCTGGGCGGCCTTGTCGAGGGCCATGGCAAGGATCCGCTGCGATTCCTGCGGCGAATGGAAGCCCATGCCGTTGGCCGAAGCGATGAAATCCCAGTTCATTTGAGCGTAGCGCATCAGATCGCGGACCTCGGCCAGTTCTTCGTCGCTCGCTCCCGCTTCGGCGCAGGCTCCGATGTCGAAATGGGCGTGGGCTAGGGCGTTTTCCGCACGGTCTCGGCCTTCGCAGACCTTGTCCTGGATCGACGTAACCTGGGTGCGGACCTCGTCTTCGCTCCAACGGTGACAGACGGCGCAGGTCCGGGAGATGTCGGCCAACGGGCTTTGCAGGTGGTGGTCGGAAAACTTTTCGGCTCCTTCCGTCCGGTACGGCATGTGACAATCGGCGCAGGAAAGGCCCATGAACGCGTGAATGCCGGTCGAGAAAATTTCATAATCCGGATGCCGGGTCTTGATGATCCGAACCTTGCTGATCGGGTGCGTCCAGTCGGAGAAACCATCCTCTTTGTAATACTGTTCGATGTTTTCGACTTTCGTGCCGTGCGTCCAGGGGAAGGTGACGATGTTCGTATCCTTCTCGAAATAGTACGTCGAGTGGCACTGGCCGCAGGTGACGCTGCGCATCTCCTGGTGTGAGAACGTGTCGATATCCTTGCCCTGCTTTTTAATCCCTTCGCGGATCGCCGGGCGGAGGACGCGGAGTCGCATCGTGTTCTCTTCGTGGCAATCGTAGCAGGAAATCGCGTGCGTGATTTGGTCTTTCAGCCCGTCGAGGGTCTGCGAGGCGAATTTTTCGACCCCCCATTCTTCGATCAGCCGTGGCACGTCGGGGCTTTTACAGTACCAGCAGGAGGCCGGGGTTTTCTCGTTGACCCGTTTCGTGTGCGTGACGTCTTCGATGGCGTACCAATGCCCGCGTGCCTGGCAATAATCCTTGCCGAAACCGTAGCCGGCGAAGAGGATCACGTTGGCCGGGGTTTCTTCGAGGTAGTCGCGGTGAGTGCTCCCGGCGTATTTCGAGGTGAACGAGGTGAGCTGCGTCCGCTTCCAGGAATCGTACTGCCTTGGATAATTACGTCCCCAGACGGCGGCGTCCATTTCCTTGGGCGGAATCTCGAACAGGGCGGACCGCTTGACGGCCTCGGCACGGCGTTCGGTGACGGAAACGAGCAGCAGCCCGAGCGCGAACGCGGCGGCGGCGATGATAACGAGGAACAGAAGTCCGAGGAAAAAAGAAGGTTGTTTCATGATTTTTCTCGTTTGTGACGACAAATAACGAGCCGAAACCTGAGGTCCCGGTTACGTTCATAGTGGGAAATCTTTCAATTCGGATGGAGGCAGTCAGGAGCACATCTCCCGGATCGTGATATTTGAACAAGTTGACATGCCCCCCCTTTCTTGCGTCAGTATGATGTAAAAAATACCGTCCGTCAAGTTTGAGGCAGGTTGCGTTTTTCGATCCGTCGCATTTTTGCTGTTTCAATCATATGACCTTGGCGGCCAAAAGTAAACAGAGTAAAATCAAAGCGTACGAAGCCGTACCAAAGTAATCCCCCGTTTAACCGAGCGGCGCAGACGCCGAACGGCAACTTTACATTTTTTGGAGAAAACCATGTTCGCATTTTTGTCGCTCTTCGCCCAAACCGATACCGCTGTTCAAACGAGTTTTTGGATCGGTTACATCGTCGGCCAATTTCTCGGGATTCTGCTTCTTGCCCTGATCGTCTCCGGCCTATTTCACCTCGTTTCACTTTTGATAAAAAACAAAAGAATAGCTTTCCGCAAGGTCTTTCCTTGCGTTTTCGTCGTTGTCCTCATCATGGGCGTTCTTGGACAGATTCTACGTTTTCTACGTTGAACGCAATCCCTCGCTTACGCTTCGAGCTCTGAAATTACGATATTCCGATCACCATGTTCGACCTTCAAGCTCCTTTTCAACCTTCGGGGGACCAGCCGCAGGCGATTCATAATGGAAATGCTTTCTCACAAAGGCACAAAGTGCACAAAGAGGAAACTTGAAAATTCAACTCCTTTGTGATCTTCGTGCCTTGGTGAGAAACAAAATAAAAATCATGACAGAAAACGAAATCGGCAAAATCGTCGTTGACACCGCGGTACACTTACATCAGGAGCTGGGACCAGGATTACTGGAGTCGGTTTACGAGTCCGTGCTTTCAAGGCTCCTTGCAAAACGAGAACTTCGCGTTCGTCGGCAAGCCAGCATCCCGATCGAATTCAACGGAGAAAGTTTTGACGAGGGATTCCGGGCGGATATCGTCATTGAGGAAAAAGTCATTCTTGAATTGAAATCCGTCGAAAAACTCAATCCCGTTCACAAAAAGCAACTGCTCACCTACCTGAAACTGACCGGAATGAAACTCGGATTCGTCTTGAATTTCGGTGAAGAATTGATGAAAACCGGCATCGTCAGGATAATCAATGGGTATTTGGATTGATTTTCTCTCACCAAGGCACCAAGGACACAAAGGAGAGGACTTGAAATTCCAACTCCTTTGTGATCTTCGTGCCTTGGTGAGAAACAAAAAATAGAAACCATGTTCGACCTTCAAGCACCTTTTCAACCTTCCGGGGACCAGCCGCAGGCGATCGAGAAGATCGTCCGTTCGATCGAGCACGGCGAGAAATACCAGACGCTCATGGGCGTGACCGGGTCCGGCAAGACCTTTACGATGGCGAACGTGATCGCCCATTTCAATCGGCCGGCGCTGGTGATGTCGCATAACAAAACGCTCGCCGCCCAGCTGTACAGCGAGTTCAAGGCGTTCTTCCCGAACAACGCCGTCGCGTATTTCGTTTCGTACTACGATTATTACCAGCCGGAAGCGTACATTCCGCAGCGCGACATTTACATCGAAAAAGACGCCTCGATCAACGAGGAGATCGACCGGCTGCGGCTCTCGGCGACCTCTTCGCTCGTCACCCGCAAGGATGTGATCGTCGTCGCCAGCGTTTCGTGTATCTACGGGCTCGGCTCGCCGCAGGATTACCGCAACATGATGGTCTCGCTCCGCGTCGGCGAGGAGATCCCGCGGGACAAAATGCTCGCCCGGCTGATCGACATTCAATACGACCGGAATGACATTGCCTTCGAACGCGGCCAGTTCCGGGTGCGCGGCGATTGCGTCGAGATTTACCCTTCCTACGAGGAATTCGCCGTTCGCGTCGAGTTCTGGGGGGATGAGATCGAGCAGCTGTCGATCATCAATCCGCTGACCGGGGAGACGATCCGCAAGCAGCAGGAATTTTACGTTTATCCGGCGAAGCATTTCGTGATGCCGGAAGAGCGGATCGCCCAGGCGATCCAGCGGATCGAAGGGGAACTCGCCGAGCGGCTCAAGATTTTTAAAGACCAGGGGAAACTGCTCGAAGCCCAGCGGCTGGCGGCCCGAACGAAATACGACATCGAGCTGATGCAGGAAATCGGCTATTGTCCCGGCATCGAGAATTACAGTTGCGCCCTCGCCGGTCGGGCGCCCGGGACGCCGCCGGATACGCTCTTCGATTTTTTCCCGGACGATTACCTCCTGTTCGTCGACGAATCGCACGTCAGCGTCCCGCAAATCCGGGCGATGTTCAGCGGCGATCAGGCCCGCAAAGGGAACCTCGTCGAGCACGGTTTCCGGCTGCCCAGCGCCCTCGACAACCGACCGCTCAAGTTCGCGGAATGGGAGGAACGGATCAACAAGGTCGTGTTCGTTTCGGCGACGCCGGGGCCCTACGAACTGGAAAAATCGGACGACCGGCTCGTGCAGCAGGTGATCCGGCCGACGGGCTTGCTCGACCCGGTGGTCGAGATCGCTCCCGCCTCGAAGCAGGTACCGCACCTGCTCGGAGAGATTCAAAAGCGGGCGAAACTCGGCGAACGCGTGTTGGTGACGGCGTTGACGAAACGCTTGGCCGAGGATTTGGCCGAGTATTTTTCGAAGCAGGATGTCCGCTGCAAATGGTTGCACAGCGAACTGGACGCCTTCGAACGGGTCGAGTTGCTCCGGGATTTGCGGGCCGGACGGTTCGACGTGCTGGTCGGCGTCAACCTGTTGCGGGAAGGGCTCGATTTGCCGGAGGTTTCGCTTGTCGCGATTCTCGATGCCGATAAGGAAGGTTTTTTGCGGAGCGAAACCTCGCTCATCCAAACGATCGGCCGCAGCGCCCGCAACGTCAACGCCAAGGTGATCCTGTATGCCGATAAGGTGACCGATTCGATGCAACGGGCGATCGACGAAACCGAGCGGCGGCGGAAATTGCAGCAGGCGTACAACGAGCAGCACGGAATCACGCCGGAGACGATCAAGAAGAACATTTCGCGCGGCATCGAAGCGGAAATGGACGCCCACCAGCAGGCGAATGCAGCCGTCGGGCAGAAGGACGACGATTTGTTTATTACGGCGGAGTACATCAACGAGTTGGAAAAGGAAATGCTCGCGGCGGCAGATGCGCTCCAGTTCGAGCGGGCAGCCGTGCTGCGCGATCGGATCGAGGAGCTGAAAAAGCATATCGGCCGACATTCGAGCCTCGTCGATTTCTCGAAGATGAAATCCGAACGCGGCCGGAAAAAGCGACATCCCCAAGGCCGAGTGCCGAAACCGGAGAAATGATCCACGACCGTGCGGCTTATCGGACCGGCTGTTGCGCGAAGGGCCTGGCGTGATCGTCGTCGTGATTCATACCGAACCGAAAAAGGATGCGGCACCGGTGTCTGCGCCGCCCGGCTAAACGGACAACTCACAAAATCACCTTTGGTAACGGAGCTACAATGCGAACTCAAGACAAAAACAAAACCCGGGTCGTGATCGTCGGGGCTGGTTTCGCGGGGCTGTCCGCGGCCAAACGTCTCGCCCGAATCAAGGAACTCGAAATCCTGCTTCTCGATTGCAATAATTACCACACCTTTCAACCGCTCCTGTACCAGGTCGCGGCCGCGGAGCTCGATTCGGAAGAAATCGCCAATCCGCTGCGCGGCCTGTTTCGTCGATACCCCCGGATTTCCCTCGCGATGCTCGAAGTGCTCGGAGCGGATTTTGAAAAACGGCTCTTGCACACCAACGGCCCGGACATCGAATACGATTACCTGATTCTCTCGACGGGGAGCGTCAGTAACTTTTTCGGCATCCCGGGCGCGGAGGAAAACACCTTTCCACTGAAATCGCTTGAAGAAGCCGTGCATTTACGCAACCACATTTTGCGATGTTTCGAGCAGGCCGCCCTTTCGCCCGAAACAGCCCCGGACGGTTTGACACATCTGGTCGTCGTCGGCGGCGGCCCGGCCGGGGTCGAGTATGCCGGAGCCTTGGCCGAATTGATCCGGACGCCGCTGAGCCGCGATTTTTCCGAAATGCCGCCCGGCTTCGCCCGGGTTACCCTCGTCGATGCCGTTGACGAAATTTTGGTCGGCTTTCCGCCGCGTTTGCGGGCCTATGCCCACAAGCGGCTGGAGCGAATGGGCGTTACGGTTCGGACCGGCGCACAGGTTAAAGAGGTCCGGGACAACGCCGTCGTGTTGGGGGACGGGACCATCCTTCCGAGCAAAACGGTGATCTGGACGGCCGGGGTGCGCGGGAGTGATTTGGCCCCGGCGTTAAATCTTCCGCTAGGCCGGGGGGGCCGGGTCGCAGTTTCGCCGACGCTTCAGCTGCCAGAGCACCCGGAAATCTATGTTGCCGGGGATTTGAGCCTGCCCGAAGGAATGAACCTCCCGATGGTCGCCCCGAACGCGATTCAACAAGGACTTTGTGCGGCGGAAAATATCCTCCGACATCTGCGTAAGGAGGAGCCGAAGCCGTTCGCCTATCACGACAAAGGTTCTTTGGCAACGATCGGTCGCAACGCGGCGGTCGCCCGATTGGGGCGATTCGAGTTTTCCGGGATCATCGCCTGGATCCTTTGGCTCGGTGTGCACTTGACGTATCTCGTCGGTTTTCACAATCGGATCATGGTGCTGATTGACTGGGCATGGGACTATCTCTTTTTCGAGCGTTCCGTGCGGTTGATCCTGCCTCGGAAATCCGCGCTCAAAGATATTTTGCGAAAAGAGGAACCGTGAGACAAGGGGGCAGTTTATTGATCTGCGCAAAAAAATCCCCCATTGGGAAGCAAGTTTTTCAAAACGAATAGATTTGCGCCACCCCCGCGCAGGCAGGGGGCCAGAGGGAAACCGTAATCTCTGGATCCCCGCCTGCGCGGGGATGACGGAATGTCAGATCAAAAATTTATGCGCAGTATATTAATCGGGGCAACCTATTCCTCCGCCCGGATTTCGTAAAGGCGGTAACCGATCTCGCGAAGGGCGTCGATCGTTTCAGGGTAGGGAGAATCGCAGACATCGAGCAGGCCGATCTGGTAATTTTCCCCGTCCGGTCGCCCGGTCGTCGCCTGGTCGCCGTACTGAAACCAATGCGTCCCGACCCAAATCGGGTTCGTCAGCGCCGAACGGACATACCGTTTGTAGGCGGCGGCCCGTTCTTCTTGCGAATCGACCGGTCCCAACCCGGTATGAAATAGGCCGCGATCCAACGCCCCGAAATGAAATTCGCCGATCAGGCACGGCCGGTCAACCCCTTCGGGCAAGTGGAACGAGCCGATCTCGTATTTGTAAATATTGAAGCTGATCACATCGACGTATTTCGCGGCGGCCCGAATCGCGAGCTCGTTTCCCCAGGCGAAACGGCAGCCGAGGTACAACTTTTCCGGGGCGACCCGTTTGAGTTCTTCGCTGAGCACTTTGAAATACTGCTCGGCGATCACGGTGTAAAAGGATCGCAAATCCCCTTCGGCCGTTTCTTGCGGCTTTTCGTGTGAGGAAAGAAAATCGTCCCAATCGGCGTACTGCGTTCCCCAAGCGGTGTTGAGCTTGTCGATCGAGCCTTCGTATTTTTCCCTCAACCAATCCCGGAGAGCGATCTTGGCCGGTTGTTTCGCCGGAGAGGCGAGACACGCCAACGTCAACGACCGTTCGTCTCCCCAGCTCATTTCGTTGTCGATAAAATAGCCGATGCACCACGGATCTTCGGCCGTCGAGCCGCGTTGAGCCTCAAGGGCTCCGCGATATTTTCGGCGGAATTCGGGATGAAATGGATCGACGAATTTCCCCCAATACCCTTCACTCGCTTCGATCGTCGGACAATGGCTCGCCCCGACCGTCGCCGTGTAGGGCGTGCGATGCAGTTTTTCGATCCAATCGGACGACCAGTTCGCGATCGTGTTCATTCCCCAGCTTCGCAGGCGTTTGTGGGAAATGTCCGCGAATTTTTCCCGCCAATCGTCCCCGTATTTGCGAAACAGGTTCGAGGCGGTCCAGTTGAACGTCTTGAACTCGCCGCGACCTTCGTAGTAATTGTGCGGCGACCAGCTGTCCTTTCCGTAAAATCGCGCTCGGGGCGAATCCGGCCCGGGAAGGTCGGCGAAATAAAATTCACGATCCGTGATCGGATTGACCGCGCCCCAATCGGCGACACAATCGACTCCGTGCGACCAGAACAGCCGCCCTTCGGGATCGACCAACCACCATTTTTCGCCGACCTTTTCGGTCCGGAAATGCCCGCTCGCCCGCAATTGCGGTCCGGCGGTCCAACCGCCGTACCGGTTCCAACTTTTCGGTCCGGGATGGGCCTGCAGATCGGCCGCTTCCGTCGCGATCCGGCTTTTGAGGTCGGCCTCGCTCTTGATTTTTCCGGACCAATCCTTGTGCATGTATTGCCCGAAGGTGTCGATCATCGGGAAAAATTTTTCCGGAGCGACGTTCGTGTTTCCGATTTCCCCGCCCGGTTCGGCGATGATCGAACGCAAGGCCCAGATAGCGGGCTCTTTCGGATCGGCGAGGAACAATCGCAGTTCGCTCACGGTCGTGCGGTCGAACTCGCTCCCTTCGCCGTTCGGGTCCATTGAAAAAGGATGGCCCCGCATCGCGAAGAATTTTTCTCGTAATGCCTCGGGAATCGCGACCGGCAGGTTCAGGGTCCAGCGTTTTCGTCCCTGGGCGGGAACATGAACCGATCGGGTGTACGTCCCGATCCCGGTCGCGCCGTCGCCGCCCGGGTTGTCGAGCCGGCAATGCAGCTTCAAATCGGCATCGCCGCGATTCTCGATTTCAAGCACGAGCGAACCGTAATCCTGCAATTTCCAAGGCCCGTTCAATTGAATGCCGGGCCAACGGCTCGCGACTCCCGTTCGCACGAGAAGGGCATTACCCTGTTTTTCGACCACGACATCTTGAGTCTGGACGTTTTCAAGCGGCGTTTTCGCGGCGTCGAAAAGTGTCAAAGCGGGACTTTCCGCGGCGAACGCGTGCGACAGAAAAAGAAAAGGGAGGCAAAAAGCGACTTTGTAACGTTTCATGATCATTTCCTCTTTTTTCTAAAAAGGTTGCACTTTAGCTGTTTGGCCGTTTTCGTCATTTCGACTGAAGCGTAGCGTAAGGAGAAATCTCGGCTGTGTTTCCCATCTCAAGCCGTATTGAAATCGAAAACACAACCGAGATTTCTCGCTTCGCTCGAAATGACGACTGCGGAACCGATTTTCTCCAAACTGCCGAAACCCGGCCGCTATTTTTTCTTTCCTTTCTTCGTTCCCTGATCGTCGAGGCTCCAGATGCCGAGCCGCATTTTTTGGGCTTCGTATTCCGCAGCCCGAAAACGGTCCTTCATCTTTTGGGAATAACGGTATTGCAGTTCGGCGGTCGCGAGGCCGTTCCGGACGAGTTCCTCGTTGAGCAGCGTTTCGCCCGTGTAAACCAGGGCAAGCGTCCGGCCATACCGGTCGGTCTTGTCCCCGTCGTATTCGAGTCGGACCTTGTTGCCCGCCTGCTCGATCGCGTTTTTCGTAAACGCGGCCGCCTCCGGTCCGAACGGCTCGACCGGCCAATTCGGCTTCTTCGTTTCCGGGGTGTCGATCCCGACGAACCGGATTTTCGTCCCTCCGGCGATCACGATCGTATCGCCGTCGATACAGCGCTCGACCCGGACGGTCCCGCCGTCGATCGGGGCGCCATTGGTTTCCGGTTCCTGCGGCACGTATCGGGCGAGCACCAAGCCGAGCAACGCCAACAAAAAGAAGCCGATCGAGTTCTTGCCAAAACGATTGATTTTTCGACGTCGCATATTTTAGAGGATAGATGACAGAGGATAGAGGATAGTGTAGAGTATAAAAAAATGTTGGATAAAAAACTATCCTCTATCTTCTATCCTCTAACAACACTGTTTCAAACATCGCCGCCAAACTCGCTTCGGGGCATTCGGCGGCGACCTTGAAACCGTGTTCGCGGATCGTCCGGCTCGTGATCGGGCCGATGCTCAGCAGCTTCGTCCCGTGCAACAGCGGGCCGAACATCCGGATCAGCGAGGCGGCGATCGCCGAACTCGTACAACTCGTCCAATCGATTCGGTTTTGCCGCAGCAGGGCGGTGATTTTCGGATCGGGGGTTTCTACATCGATATTTTCGTAAGCCGCGACTTCGCGAACGGCCCGTTCGTCCCGGGCGGCGGCCGCGAGCCGCTCCCGCATGATTTCGCGTCCCCGACTCGCCCGGACGATCAAAACGCGGCGACCGCTGCGAACTTCCGGCAAGAGCGATTCGACCACCCCCTCGGCGGTATGCTCTACCGGAACGATCGCCGATTCCAAGCCGAACGACCGCAGCGCGGCGGCCGTTCCAGGCCCGATCGCGAGCAGCCGGGTTGTTTGCAGGGCGGTTCGATACTCAGGACAACGCGGCAAAAAATAGCGGACGCCGTTGCCGCTTGCGAACACCAGCCAATCGAACTCCGCGATCTCCTGCCAAACGGCATCGACCTTCGCGTAGGAGCGGAGCGGTCGGATTTCGACGGTCGGCTGGTGCACGACGCTCGCCCCGGCTTCGCGAAACATCGCGCCGAGCGGTTCGGACGGTTCTCGCGGCCGGGTCAGCAAGATCGTCCGACCGGAGAGCGGCAGGGATTTTTCAGTCATCTTCGACCGGTTCGATGGTTGCGCTCATCGAGCCGACACAATTCGGGATCATGTGGTCCGGGCCGAAAGCGTGTATCTGTTCCTGTTTCAATTCGGCGTATTCCTTCGTCGTCGTCAGCAAAATCGCGTTACCCCTTTGATCGACGGTCTGGGCGACTTGAAATCCTTTTTCCGGCTCGAAACCGAACAGGGATCGCAGCATCAGGATCACATATTCGTAGGAATGATCGTCGTCGTTCCAAAGAATCAGGTTGAACTTCGGAAACTGCTTCGGTTTCTTTTTCTTCTTCGCCTTCCGTTTCGGAAGGACGAGCGTATTTTCCAAAGGATCGCTTGACATGATCTATCGTCGAGTTGCCCGGAGTACCGGCTATAAGCGTTTTCGCACAAAGGCACGAAGCTCACAAAGGAGTTGGATTTGTCGAACGTTTCTTTGTGTCCTTTGCGCCTTTGTGAGAGAAAATTTCCTCAAGCTACAAAAAATTCATTGGGAAATAGCAAACCACATTTGAGCATCCGCGCACCAGCACAAACGAAAACGTGAAATGCTCGCGATGTGTTACCCGACATTGATCCAGGAATCGATGTTGGCGAACGTCCAGGGTTCGCGCTGCTCGCGGCGAACGAACATGCTTTGGTTCGCCGTCTCGGCTCCGTCTCCTTCGAATTTCTCCTGCTCCGGATTCCAATGCAGTTTCGCGCCATCCATTTTCATCGAAACGTTGCCGAGATGCGCGACCGTGTGATTCCGGTGCCCGCATTCCGCCGTGTAATAGCAAAGCGAGCGGTTCTTAACACATTCCGTAAAATCGACATGCTCTCCGCCCAGGGCTTTGCCGGTGAGCGGCGAAGGGCCTTCCCGGCCGACGACGCTGCTCGCCCGACCGATCACCTGGTCGTTCGCACAGGGTTGCCAACTCAAAAGCCGCTCATCGCTCGCCGTCGTCGCTCCCCGCCAGCCGCGCGAAAGCACCCAGCCGCCGGTCCCCTCGAACTTGATGCCGGGCACTTCGGTCCAAACCTGCATCGTCACCCCGTTCGCGTATTTGTAATGAATGTCGAACGTCGGGCTCGCGTTCCAAACCTCGCCGTAATCCGGAAAATCCCCCTTGCCGGCGACCTCGACCGGGCCGGTTGCGTCGGAGTCGTTCCCCCATTGGGCGAGGTTGACCAAATGGGCCCCCCAATCGGTGAGCGAGCCGCCGCTGTAATCGAGGTTCCAACGCCAATTATAATGCACCCGGGCCGGAATGTACGGCTTGAGCGGGGCGGGGCCAAGCCATTTTTCGTAGTCGATCGTCTCGGGCACTTCGCAGACCTCGAACGAGCCGCCGATTTTCCCTTTATCGACCAGCCCGGGAGGGAGCAGAACCTTGATGTGCCGCAACTTTCCGATCTGCCCGTTGCGGACCAACGAAACGATCCGCTGGTATTCGTCGATCGAACGGTTTTCCGAGGCGGTTTGAAACACCGCCTTCGTCTTTTTTTGCGTCTCGGAAAGAATCCGCCCTTCCTCGATCGTCAAGGTCGGTTTTTCGCAAATCACATCCTTGCCCGCCCGCATCGCCGTTACTGCCATGAGAACGTGCCAATGATCGGGCGTTACGATGTCGACGGCGTCGATCTCCTTGCGATTAATTAGATCGCGAAAATCCTCGAACGCCTTGCAGTCGTAATCGGAGGTCCCGTTCTTTTGGTTGTAGAACTGGTTGACCTTGACCCGGCCTTCTTCCATTCTCGAACGATCGACATCGCAAACGGCGACGACCTGCTGGGCGGGGTTGTCGAACATCAGCCCGAGGTTCCAGCCGTTTCCGTGCGAGCCGCAGCCGATCAGCCCCATCGTGATCCGCTCGCTCGGCGGAACCGCCCCGTTCCGCCCGAGGGCGGAGGCCGGAACGCACCACGGAGCGGCGATCGCCGCCGTCCCGACGGCCAGCGTTTTCAAAAATTCGCGACGATTCGGGTTCGACATAGGTCATTCTCCGGAAGATGGTTGATTATACGAGCCGCGTACTGTGTACGCGGGGGGAAGAGGTCGTCCGCTCACTCCGCGTACGCAGTACGCGGCTCGTTTTTGCACTCAAATTTTCCCCTGCTTCTTGAGGTACGCGATCACCTCATCGGCCAACTGCTCGGGCGTTTTTTCGCCCCCTTGCAGCACCAATTCGGGCTGGACCGGCGCTTCGTACGGATCGTCGATGCCGGTAAAACCTTTCAGTTCCCCGGCGCGGGCTTTTTTGTAAAGCCCTTTCGGGTCCCGCTGCTCGCAAATTTCGATCGGCGTGTCGACGAAAATTTCAATGAAATCCCCCTCGGCCATCGTTTTGCGGACCCGGTCGCGATCCAATCGATACGGGCTGATAAACGCGGTCAAGGCGATGATCCCCGCCTCGGAAAACAGTTTGGCGACGGCCCCGATCCGGCGGATGTTCTCTTCCCGGTCCTGGGCCGAGAAACCGAGCCCGAACCGCTTCGCGAATTCGTCCCCATGCACGTCCTTCAACATTCCGGGCCCGGCGTTCAGGCCGTGCCGGACGTTGTCGCCGTCCAAAACGAAACTGTGCCGCTTCATTTGAAACAGCTTGTGGTCCAGGACGTTCGCGATCGTGCTTTTCCCGCACGCGCTCAAGCCGGTAAACCAGACGATGCAGCCTTTGTTTTGATTCTGGGATTCGCGTTCCTTGCGGGAAACCGCGTGTTCGTGCCAATGCACTTCGACGGAAGGGGTGTCAGACATGTGTCAATAAGGTGTGATTAGAGTTGATAAGGATAGGAAAATACCTGCGTTTTTTAATGATTCGAACGCCGTTCTCATTTCTTCAAACAACAGTTCTTATACTTCTTGCCGCTACCACAGGGGCAGGGGTCGTTGCGACCGACCTTCGGGTCGCGGTTGCGGATCGGCTCCGGCTTCTTGTCGCCTTGACTCCCCTCGATCGCCGCTTCCTGCTGCTCCGCGATCGAGCCGATTGTCGAGTTGCTTGCGACCTCTTCGTGCACGGCCTCCGATTCGTTCCAGGTCGAACTCACGAACCCGGGGTCAAGCTGCTCCATTCGGAAGATCAAATCGGTCACCCGTTCGAAAATCGAGTCCCACATCGTCTCGAAAATCCGCATCCCTTCCCGCTTGAACTCGACCTTCGGATCGACCTGGGCGTAACCGCGAAGACCGACGCTCGATCGCAAATGGTCCATTACCAGAAGGTGATCCTTCCAGGCGGCGTCGAGAATCTGCAGCACGAGCGATCGCTCCATCCGCCGCATCTCCGGGTTATAGCGATCTTCGATCATCGAGGCCAGTCGGTCTTCCAGGTCCCGCACGTCCCACTGTCCCAGCTTTTCGGGGGGCAGCTCGACGCCGAATTCTTCCTGCAAAAAGCGACAGAACTCCCCGACATGCGGATCATTGAGGTTGAGCCGCACCATTTTGGTCTCTGAAGTCCGTTCCGTGTGCGAAGTCACCGCTTCCGGAGAGGCCGGATGTGGGATGCTTTCGTGATGCCCGCGAATTTCCTCCGGGTCGAGGTCCTGGTTCAGCAGCAAATCATCCAGCCGCTCGCCCAGCTTCCGGTATTTGTCCGGAACGACCTCAAGCCCTTTGCGGCATTCGGCGAACATCGTTTCTTCGATTTCCTGCCGCTGCTTATTCTTCAAATCGTCCAACGACAGATCGATCCCGAAACGGACCTTCGCCCATTCGACGAGTGCTTCCCGGTCGTACCGTTTGCCGTTTTGATCCCGAATCGTGTAATGCAGCAATCCCCCGAGCACCGGGAATTGAACCTCTTTCTCCTCGTATTTCGCATGGGTCAGCCCGCGAAGCATCGACTCGAAGGCCGTCGTTTCGTATTCCTTCGCCTTTTCGATGTCGATGTCGATGTCAAACTTCTTTTTGATCCAGTTGACGGCCGTCTTGACGCCGAAATCCGGCTCCAAAAACGCCTTGCCGCCGCTCAAATCGACCCGATCGACAAAATGGTGGGCCTTCTCGATCAGGAAATCGGCGAGATCTTCCCGCCCGACCTTTTTCAAATCGCTCTCACGGATCGCCGCCTTCCATTGCGTGTTGGCCGTCTTGGTCAACGCCTGCCAGTTCCATTCCGACTCCTCCGCATCGGCCGGCAGGTTTTCCTCGAGCGCATCGAGCACCTGCGATTCCGAAAGCCGCCGGGCCTGGTCCAAAGCGTATTCCTGCGCCATTTCAAACGAAAGCGAACGGAACGATTTCGGCTCGAACTCCATTCCCAATTGGCTCGCCGCCCAAGCCGCGAACGAGGCCGTCCCGTAATCCTTATCGAGGAATTCTTCCAAATGCCGGTCGATCTGGGCATCGATCATCGAAAGGATCAACTGCTTGCAGTTCGCCCCGTCGAGAATCCGTTGCCGGTATCCGTACACGCTCTTGCGTTGGAAGTCCATCACCTCGTCGTATTCGAGCAGGTTCTTACGAACGTCGAAGTTACGTTCCTCGACCTTCTTTTGGGCTCCTTCGATCCGTCGGGAAACCATTTTGCTCTCGATCGCCTGCCCCTCTTCCATGCCGAGCATGGTCATAATCTTTTTGACCCATTCCCCGGCGAAAATCCGCATCAAATCGTCTTCGAGCGACAGGAAAAACCGGCTGCTCCCCGGATCCCCCTGCCGACCGCAACGGCCGCGCAGCTGGAGGTCGATCCGCCTCGCCTCATGCCGCTCCGTGCCGATGATGTGCAGCCCGCCCATTCCCCGAACGACGTTCCCTTCGGGTTTCATCTGTTCTCGCTGCTCGATCTCGCCGACCAGAGCGTTCCATTCGCTCTGCGGAACGTCCAGCCGCGTTGGGTATTTCGCCTGCAGCAAGCCCCAAGCCATCGTCTCGGGGTTGCCCCCCAAAATGATGTCGGTTCCGCGGCCGGCCATATTCGTCGCGATCGTCACCGCCCCTTTCCGGCCGGCCTGGGAAATGATCTCCGCTTCCCGCTGGTGATGCTTCGCGTTGAGAACCTGGTGCTTAATCCCCCGCCGGTCGAGCATCCCGGAGATCAATTCGCTCCGCTCGATCGAAACGGTACCGACGAGAATCGGTCGGCCTTTATGGGAGATCGATTTGATGTCTTTTTTCTCGATCCGTTCGACGCTGTTTTTCCCCGCTCCTTTGGGAAGGAATTCGACGAAATCGTCCGTTTCCTTCTCGATCGTCCCGAGAACCTCGCGTTCCTTGCCGAAATCGAGAACATCCCATTTGTTGAGCCGTTCGATTTCCTCGACGATCGCGTTGTACTTTTCCTTCTCGCTACGGTAAATCGCATCGGGATGGTTGAGTCGTTTCATCTCCCGGTTCGTCGGCATCGCGATCACGTCGAGTTTGTAAATTTTCCAAAACTCGGCCGCTTCGGTCATTGCCGTTCCGGTCATTCCCGCGATCTTGTCGTACAACTTGAAAAAATTCTGGAGCGTGATCGTCGCCAGGGTCTGGTTTTCTTCCTTGACCCGGACTTTTTCCTTCGCTTCGACCGCCTGGTGCAGCCCGTCGCTCCAGTTCCGACCCGGCATCGGCCGGCCGGTAAACTCATCGACGATCACGATCTCTTCGCCGTCGATCATGTAGTTGACGTCGAGTTTGTAAAGATGATGGGCCTTGAGGGCGTTGTCGATCAAGTGCGGCCATTCCATATTCCCGGCCGTGTAAAACGATTCGACACCGGCCAAATGCTCCGCCTTCCGGATGCCGACATCCGTCAAATGGGCCGAATGTTCCTTCTCGTTAACCTCGAAATCGACCCCCTTGGTCAATTGCCGGGCGATGCCGTCGGCGACCCGGTATCGCGAGACGTCGTCGTGCGCCGGCCCGGCGATGATGAGTGGTGTCCGCGCCTCATCAATCAAAATGTTGTCGACCTCGTCGATGATCGCGTAATGCAACCGCCCTTGCACCTGCTGGTGATGCGTCTCGTACCGGTCGTCCCCTTGGGCTGCGTACCGCATGTTATCGCGAAGGTAGTCGAACCCGAACTCGTTGTTCGTCCCATAGGTGATGTCGCAACGATACGCCTTTTGCCGCCCTTCGTTCGGCATGTTCCCTTGAATCGCCCCGACGGTCAGACCGAGCGACATATAGAGCGGCCCCATCCATTCCATATCGCGGCGGGCCAGGTAATCGTTGACCGTAACGACATGCACGCCTTTCCCTTCGAGGGCGTTGAGGTACGCAGGCAAGGTCGCGACGAGCGTCTTTCCTTCCCCGGTCATCATCTCGGCGATCGCCCCGCTGTGCAGGACCATTCCGCCCATGAGCTGGACGTCGTAATGCCGCAGCCCGATCACACGCCGCCCCGCCTCGCGACAGACGGCAAACGCTTCGACCAAAAGATCGTCGAGCGTCTCCCCTTTTTGCAGCCGGGCCCGGAAGAGTTCGGTCTGCTTCCGCAATTCGTCGTCGGACATCGCCTGATATCGCGGTTCCAGAGCGTTGATCGCCTCGACTCTCGGGGCGAGGCGTTTGAGAAAGCGGGCGTTGGAAGAGCCGAAAAGCGAGGTTACCTTGGTTTCAATCCAACGGGTCAGGTTGTTGAACGAATCCCCGAGAACGTCGAATAGCCGTTCGTGTAATTGCATGGGCCGAATATATCGAAAATAAGGAAAAAATCGAAAAAACCAACCCTTGAATTTACCCGCAATGCCGCGAAAAGTCAACCAGCGAACCGCGAGAAATGAACGGTTTTCAAGAGGCGGAACGACAAATTACGTGCCGGTTTTGGAAAAAGAAACAGGAAATCCCAACCTCGTCAATGCGAGAACCAACGAGCCGCGTACTGCGTACGCGGGGGGAAGAGGTTCTCCGCTCACTCCGCGTACGTAGTACGCGGCTCAAATTGCGAGTTTTTTTGACTGCTTTTCAGCGACTAAAAATTTCGAGCCAACCTTCCAAAAGTTTTTGGTTCGCCGCCGTCAAAAAGGCCGGGGTTTTGAGGCTGAACGGTTTTCCGTCCGGGCCGAGGACAGTCCCTCCGGCTTCGCGAATGAGAAGAATGCCGGCGGCAACATCCCAGGCATTGGCACTGAATCCCCACATCGCGTCGAATCGGCCCGCCGCGACGTATGCCAAATTCAGCGCCGTCGATCCGGTCCGCCGAATCGCCTGGGCGATCGGAACCGCCTTCAAAAACGCGACCAGATCGGGGGTCTCGGCGTGGGTTTCCGTCGGGAAACCGACCGCGACCAGCGATTGCGAGGCGTCCTCGACTTCGCTGACCCGAATTCGCTCCCCGTTCAAAAAGGCTCCCTGTCCTTTTTCCGCCGAGAAAAATTCTTCCGTGATCGGGTTGTAAACGACCCCGCAAAGCAGGTCTTCGCCTTGAGCGAGCGCGATCGAGACGCAGAAAAAGGGGACCTGGTGTACGAAATTCGTGGTCCCATCAAGCGGGTCGACGATCCAACACAATGAGTTCGGATCGGACCGGTACGAATGGGCCGATGCTCCGGGGGTCTCTTCGCCGAGGAATTCGTGCTCGGGGAAAGCTTTTCGGAGGATCGAGAAAACGGTTTCCTGGGCCAACGTATCGGCCTCGGTTACCAAATCGGCCCGATTCTTCTCCCGGGCGGTTACCTTTCCGACCTTATCGCGAAGAACCTGCCCGGCCGCCCGGGCGGCGATTTCGCAGGTTTGCATGTATTGCGTACTCAAAAATGTCCCCACAAAAAAATTTCTCCAACAAATCACACTCGCAACGAGCCGGGACCTACGGTCCCGACGGCTCCGCACTCGGATAATCATACAGCCCCAACCCGACGTCGCTCGGGGCGAAGTTGAGCGGCCAGCCCCCTTCCGGTTTTTCGCAGAACACCTCCCGCACCGTTTCGAACATGCCGAACCCGAATTCCGCGTTCGGCTCGACATACGAACCTTCCCCCCATTCGTTCGTCGGAGCGAGCACGATCCGCCGAATTTTCGTCTTCTCACAAAACGTCTTCAAATCCTCACAAATTTTCCGGAAGCCCTCGACGGTCCGGTTTTCAATGATGATATTTTCATCCCCGTGCCAAGGCCGCGAATCCCAGCCGGTCGAAAGGTTCGGCAAAAACGGTAAAATGTCGGTCTCGTACCGTTTTTCCCAATACGGCAGGCTCGAATCGACGACCTGCTGAAACGGGAACCGCATCGGATTTTCGGCCTTGCCGCCGTGTTCCATATAATGGTAAATCGAGGTCATATCGAAACCGGCCTCTTGCAGCCAACGGATATCTTCCGGTAACGTCGAGCCCTCGGGCCATTTCATTGCAATAAAATAAATCCCCTTGTACCCGGCTTCGCGGGCCATTGACCGGGAAATATCGAGCAGCCGCTTGACACCGTCACCCTTTTTCAAGACGACGCCTTTCGCGGCCTCGGCCTCGCGGACGTCTTCGTCCATTCCAGAGGGATACCAGATCACGACGACCGGTTGGCCGTCGATCGTGTAGTATTCGGGCGTGTTGAAATAATTCTCGATCCAATACCGGGTTACTTTCCGCTGATCCTCCTCGCTGTGAGAGCCTTTGCCGTTGTGATTGGCCCACATCACCGCCCAACGAAACATCGATTTGTATTTCGCCTTTTGAAACGCCTTGATCCAATGTTCAAGATACTGTTCTCCCCGATTCCAATACCAATCGACGAGATAAAATTGGATTCCGTTTTCGAGCGACCATTTGATTTGCCAATCGACGACCTCGGGATTCCCTTCGTCGTACCAACCGAGCACCGGTTTCCGTTCCGGATGGGTCGAGGAAATTCGTTCCCAGGCCGCCGGCTTGCTCCAGCCGGGAAAATAATACGCCCCGATTTCGTAATCGCTCCGGAGCGGTTTCGGCGGCGGCACGTAATCGGCTTTCGGCAGGTTGAGCGAAGGTTCGAAGCGGAGCGTCCCGGTCATCGGCGGTTCCGGAGCTCCGTCGCCGGAGAGCCGCAGCTCACAAGTTCCCTCGATCGCCGCGTCCGCGAAGAGATCGATCGAAACGGTCCGATTTTCGAGCGGGGCGAGCTCGGGCAGCGACTGCCAACCTTCGGGCGAAACGACCCGAACGCCTTTCGGCAGGCGAAGTTCCCTGATTTTCAAGCCTCGGGCCGGCTGTCCGCCGTTGTTGCGGAGTCGGATCGCGAGCGGTCGGGCGATGCCGCTCCGGTTGATCGCTTCCGAAAGGAACACCCGCTCGACGACGACTTCGGGCGGCCCTTGTGGGGCATCGGCGATCACGACCCGCTTGAGCACGGTCGTCGCTCCCGCCTCTTCCGAGGGGGTGAGTCGCAGCCAATAAACTTTCCCCGTCCAATTCGGGTTGCCCGAAGTTTTGAAATTGTACCAATGCGACCGGGCATCGGCCAACAGCGGGATCGAAAATGAGCCGAGCCGACCGGCGTCGGAAAGAAATTCGAGCGTCCCCTTTTTCCCCCGATCAACGGACATTTCGAGGGCAATCCAACCTTCCGCTTGAGCCGAATCGAGCACGACACAGTCGGTTTCAATGCCGCCCGGTTGATCGGAGGGGGAGATGATTTTCAAGCCCGCGGCGCCGGGTTCGGCCCGGCTTTCTTCAAGCGGTTGCCAATCGTTTTGCTGCCGCGAAAAATCCCAGTCCGTTCGGGCCGCGACCGTTCCGGTGTCGAGATCGACGATCCGGATCCAATCGATTTCAAGATGCACTTTGCCGTAATCCGGTTCGTTCAAATTGGGCCAATCGATTCGCAGTTGCACGACTTTCCCTTCGCCGCCCCAATGCGGAAAAACGCGAGCCGTATGCCAACGCCCGTCCCCGACAATCGGCCAATGCACCGCCTTTTCCTGGGTAAACCCGCCGTACAAGCCCTCGTTCGTATTGGAGAAAAAGAGTTCCCCTTTGCCGGTCTTGTCGGTTTTGTACCGCACTTCCAGAACACGGGACGGTCCGACGGGAATCTCAAGCCCGTAAGCGGCCAAAAACGGATCGGGCCCGCTGCAAACAGCCCGATACGCCCCGTCCTGAACGCCGACTTCGGCAAGACAGTTGGCCCCGTCCCAACCTTCTTTTTGGCCGTTCGCGGCGAAGTCCCACTGCTTGATGATTTTTGTCTGGGCCGGAGCAGGCGGGGCGAACAGCAGGAAAAAGCAACAGAAAGCGGCAAGAAGTCTCATGATTTCGCGGGGGGTTGGCGGTAACAACGAGCCGGGAGCTGTGCTCCCGACTGTCTCTTCGAGTGGTTGTCATTTCTCGTAAGCGGTGCAGTCGGGACCACAGGTCCCGGCTCGTAATGCTTGCTCGTAATCTCGCGCCCGCCTACTCGTCTTCCGAGTGTTTGATCTTTTCCCAATACGTGTCGAACTGGAAAGCGGGACTGTTGTCGCCGTCATGACACTGGACGCAATTCTTTTGGGCGTTTTCAAGCGGCAGCCGGACCGCGAGCCGCAACTCGGCCTGGTTGGTCTTGTCGTTCCCCATTTCGGCCGCTTTGTGTTTTTCTCCCGGTCCGTGACACGATTCGCAGCCGACATTGGTCAGGTGTTTCGTCTTGTTTCCTTCGGCGATGTCGTAACCGTCGAGGTAGGCGTACTTTTCGACCGGGTTCCAACCGACGGCATGACACGCGACGCATTCCGGGTCGTAATTCCGGGCCGGCTTCGAGATATCGGTCAACGTTTTCCAGGCTCGGGCATGCCCCGAATCTTTCCAAATCTCATACGAAGGTTCGTGACACGATTGACATTCTTTCGAGCCGATAAACTTGCCCATCGATTCGGTTTTCGGATTGACGAAACTCTTCGCTCCGAGTCCTTTGGGGCCGAGCAGGCGGAGTTGATCCTGGTAATCCTGCATCATATCCATAATAATGGGGGAATTGGCGTATCGAGAATCGAGGGCGATCGGTTGGTAACGAACCGAATCCTCGAAGATGCCGAGCACGACGGCGAACTTTCCTTTTTCGCCGACTTCGATGTAATAGCGGCCGCCGATTCGTTTCGGGGCCAACAGCGGCGGCTCGGCCGGAGGATCGGAGAGCAGGACGACGCCGAATTTTTCCGGAAACGATTTGAGAACCTCCTGGGTTTCCTCGAACACCTGCCCTTTTTTCCCGTGGGCGATGAGAACGAGGTAATCGCATTCTTCCTTTTCCAGTTCCGGGAGAATTTCCCGCAATTTTTTGACCGGATCGGCTTTCGCGATTTCCGGATTGTCGATCTCGTCCAACAATCCCGAGGTTAGTATCGAGGCGACGCCGACGCGGACACCGGCCCGTTCGACGATCCGGTAGGGGGCGACCATGCTCGGATCGAACTGGACGGGTGCGATGTTCGCAGCCGTAAAGCGGCTTTCAACCCCCGGAATGTTGACCGTGAGCGAGAGGAGCTCGTCGACCGAAAAGCGGAGGTCTTCCCGCCCGAGCCCGATCACGTCGTAATCCATTTTCCGGAGCGCTTCGGCGGTCAAATGAAATTTCAACTCCGCCTGCTTCCCGCCGTAATCGCTGCAAAAATCGCCGCCGTCGATCGCGATCACCGGCCAGCCTTTTTCCCGCAGGCTTCCGAAGAACGAGTATCTCCGGCTGAGCCCGCCTTTCATTTTTTGCATCCCGGCACAGCCGCACGGCTCGAGGTACCCCTCTTGAAAGCCGGTAAAGACGAGGACGAATTTCGGGGCCGGCCAGTTGAGGAAATACTCGCCGTTTTCCTTGATCGGATCGTAGGGGGCCGGTTCTTCGGCGACGGAAATATCTGCATCGACGATCGCCGCCGTCTTTTCCGCTTTTCCCTTTTTCGGGGCCGAAACCGGCGGACTCTGGGGTTTCTTCGTTTCCGCGGAGGGATCGACGATCACGGCCCCGGAGCTCGGTTCGTGCGAATCGGCGTTCGGATCCGCGAAAAGTTCCGGTTTCTTCAACTGAAGCCGATCCGCTTTTTTCTCGGGCGAAGGCGATTTTTCCCCATTCGAAGCCGGTTCGGGAATCGCGGCATCCTGAAAGAGAACTTCGGGATCTCCGGACAGTTCAACCTGCTCCTCGGCCTGGTTTTCGGCGGCCTCCAATATCCTTGGATCCGAGCACGAAAAAAGAGCGAGACAAAGGACACCGAAAAAAAAGATCCGCGAGGATTGCATTTTGACAAAAAAGTTTATTGATAAGATGGTGATTTTTAGCGACCAACTTCCGAAAGCCCCGATACTCTCAACACCACGAGCCGGGACCTGTGGTCCCGACGGTCTCCAACCGCCCGCCCGGCCTGCCGTTCTTAGCGAAACACATCGGCCTCGATGTGGTAAGGGGACGTCCCGTTGGCGATATAATCGGGATCGATGCTCAAGGTTCCGCCGACCCGGACCGGCTTGGTACGGTAAGAAACCGTCCGCCCCTCCGTCATATGTACGTTGATCATGTCGGTCGGGTTCGATCGCGGAGAGCAAAATTTGCAATGTTCCGTCGTGCGGACGATCACGAAATCGTCGATCCCGGCCAATCTTCGTCCCGGATACATGTATCCCTGAACGAAAATCTTCTGTCCTTCCTCGGAATATTGCAAAATATGTTTGGGCAGTTTGCCGGTTTTGGGGTCGGCGGCGAATTCGAGGAAATCAACACGAATGTAACCGGCCGGGACCGAGTTGAAATACGACCAGGTCAGCCAACCGTAGCCGCCGAGCCAAAAGACGGCCGCGATCGTGATCCCGGCGGTGGTCATCGCGAAGCCGCCGACTTCTCCCGGAGCGTGCAGGATGCGCCGCATCGCGACGACGCCCATCACGATCGCCAGGATCGGAAAAACGGCCAACGCCCAATGCATGAACGTGATTGCCGAGAGAAGCCCGAAAATCAGGGAGCCGACCGACAAAAAGGCGACTTGGCGGTAATCGGCCGCCTGTTCCGGGCGCACCTCGTCGTGATCGGTGTAAATGCCCCGAAGGGCATCATCAAATTCGGTTTTCATGAAAAAGGAAAAAAAGCGTGATCGACGGGAAAAGAAGGAAACCCCTCATTTTTTATACTGGGATTCGTCGCATTTTGCAACCCCGGTTCGGGAATTTCAAGCACGAGTACGCAGAAATCGGCTGAAACAAACGACAGACACCAAATCGTCGGCCGAATAAAAAAAGGCCCCTTTCGGCATAATATCCGAAAGAGGCCTTCTCAAGTTACTGTGTCGAATGAGACAAGGAAAATAAAGCCGAGCGGTTTCGTCAAAACGATAGGTTGTTTCGGGAAACCACTCCGCGGTTTTTCGGGTTATTTGCAACCGCCGCAAGCCGCAGCATCACAAGCACCACAAGCAGCCGCATCGCAAGCTCCGCAAGCCGCAGCCGCGTCGCAAGGAGCACAACCGGCGGCCGAGCACGGTCCGCAACCATGGCAATCGAACGCACCGACGAAACCCTTGAAGAGCTTTTTCGCTCCGACGCGGGTCTTAATCAGCAATTGGGCCAACGGTCCGGGGCAGCAGCAATCTTTGCATCCGCAACCACCACAAGCCGGTTCGCACGCTCCGCAAGCCGCGGCGGCATCGCAAGCACCACAAGCCGCGGCGGCATCGCAAGCACCGCAAGCCGCAGCCTGATCGCAAGCACCGCAAGCGGCGGCCGGATCACAAGCGCCACAAGATTTGTGGCACGGCCAGCTGAACAGACCTTTGAACAACGGGCAACCATGGTTGCAGCCGTTATTGCAGCCGGCGGCTCCGCAAGGATCGCATCCGACGTTGTCCGCACAAGCCGCTTCACAGGCTGCCGGGCCGCAATTCGTATCGCACGGACCACAGGCGACGACCGGGTCGCACGGAGCGCAAGCGCTGCCGCAGCTCGGGCGCGACTTCAAAAGATTTTTCAAACCGGCGAACAGATCGCACGGCTTCGCACAACAACTGTCGCAAGCACTGCAAGGATGCACCGGATCACACGGTCCGCAATTTCCCGCAGACGCTTGAGTCACCATCAGCAAAGCGACTCCGAGGGCGATCAACATCATTTTGACTTTCATTGGGTATTCTCTCCTTTGTTCTTGACTGGCCGATCTTCGCGCCCCTCTTCGCAAACAACCGTTCTATACCATGTTCCAGGGTCTTGTGACGTCCGCGGACGATTTTTGACTTGGTTACAAAATGGTGTTTGAGAAGTTGTTGTGATTTGAAACCGCGATTGCCTCGGCAAACATGGTTTGTGTCAGGACCCGTCGGGTTAAAAATTAACCTGAAAACTCCTTGCGGGTGATCTGACGTTTGTGTCCCTGTACGTGCCCCCCGACACGCAATCTATCTCAGGGTCAGAAACTATATCGGCTTTTAGCGGATTTTCTCTTGAATACACGCTCGCGTTTTTCAATAAAAGATATAATGTTGCGTTTCTCCGGGAAATACAGGGCTAACCAAGCTGGTAAAACAAATAAAGTTTAGCGATTATAACGCCTCTTTTTCATTACAAGCCGTACATGTTCATTCAAATTTTTGCGTTAAACAAAACAGGTAAAATTTAACGATAAAATAACATGTTCGGATCAGGCGCTGTGCACAAAGATTTTTTTGGGTTTTTACGGACTTGCGGGGGTAAAATTTTGCGAATACACGCTAATCCGTCGAAATTTTTGTGCAAAGAAAATCCCGCTAACCGGTACAATCAGCAAACTTTATGGGCCGGAGCGAAAAATCGGCCCCGCCCCATCGAGTCGGGACCGTAAGGTCTCGGTTAACATCCCCCATCGGCATCACGAAAACGGAAGTATTTCGACCGGCGGTGAAACGGATACCAACCGGCAGCCGGCGCAGCCGGCTCGGTTCGGCGGAAGGCGGATTTCTCAAAGATTCTCCTGCTCTTCGCGCGGCCCACAAATCCCTTCATTTATGGTTCGATTATGTTATAATTCATTATTCCCGATTTCGCCTTCGGGCTTTTCTCAAAAACAACCGAATAAGGAACGCCGATGCCTGATATTCTGTATGCCGACAACAATGCGACGACCCAGGTCGCCCCGGAAGTGACCGAGGCCATGCTCCCGTATTTCGGGCCGAAGTATTTCAATCCGAGTTCGATGTATGAACCGGCGCGGGAAATCAAACACGCGATCGACGCTTCCCGGGAATTGATCGCCAAGTTTCTCGGGACCGCTTCCCCGAAAGAGCTGTTGTTCACCTCCTGTGCGACCGAGAGCAACAACGCGGCGATTTTCGGCTTGGTCCGGGCGACCCCCCGGCGGCGACACATCATTACGACAACGGTCGAGCATCCGGCGATTCTCGAAGTCTGCAAAGAATTGGAGCGCGACGGGTTCGAGGTGACCTTCCTCTCCGTCGACCGGGGTGGAAATCTCGATATGGGAGAATACGTCCGAGCCTTGCGATCTGACACGTTGTTGGTCACGATCATGCACGCCAACAACGAAACAGGGGTCGTTTTCCCGATCGATCGGTTGTCCCGGATCGCGAAAGAGACCGACCCGGGAATCGTTTTTCATACCGACGCGACACAATCAATGACCAAATTGCCGATCAATATGTCCGGCAACTTTCGTTTCGTCGACATGCTTTCGTTTTCCGGGCACAAATTTCATGCTCCGAAAGGGGTCGGCGGGCTGTATCTGCGTCGCGGCACCCCCTGCCGAACGTTTTTGGTGGGCGGACACCAGGAAAGCAGCCGTCGCGGGGGAACGGAAAACGTCCCCTACATCGTTGGTATGGCCAAAGCGGTCGAAATCGCCCAAATCAATCACGAAGAAGAAATGAATCGGGTCGGAAAATTGCGAGACCGGCTCGAACGGGGAATTTTGGACCGCATTCCCTATGTTGAAATCAACGGGGGCGGCTCTTTGCGAATGCCGAACACGCTCAATGTCGCCTGTCATTTCGTCGAGGGAGAGGGAATACTTTACCAATTAAGCGATCTTGGCATTTGTGCTTCGAGCGGCTCGGCCTGCACCTCAGGATCGCTTGAACCTTCGCATGTCCTGACGGCAATGGGGGTCCCGTTTTCGGCGACCCACGGCTCGGTCCGCTTCAGCCTCAGCCGTTACAACACGGAAGTGGAAATCGACCGCATTATCGAGGTTTTTCCCGAGACGATCGACCGGTTACGGCGTCTTTCGCCCTACTGGGATTACGATCACGGCAAGCCGCGCGAAAAACATTAGGTTTTCGACACCTTTTGAATGAGCCGCATGTGCAGTCGGTACTCCGACGTAACTTGCGGCTCTTTTTTCGGCACTTTTCCGGGAGGAAAAAAAGAAGTCCGGGCAACGATGTGATCGTCGCCACGGACTATTCCCCCCCTGGGATATATCGTTTGAGCGACTCTTTTCCTGTCGATCGCTCACTCTTTTTTGTTTTCTTCGCAATCCCTTGCGATAACCCATTGATCGGCATTGTTGCGGAAAAACCTTGCGAGATTCTTTTTATTTTCTTTGCCGAGCGAGAGAATATTTGGCAAACTCTAACGGTTGTAGGACCACGCTCCCGTCAGTTTTTCGATTATGGAAAATGGGCAGTTTCAAATGCATTGATAACGAAATAAGGGACAATTTCTGGCCTCGCCCAAACGGATAATTGCGTAGCCTGGGCTGTTTGTAGAAAATTGATATTTGCCCAACTTGCGGGTATTTTGCCGGTGATTGAAAAAATCCGGCTGGACGAATTGCAGGTTTTTTCGTACTATCCGCGCTGATTTTCCTTTCCTTTGTTATAGCATTTGGGAGTTTTCCCTCGAAAACCATGATTCAGCGCATCGCCAAATCCCCGCTCCTCTGGGGATGTTTAATCACATTTATCTTCTATACGTTTTTGGATCAGGGGATCATTCGAAGCGACACCCTCAAGCGGTATCTCGCGATGCACCCGGTCGAATATATCGAAACGGGGATGTTTTTCGTCGGGATCGCGGCTTTGTTACTGAAATTTTTCGATGTGCTCCGCCAACGCGCGGCCGTCGAGTCGGGGCCGATCCTGCCCGGGGTCCGAGAGCAGCGGGTCGATACCCGCGCTTGCGAGTCGTATTTGAAGTTGATCGGCCAATGGGTCGGAAAGCAAGGAGAATCCGTTTACACCAAACGGATGCACCGGGCGGTCCAATACGTCCGGCAATGCGAATCGGCGGAGCAGCTCGACCAGGAACTGCGGTTTTTGGCCGACGACGACGCGATGCAGGCCGAATCCGATTACGGTTTCGTCCAGTTGATTATCTGGGCGATTCCGATTCTCGGCTTTCTGGGAACCGTCGTCGGGATCGCCCTCGCGATGGGTAACCTCATTCCCGAGGAACTCGAAACCTCACTCCCTTTGGTTATGGACGGCCTCACGGTCGCATTTGACACGACGGCGGTTGCCCTCGCGTTCAGTATTGTTCTCTATTTCAGCAAATTCGCGATTTCCAAGCAGGAAAACCAGGTCCTTTGGAAACTGGACCGTCTCGTCGATGAGGAATTGCGTGGCCGATTCGAGCTTCAAGGTCCGGCGGTCGACAATTTCCAGGTGCTCGCCGTCCGAAAAATGCTCGAATCGGTCGTCGGCTCGATCGAGGCACTGATCGAAAAACAAACGGCCGTCTGGGACCAGTCGATCGAATTGGCCAACAGCCGTTATTCCAAACTGACAGCGGAGAGTGCCGCCAACTTGAAATCGGCGCTCACCGTCGTTCTCCGGGAAAACATCGAACAACATGCCGCCGCCCTGGGCCGCTCGGAAGAGCATCTCTTGAAGCGGCCCGAAACGACCGTACACGCCTTTAACGAATCGATGCGGGAAAATCTCAAGGGGATCTCGGTTTTGCAGGATCACGTCGCCCGACAGGTCGATGTGTTCCGGAACGTGATCGACGCGACCGGGCAGTTGGCGCGGTTGGAAGACCGGCTCAACCAGAACCTTGCCGCGCTCGGGGAAAGCAAGAATTTCGGCGACATTCTCGACAGTCTCGCGGCCGCGATTCATTTGCTTAATACCAAAAACATGGGTGGGACGGCCGAAATGCCGACGGTTCAGTTGCAGCGTAACCGGGGGAAAGGGCAAGCCGCATGAGCCGGGCATTAACGTTTCGGAGAAGGGGAGGCTCCGCTCAAGGGGCGAAAGTTTCGCTGTTCCCGTTTCTCGCCGTCCTGATCTGTACGATGGGGGTGCTGATTTTGCTCCTGGTTGTGATCGCGAGAAATATGCGTCTCAGCGCCGCCGTCCAAGACCCGGCCGCGACGGTTCAAAACCGGTTCGACCCGAGCCGTTTCGGCCTTCCCGAATCGGCGAACGACGAAGAGGTCTTGGAAAAACTCCGCGAGGAATCGAGCAATTACGATTGGCTGACGGAAGAAATGCAAACTTCCAAGGAAAAAACCTCCGAACAACTCAATGAAATCCGCGCCCGGGTCGGCGTGTTGGACGACAGTATCGAAAAACTAGTGCAAGACGTCAACAAAATGACCAAGACGATGCAGGCCTTGACCGAGAAGCATCAACAACCAGCCGACGACCTTCAGCAATTGCAGCGGCGGCTCCAGGAAAAACTGGACGAAAGACAAAAAACGGAAGCCGAATTGCGGACATTGCAGGAGGAGCAGGCGAAAAAGGAACGGTCTTACGCGATCGTTCCGTATCGAGGGCCGAACGGAACGTTTCGCCGACCGATTTATATCGAGTGCCGGAGCGATTCGGTCGTGATCCAACCGGAAGGTGTCGTGCTCAACTCCCGAGATTTCCTGACGCCCGACCGGCGGGACAATCCTATGGAAATGGCCGTCCGAACGGTGCGGCAGTATTTTGTTGAAACACAGCAGTTGGCGAGGGACACCGAGCCGTATCCGCTTTTTTTGGTCCGTCCGAGCGGCATTTACGCCTATGAGGCGGCCCGGGCCTCGCTCGGTTCCTGGAAAGAGGATTTCGGGTACGAACTTTTGGAAGAAGGCTGGAACCTCGAATTCCCGCAACCGAGCGAAGAGCTCCGGCAGCGTCTCGGTTCGCAAATCGAGATCGCCCGGAGCCGGCAGGGGGCCTACGTCGAGGCCGTGCTCGCGGCCGGTGGGCCGAAACGGCAATACCGGGCCAGTTCCCGCGGCGGCGTCGAGCAAATCGGCCGCGGCAGCAGCGGCGGCCTGCCGGATTCGATCCGCGGCATGCAAGGGACCGGGCAAGGGACCGGGTATGGTACTGGGCAAGGGACCGGGCAAAATTTTGCTCAAGGCGGCAACGGGACGATTTCGGGAGAGAGCGGTTCGGCCGGAACCGGTCGTTTCGGACAGCCCGGTTCGGAGCAGGGGGGACAGGGAACCTCCGAGACGGGGTTCGCGGCCGGGAGCCCTTCGACCGTTGGGAACGGAACGGTAACAGGCGAATGGGGACAATCGGAGTATCAGGATCCTTATACCCTGCAACAAGGAATGACGGCCCAAGGTGAGCGGTCGCAAGGACTCGCAGGTTCGGAATCCCGGCAAGGGGAAACCGGGGGCTCGTGCGAAAACGCTCAAACAGGAACCTCGGAAAGCGGGACGACCGAAGCGAAGTTCGCCGCGAACACGAAAAATCGGCAAAACGCCGGACAGCCCGGCGCTTCCGGTTCCGCTTCGAGTTCCGACGATCCGGCCGCTGTCCCAAGCGGCCCGGGAATGCCGTCCTTTTCGAAAGTGTTCGGGGGAGAAACTCAAAACAAACAGAAGAACTGGGCGCTCAAGGGAGCCGAACAACGAGCGGCCCGAGCGGTCAGCCGGGTCGTCAAGGTCCGGTGCGAGCAAGACAAATTAACCCTT
>JAVBQI010000198.1:0-4241 GCA_031549145.1 Thermoguttaceae bacterium | reverse complement strand
GTTGGAAAACGCAGAAGGCCGGAAATTCGCGATTCAACATTCGCCGGACGACCGTGTTTGCCCCTTCCGGATGGCTAAAGACGCGGAAAAACAATTGACCGAACATGGGGCGAGTGTGAAGTTTACGGAATGCACTGGAGGTCAAGGTTGGAGCGGTAACGTTTATGGAAGAGTTCGCAACAATCTCGATTGGTTGAGTGAAAAAAACGAAAATCCCCAAGATTAAAATGGACGTTCTTTCGATCCCGTTCAACAAATTTCTCGGTCTTGAACTGTCGAGCGATCCGACGTTCGAATGGTTCGTTTTGATTCACAAGGGGTAGTCGATGAACATTCGACAGATCACGGAAAACAAAAAGCAGTATCTCGACTTGCTTCTCCTTGGCGACGAACAGGAAAGCATGATCGACCGGTATCTGGACAAGGGCGACATGTTCGTTTTGTTCGACGAAGGCGTCAAATCCGTTTGTGTTGTCGTGCAACTCGACCAAGAGACTTGCGAAATGAAAAACATCGCGACCGATCCGCGACACCAGCGCAAAGGTTACGGCAAGACTCTTATCGAATTTACGTTCGAGCATTACAAAAACCAGTGCAAGACGATGTTCGTCGGAACCGGCGAAAGCCCGAAGATCATCACGTTTTACGAAAGTCTCGGTTTTCGCAGGTCGCACGTTGTGAAAAACTTTTTCACGGAGAATTACGATCATCCCATTTTTGAAGACGGAATCCAACTGGTCGATATGATTTATCTGCAGAAGGATTTTGAAAATCCTATGAATACGGAAAGCAAAACCATGTTCGTCGATTTCAATAAAATGGCCGACTACTACGATGCGATGTACGTCGATAGCGTCGGTTACGAAAACGAATGTGCCCAAGTCGTCGATTTGGTTCGACAATTCGGCAAAACCGACGGCAATTCGCTGCTCGACATCGCTTGTGGGACGGGTGAACAGGCGAAAATCCTTGCCAGTCATTTCGAGGTCGTCGGCCTTGACCTAAGCGAAGGCATGGTCGAAATCGCACGAAAAAAGGTTCCCGAAACGGAATTTCACGTTGCCGACATGTGCGATTTCGATCTCGGACGACAGTTCGATGTCGCCGTCAACTTGTATGGCTCCATCGGTTTCGCCGAAAATTTCGAGCGGATGAAGGCCGCCGTTAAAATAACGTATCAACATTTGAAGAGCGGCGGCGTTTTCATTCTCACCCCTTGGTCGACCCGCGAAACGTTTCAGGAAGGAATTTTTTCGACGGCGGACAATCGCGATGGTATCTGCTTTTGCCGCATGGAAGTCATTCAACGTTTGGCCGAGGGCAAGGTTCGCGTCGAGATGCACCATCTGATCGGCAGGAATTTGGAAGTTCGTTCGTGTAAGCACGAGCAGACGATTACGCTTTTCAGCGAGTCGGAATACGTTTCGGCCCTTGAATCGGCGGGCTTTGAAATCGTCGAGCGGCTTGATGCCGACAGGTTCCGCATGGGAGCCTTCGTTTGTACGAAAACACTTAACGCCAAGTGATTTTGAAATCATGGAAAAACCACTTCTCAACGATCCCTATATATTCCCGACGCCGGAAGTCTTGTCGAAAACACTCGGCAAAAGCTACGCCGTTTATGAACAATTGATCGATATGATCACGAACTCCGAGTTCGGTTTGACGCCCGAATGGAAGTTCTACAACGACGGCAAAGCGTGGCTCGGCAAGGTCTGTTACAAAAAGAAAACGATTTTCTGGCTCTCCGTGTGGGACGGCTACTTCAAGACCGGCTTTTATTTTACGGAGAAAGCCAAACCCGGCGTCATGGAATTGCCGATTGACGAAACTCTCAAAGCGGAATTCGCCCAAAATCAGCCGACAGGAAAGTTGATTCCCTTGCCGGTTAAAGTCACTAAGAAGAAGCAAATCAAAGACATACTACAACTCGTTCGCTACAAGAAGGAATTGAAATGACCCGTACACTAAAATTGAGCATGTACGTCGCGATCAGCCTCGACGGGTTCATCGCCAAGCCGGACGGCAACATCGATTGGCTGACCGAGCATGGTTCGCAAGACGATCTCGAAAACGACGACGGTTACAAAGAATTTCTCGCTTCCGTCGATGCCCTCGTCATGGGCGGCAAGACGTATCGGCAATCGCTTCTTCAAAGCGTTGAAGTTTTGTCCCGTTGAAAGAAACCGGGCGAAAAGACGGTATCGGTCTGGTTTCCCGAGCCGGTTGATTACGGGCCGATGCTACTCTACAATCATATTGATCGATACCTTCGCCAACCGCATCACCTTCCGAGGGCTTTTACCATGAGACGCCGCCAATTTTCCGCCGCCGTTGCCATTGCATCTTTGCTTTTCTGCGTGAATCAACTGTTTGCCCAATTCGGGGACGGGGACAGTAAGCCGCCGAAAAAAGAAGCCGTGCCCGAACTCGTCTATAAAGACGGTTACGCCGGGGTCAAAAAGCTGTTCGAGCAAGCCGTCGTTGCCGGGGATCTGGAGATTTGCAAAGAACTGCTGGAGAAAAACGCCTACTACGTCAACGAAGTCGATGCCAAGGGACTGACTCAACTCTACTATGCGGCGTCAAACGGCCAAAAGGAATTGTGCGCCCTCCTGCTGCAACACGGAGCCAAGGCGGATATCGTACCGGGGCCAAACGCGGGCGAACGTTCCGAGAGCCGTTCTCCCTTGGACATCGCCGTATTCAATAATGAAACGGAAACAGCCCTGCTCCTGATCGAATCGCTCGGTCCCGACGCGCTCAAGGCCAAACGGAACTGCAACAAGCAGGCCGTTTTCTTCGCGATCCTGAACGAAAACATCGACATCCTCAAGGCCCTGATCAAACGCGGGGCCGATCTCAACGTTCCGACGCAGCAGTTGGGCTCGAATGCCACGTACACGCCCCTTCAGGTCGCCTGTGCGGTTGAAAACGTCGACATTTGCAAGCTGCTGCTCGAATCCGGCGCGAAGCCCGATTTCAAACTGGTCGATTTTCGGGCGGCGCAGGCTATTTTCATCCCGGCACTCGGCCATAACGAAGCGATCTGCAAGCTGTTGATCGACGCGAAAATCGACCTCAATGTCCGCAATCCGAAAGGCAAAACCGTTTTGCACGAGCTTCTTACCACGCAAAAGCCGCTCCTTTTCGCGAGAGCATCCTGGTCCGTGCCCGCAAAGAGCATCGTCGATCCGTACCCGCGACCGAAGGAACCGGGGCAATCTGCCGACGAAGAAGACGAAAGCTCCGGTGAGGACGAAAAACTCGCGGAAGCGGACGAATATCGTTTCTGCAAACTTTTCGTCGACGCCCGCGCGGACCTCGCCGTCCGCGACAAGAGCGATTGCTCGATTTTCGAAACGCTGATCTTTTCGCAAATCCAGCAGGGGCACGAAAGCCCCGGACGATCCTTCGACGCCTTCAAAAAATTGATCGACCTGCTCGTCGCCGCGAAAATCGACCTGAACGCCAAGGATAAAAACGGTTGGACGCCGCTCAACTACCTGCTGTTCTATGCCCTGCTCGACGGCCGGGAAAACAAGCCGGGCCTCAAGGAGGAAGCGATCAAGGAACTCGCGCAAAGCAAGATCGAGCTGTTCAAAACACTGATCGAAGCCGGTGCGACGGTCAAAACGGCCGACAAAGACGGCAACACGCTACTGCATTATGCCGTCGGCGCTCCCGGTACGGTGCTGCAAAAGGGCGATTTCAACTTTCCGTTGAACTACGATGCGCGTGGTCGGCATCGCGTGTTCTGCCGTCTGCTTGTCGAATTATTGCTCGAAAAAGGTGCCTCGCTCAACGATGAGAACAAGGCGGGCGAGACGCCCTTCGACTGGGCGATGCGCGGGCCGCAGCGGATCGTTGCGCCGACGCCCAAGCGGAGTATGCATTCCGCCGATTTTGACGCTTCTCCTGCCATGCCCGCTTCCGAACGCGCGGTCGCGCCTCAGCCGTCCAATCAGAAAGAAGCTGTCGACATGCTGTTTCGGCAATAGACTGCGGGACGGAACTGCCGATCAATGAGATGCTCAGCCATGCCGCCGACCGCAACTCGGACTGATTGTCGCTTTGAATCCGGTGTCACTCCGTTCGGTCGGCGAACAGAACGATTCGTTTATTGACCCGCTTGACACCAATCTCTTTGACGTAACCGAGTTCGATCCACTTGACGAGCGTGTAGACACCACTTTTCGGATTGTCGTAATGCTCGGCCAAAAGAGGATAAACCTCTTTCA
>JAVBQI010000213.1:0-7918 GCA_031549145.1 Thermoguttaceae bacterium | reverse complement strand
CAAGGCTTTCGCCCCTTCGGGCGTCGCGATGTTGCCCGCGATCACGTCGATGTCCCAACGTTTCTTGATTTGGCGCACCGTTTCAATCACGTTGGACGAATGTCCGTGAGCACTGTCGACAACCAAAACATCGACGTCTTCGGCAATCAGTCGCTCGATTCGTTCGAAATCGAAAACTCCGACCGCGGCCCCGACTCTCAGCCTACCTTTCCCATCTTTACACGCTTTGGGATAGCGGCGGAGCATATCAATGTCCTTAATCGTAATGAGCCCTGTCAGTCTATTATTTTCGTCTACGAGGAGCAGTTTCTCCACTTTTTTTTCCATTAATATCTTCTCAGCCTGTGCCAACGACACTTTTCCGGTTGCCGTTACAAGATGCCCGGCGGTCATCACTTCGGAGACCGGAACGCTCCAATCTTCGAGAAATCGAAGGTCGCGGCGGGTAATGATCCCGCAAAGCCGCCCATCTTTTTCGACGATCGGGACCCCCGAAACCTTCTGTTGGTCCATAATTTTTTTGGCCTCGGAAGTTTGCATTTCCGGCGAAAGACACGCCGGTTCGGTAATGATTCCGTTGGCCGTCCGTTTAACTTGGGCAACCTCCTTAGCCTGGGAATCAACAGTCATATTCTTGTGTATGATTCCGATTCCTCCCTCTTGGGCGAGGGCAACGGCCATATTCCGCTCCGTAACCGTGTCCATAGGCGAGCTGAGGAAGGGGATCGTCAGCCGAATTCGTCGGGTGAGAGAGGTGCTGACATCGACTTCGGACGGGACGATTTCGCTATAACGCGGCTCCAAAAGAACGTCGTCGAAAGTAATCCCCAATTTGAAATTTTCGTCGCTGAGCTTGTCCATAAGAATGAGTACAATTGTACGAGAAAAGGCTGGAATATAAGATGTTCAAACCGATAGGCGATTATACCGCCCCGTCGAAAAAACACAACCAGCCGTTTAGCCGAGCGGCGCAGACGCCGGTGTCGGCGCGAGCCGACCTGCCCCGCTTTCGGCTGCAATCATTCGTGATCCAGCCGGGCGATTTCCGTGAGATAATCGTGCATTTTCGGCTGTTTCCCCAACAGCTGCGAAATGTAATGGTTCGTGAGCCCGCGAATTTCACCCAAAACCGACTTTTCGAGCGGCAATCGGGTCCAAGCCCGTTCGCGGAAATCCGCTTCAACGGAAGCGGAATGTCGAATCAGCCGCTCCAGCATCCGAATCGCCTCGACGCTGACGCTCGCGAGCTGCCTGTGCCCCTCGCGGCAATTCCCGCAAAGGACGCCGCCGTCAAGATGCCCGAACGTGATCCGCTTTTGCCGCTCACGGTCGATTTTTTCCCCGCATTCGACGCAGCGGTCGAGCGACGGTTGCAGTCCAAGCAATTCGAGCAGACACCATTCGAAGCGGATCAGCGTTCGCATCACGAACGAACCGCTTGCGAAGTCCGAGAGCGTTGCGGCCGCCAAATCGTAAAGCGGGACGTTGGGTTCCCCCTCTTCGGTCAATTCGTTGATCAGTTCGGCGAGAACGTAACCGGCATACAGCCCGGCGAGATTGTCCGAATCGGGGCGAAACCGCCAAAGCAGTTTCGATTCCGTCAAAAGATCGAGCGCCCCGGAGGTTTTGCGGAGCACCACCGTTCGAACCCGGGCCAGCAGGTCGAGCGAGGACTCGAACGGCCCCTTGAGCCGACGGCCTCCTTTCGCCAAAGCGCTGATCTTGCCGAAATCCCGCGAATACAGCGTCAAAACGAGGCTCGATTCGCTGAAATCGACCGTTCGGAGGATGATCGCCTCGGTAGGAACCATTGACATGAGGAAGTGGGAAGTGGGAAGTGGGGAGGGGGAGTGGGGAGTGGGGAGTGGGGAGTGGGGAGTGGGGAGTGTTCGAAATAACCTTTATTGGTTTCTTTGTGCGGTATGTGAAATGAAAAGTATTTTTATTCTAGCAAAAAAGGCCGACGTCTTTCGCGGTCTTTATTTTTTTTCTCGCGAGGTTAAAATGTGTGAAACTTACTCAATACAGATTTCGTCCAAACGCTAAACCATCTTTTTATGGGCATTTACATTCAAAACGGCCGTGTTGTCGATCCCAGCCAAAAACTGGACCAGAACCTCAATATCCGTATCGAAGAAGGCCGAATCTGCGAATACGATTCCCCGCCGCGCGAAGGGGACCGGATCATCGACGCCGCCGGCATGATCGTCGCTCCCGGGCTGATCGACTTGCACGTTCATCTCCGCGAGCCGGGCCAGGAAGAGGACGAAACGATCGAAACCGGGACCCTCGCCGCCCTGTGCGGCGGGTTTACTTCGATTTGCTGTTGCCCGAACACCTCCCCGCCGCTCGATTCTCAGGCGAGCGTCGAACTCGTTCGGCAAAAAGCCGTTCGCGCCGGCCGGTCCAACGTTTACGTGATCTGTTGCGTCAGCAAAAACCGCGAAGGGAAGGAGTTGGCCGAGCTCGGCCAGCTCTTCGAAGCCGGTGCCGTTGCCTGCAGTGACGACGGATCGTCCGTCGAAGACGCCAAACTGATGCGGCACGCTTTCGAATACTGCCGGATGTTCGACAAAACGGTCTTTTCTCATCCCGAAGTCAAATCGCTGACCCAGGGCGGGGTGATGCACGAAGGGAACGTCTCGCTTTTACTCGGGCTGCGCGGGATGCCGGCGGCGGCCGAAGACGTCATGGTTTCGCGCGACATCACTTTGGCCGAAACGACCGGCGGGCGGCTGCATGTGATGCACGTTTCGACGATTGGGGCCGTTCAATCGATCCGTCGGGCCAAGCAGCGCAACGTTCAGGTGACCGCCGAAGTTACCCCCCATCATTTGACGTTGACCGACGAAGCTCTCCGTTCGTTCGATTCGAATTTCAAAATGGCCCCGCCGTTGCGAAGCGCCGAGGATGTCGACGCCTGTCTCGAAGCGCTCATCGATGGGACGATCGATGCGATCGCGACCGATCATGCCCCGCATGCCCCGGAAAAAAAGATGCGGGAACTCGACCAGGCCCCGTTCGGAATCGTCGGTCTTGAGACCGCTTTGCCGTTGATGATCACGAAATTCATTATTCCGGGCCTTTTCGATTGGTCGCTGTTGATCGAAAAAATGGCGACCAATCCGGCCAAAATTCTCGGGCTAACGACCAAGGGGACCCTGCGGATCGGGGCGGACGCCGATGTGGTAATCATCGACCCGGAAAAAAAATGGACGGTTTCGCCCGAAACGCTGCATTCCAAGAGCAAGAATTCCCCCTATCTCGGCTGGGAACTGACCGGACAGGCGCACACGGTCATTATCGGCGGGCAAATCAAAAAAGAGCAGGGAGCATAGCCAATGAACGTACCGAACATTTTGACCATGTCCCGCGTCGTTTTCTCGATCGGGATTTTCGTGCTGCTGCCGTTTCAGCATTACATCGCTTGCGTCGTCCTCTTTTTGCTGGCGGCGCTGAGCGATTTTCTCGACGGCTATTGGGCGAGAAAATACAATTTGGTCTCGGTTTTCGGCCGGATTATGGACCCGTTCGCGGACAAACTGCTGATTTGCGGCTGCTTCATTTATTTGGTCGCGATTCCCGAATTGACCGCCGTTCGCTTCGGCTTGCAGGTTTGGATGGGGGTCGTGATCATCGCCCGGGAACTGCTCATCACCTCGTTGCGGGCGGTCGTCGAAAAAAGCGGCGGCGACTTCTCGGCCAAATGGGTCGGAAAATGGAAAATGGCCCTGCAATGCGTCGCCGTTCCCGCCTGTTTCCTCTTTTTGCAATACCCGGAAATCGCGGCGATTCGCTACATCATGATCGTTTCCGTCTGGGGAACGGTCCTGATCACCGTCTATTCCGGTGTTTCTTACACCTTCGCCGCCGCCCGAATGCTGCGGAATATCTGACGAAAGGAAGCATACGAGCCGGGACCTGTGGTCCCGGGCTGCGTCTACTCGAATAGAAACGTGACCCGCTATGAACGTGCCCGGGACCGCAGGTCCCGGCTCGTGTTGGGAGGGGCGATATTCTCGCATAAAATATGTCAATTTGGGCATATTGCCGTAAACGCAAAGAATACCCCGACTTTGCGGGCGATTTGAGTGTTAAACTTTAACACATAAAAGGAATTTTCGAATTTTTCCGATTATTCGCGTAAGTTTTGGCTCCCGGTTTCCCGAAAAAGACTTGAAGAGCAGCGCCGCTTTTGCGGACTGTTGGAATCATTCGAACAATTTTAGATCAAATTAAAAACTTGTGTGCCGTGCTTCGCTTCCGTTGGTCGCTACTCTTAAGGGATGAGCACCGCATACGAATTTCGGAACCGCTCATAGGGATTCTTGAGATGCTAAGTCGAGTTTTGAAAGCCTTGTCTTACAAATTACGCCTTACGATAATTTTATTCCTGGTCTTTCTCGGAATGACCGGCTCGGCCTCCGCACAAAATTGGGCGGAAGATATGTTCCAAATCAAGAGTCATAATTTCGGCAAGGTTCCGCTTCAATCCGACTCCCAATTTCGCTTTGCCTTTAAAAACACCCAAAAAAGCGACATTCATATCGCTTCGGTTTCGTCTTCCTGCAGTTGTACCGAACCGTCTTTTACCAAGCAGACGATCAAAAGCGGCGAAACCGGGGAAATCGTCGCGAAGGTCAATACGACGGGCCAACATATCGGCAAGCGATCGGCGACGCTCACCGTCAGGTTCGACCGTCCAACCGAGGCCTACGTTCAGTTGGAGGTGTCCGTCTACATCCGGCAAGACATCGTCCTCAATCCGGGCACGGTCGATTTCGGGGCGGTCCGCGAGGGAAAAAGCGTTGCCCGGGTCGTCAAACTCCAATATGCCGGCAATCCGGATTGGCGACTCCTCGAAATCAAGCGGAACAACAGTTACATTTCCGCCCGGGCGGTTCCGATCGAATCCGAAGGGAATTCCCGGGAAGTGACTTACGAGATTACGGTTACACTCAGCGAGAAGGCTCCGCCCGGCTACATTCGGGACAGTCTCCGCTTCATAACCAACGAAGGGGTGCTCGACTCCAAAGGGCAAAAGACAGCTCACGCGATCGAACTGCCGGTTAACGGCGTTGTTATGGACCCGCTGGTCGCGAAACCCTCGCCGTTCCAATTCGGTTCCATCTCCCCGGGCGAGACGGTTACGAAATACCTCGTTCTCCGGGCGGCTCAGTCGTTTCACGTTTTAAAGGTCAGTTCGAGCGACCCGCGATTCCGTTTTTCGCCGTCCGAACAGTTCAGCAACATTCATATCATTGCCGTAACCTTGAACTCGCATCAGGGCAAGGCGGAGCAAATTTCCCGGATCATCAAGGTACACACCGATTTGAAAGACCAGGACGACCTGTTGATCGACGTACATGCCCGTTTTCTTTCCGAGGCGGAAGTCGATTCGAAAGCGTTTTATACCGCCGATTGGAAATCCGGAGACGAGGAAACAGCAAACGCGGTCGAACCGGCCGCGGTCAAAAAACGAACGCCAAAATCGATCTCTTTGAACGACCAGACCTGGGACGACATCCCGGTCGACGAATCGACGTTGGAGGAGGATTCGCTCTTTTCGACGGAAAAACCAAGCGAATCGGACAAAGCCGTTGCCCCGGAAAAAAGCCCGACGCCTTCCAAAACCGAAAAGGAAGAATCGGCCGACCCGTTCAACGAGGCCGATCCTCTTTCGAAAGCCGCAATCGACGATGAGGGATCGGCGAGAAAGCAGGCTCGTTCGATCATCGTCGCGACGGAAGATGAGTTCGAAACGGAGCAGAGCGAATCCGTCGTTCGGGCGACGGAATCCGGGACGCGAGACGCGGACATCGACCTTTGGGAATCGTCCAACCCGCACGAAACGCGGTCGGTTCGATCCGAATTTCGCGGGACGCCGGTTCTTATCGAACTTTCGGAATTGAATTCCCCGACACCGGAAAAAACGTTTTCGACGAAACAAACGAACGGCGTCCGGTTCGGCTCACCGCAAAGCGCCGTTCAAGAACAGAAACGGGAACTCTTGCAGGAAGAGGAAATGACCGGGGAAATGTATGTCGAAAGCGATATTTTTCAAAAACCGATCCCAGAACCGCTAAGCAAGTCGGAACTCCCAAAGACGACGGCTCCTTCGGTTCTCGCGAAATCGAAAACAGAATCCCCCTTGCCGGAAACGACGGTTCCGACGCCTGCGGAAAAACCGTCGGCGGAGAGGCATTTGGCAATGACGGAACTCCGGCCCGAAAAAACCGAAGTCCGATCACCGATCTCGGAAAAAACAAAAACCGAGGTCTCGAAAGTCGTAATGCCGAAAACAGAGGCGCCGAAGCCGCTGCGATACTCGCCGGAAAAAACACGGACGGCGGAAATCAAGGCCCAATCGCCGAACCACAGACCGGCGACAATCCCGAAATTGTAAAGAGGAACAGTTCCGCGGCTTGGCCGTTGCGTTATTTCGCTCTCGGGTGAGCTTTCTCGTAAACTTCCAAGAGCCCGGCCGTGGTCAAATGCGTATAGATTTGTGTCGTTACAAGACTTTTGTGACCGAGCAATTCCTGGACGCTTCGGATATCCGCCCCCCGGTCCAACAGGTGCGTCGCGAAACTGTGTCTTAGCGTGTGAGGGGTCGTCCGCTTGTCCAACGCGGTGATCTTCAGATATTTTTCCAACATCCGGCCCACGCTTCGGGTCGTCAATCGTGTCCCGAACCGGTTCAAAAAAATCGGTTGCTCCGGCGAATCCTTGATCGTTTTCCTTCTTTTCGCGAGAAGCTCCGCGCGGATCGGGAACCAATGCTCGATCGCTTTTTTCGCGTGGGAACCGATCGGTGCGAAACGTTCGCGTTTCCCTTTGCCCCGGACCCGGATGATTCCCTCGCTTTTGCTCAGATCGCCGAGGTTCATTGCAACGAGTTCGGCGACACGAACACCGGCCGAATACATCGTTTCGAGAATCGCCCGGTCCCGAACGCCCAGAACGTCCGCGAGCGGCGGGGCTTCCAACAGGGTTTCGATTTCCCGCGTCGAGAGAAAATAGGGGAGCGTGCGGGCCGTTCGCGGATTGCGAAGCGGTTTGGCCGGATTCTCGCGGACCCAACCTTCGCGCAGCCCGAATTTGAAGAAGCTGCGCAGCGAGGCAAGCCGGCGGGAGATCGTCGTTTTAGCGTAACCGGCCTCATGCATCGCGGCGATGTAACCGCGCAGTTCGAGGGTCGTGATCTCCGACGGTTCCGGAATCCGGCCGCCGCGGGCATCACCCAGATATTCGATGATCGCCTCGAAATCCCCTTTGTAACTCTTGAGGGTCAGTTCCGAGGCGTTTCGCTCGACCTGGAGGTATTTTAGAAATCGTTCGAGAGGAATTTGCATATGCCAATATCCAGTAAGAATGTGGTGAGTGTAGCATAAAAGTAGCTTTTCACCATTCGTCCCGGAGGGACGGCATGTCGATAACCCCCGGCGTCAGCCGGGGGAAACGGTATCGAAAAAAACATAGCCCCAGCGGGGCGTAACAAAACCGACAAGTGACGCCCCTTCGGGGCTATGGGATTTTTGGTGCATCGCATACCCCCGGTTGACACCGGGGGTTATCAACATCATACCCCTTCGGGGCCTACTTTCTTGCTACAGTCCCAGAACGTGCAGCAAATATAACCCCTCTGATTTTCCAACGCAATCCCAATTTTGCTGAACCCAAATTGCGAAATAGTTTTCGATCATGCGCGGAAGGGCAGTCCCCTTTTTATTTTTCCCTTTTGGCATAAAATGGGGTGTTTTACATTTTTGTTTCCGTTTTTACTCAAACTCGAAAAGGAGTCAATCGTGTCCCGTCCGAAGAAAACCGCCTCTGCCCCGAAGATCGAACCGATGTTGAAAAACATGAACGGCGCCGACGTCGTCGTTCAATCGCTCGTCAACGCCGGGGTCGAGGT
>JAVBQI010000100.1:0-17821 GCA_031549145.1 Thermoguttaceae bacterium | reverse complement strand
TCAAAACAAGGCGATGCTCAACACGGCCAAGATTAATCTCGGCTACTGCACGATCAAATCGCCCGTTCGCGGGACGATCATCGAACGCCGGGTCAACATCGGCCAAACCGTCGTCGCGGCACTGAACGCCCCGAGCCTTTTCCTGATCGCGAAGGACCTCAGCAAAATGGAGGTTTGGACCTCGGTCAACGAAGCGGATATCGGTCGAATTCGGCTCAATATGCCCGCCTGGTTTACCGTCGATGCCCACGACGAAGATGTTTTTCGCGGCGAAGTGACGCAAATTCGAATGAACGCCCAGATGAACCAAAACGTCGTAACCTACACCGTCGTCGTTACAACCGATAATCCGGACGGCAAATTGCTCCCCTATCTGACGGCGAACGTCCATTTCGAGGTCGAGAAGCAACCCAATGTGCTGTTGGTTCCCAACGTCGCGCTGCGTTGGACGCCCGATGCGACGCAGCTCGACCCTTCGGTCGACCGGGCCTTGCTCGGGGAGGAATCCGTGGAGGATAAGGAAGAAGGGCGTCGCCGCGTTTGGATCGCCTGTCTCGGCGGCCGCGTCAAGCCGCTGACGGTAACCGTCGGGGCGACCGACGGCGTCGTTACGGAAATTTTCGGCGAGGGAGTAACCGAAGGGTTGCCGGTCGTGGTCGGCGAGGACGAGGCGATCGAAGGGCTGGACGAAGACACCAGCAACCCGTTCCTGCCGAAATTCCCTGACAGGAATAAGAAGAAATCGACGAATTAAAGTGTTCGACTCCGGTCCCGCGTAGTATGCCGTATCGAAATTTACAAGATTGCGTCAACGATCTTCTCGCGACCGGGCGGATGGTCCGGATCGAACAACCGATTGATTCCTATCTCGAACTCGCCGCCGTCCAACGCCGGGTCTTCGAACGCGGCGGCCCGGCCCTGTATTTCGCCGATGTTTACTCTTCCTGCTCGTTCGGGGAGAACGGCGAAAAGCGGCTCGGCGAAAGAATCACCTGCTCTTTTCCGGTCGTCTCCAACCTCTTCGGAACGTCGGAACGGCTCGAATACATTTTTCGCGGGGCGATCGGTCCGCTCAAAACCGCGATCGGCTGGGGCGGTGATCCGCTCGCCGGCCTTGCCGCGATTGCCGAAAACCGCTGGAATTGGCGAACGCCGTTCCGGGCAATCGCCTCCTCCTGGTCGCTCTTGAACACGGCTCGATACGCGCGGCCGAAAACGGTCCGGACCGGGCCGGTCCTGCAAAACGAAACTGTGCTCGAACGTCTGCCGCAACTGATCACCTGGCCCGAAGACGGTGGGCCGTTTATCACGCTGCCGCAGGTTTACACCGAAAACCCCGACCGGCCCGGGCTGCTGCATTCCAATCTCGGCATGTACCGGGTTCAGATTGCCGGCAACCGATACCGCCGCAATACGGAAGCCGGACTGCATTACCAAATACACCGGGGCATCGCGGGGCATCACGCGACCGCGATTGCCCGCAACCAGCCGCTTCGGGTCAGCGTTTTCGTCGGCGGCGCCCCGGCGATGTCGCTCGCCGCGATCATGCCGCTCCCCGAAAACATGAGCGAACTCCTCTTCGCCGGCATGTTGGGGCGACACCGAATTTCTATGATTAGAGGACAGAGGACAGAGGACAGTGAGAAAATTAAGAATGGTGGGACAGTTGAGAACGATGTAAAAAATCCGGCCTCAGCCAACATTAAAAACCTGTCCTCTCCCCTCTACTCTGAAGCGGATTTTTGTATTTGCGGGTATCTCGATCCGGAGCGGACGGCGCCCGAGGGGCCGTTCGGGGATCATCTCGGGTATTACAGCTTGCAGCACGAGTTTCCGATTTTCTGCGTCGAAAAAGTGTATCATCGGACCGGGGCGATTTGGCCGTTGACCGTCGTCGGCCGCCCACCGCAGGAAGATTCGGTGATCGGGAAATTTATACACGAACTGACAGGCGAGGCCGTTCCTAAAAAGATTCCCGGCGTCCGCGAAATTCGGGCCGTCGATGAGGCCGGGGTACACCCGCTGCTCTTGGCGATCGGCTCGGAGCGGTATCACCCTTACGATCCGGAGGAGCAAAACCGCTCAGCGGAACTGCACACGCTCGCCCATGCGATTCTCGGGTTCGGGCAGCTTTCGCTCGCGAAATATCTTTTTCTCGCGGCGAGGGAAGATGATCCGCGACTTTCGGTTGAAAAAACGGAGCGGTTCCTGATGCACGTTCTCAGCCGCTTCGACGGGACGATGGACTTGCACTTTACGACCCGAACGAACACCGACACGCTCGATTATACCGGCGGGGAACTGCATCGCGGCTCGAAATTGGCGATCGCCGTTTGCGGAAAGCCGATCCGGGAGTTGCCCGAGCGGCTCGACGAATCGTTCGGCGAATCGTTTGCCCGGGCCGCCGAGCAGGGGGTTTTCGACCCGCGAGTAGTGATTCCGGGCATTCTGACGCTGGTCGGCCCTGATTATCGGGACCGGGTTTCCGGGGAAAGCGAGCGGAAAAGACTGGTCGAGGCGTTCGGCCCCGGCGATCCGATCAATCGTTTTCCGCTGATCGTGCTGTTGGATCGCAAAGCCCCGCGAGCGACGTTTCGCGATTTCCTTTGGTGCACGTTTACGAAAAGCGACCCGGCGAACGATTTGGACGGGATCGGAGCGTTTACGGACCGAAAGCATTGGGGCGTTCGCGGCTCGCTGGTGATCGACGCCCGCTCGAAGCCGCACCATGCCCCGGAGCTGATCGAAGACCCGGCCGTCGCCGCAAGGGCGGACCGGATCGTCGATGCAATTTCGTGAGCACCGGCGTCTGCGCCGCTTGGCAAAGGATTCGTATCAAAATAACCCATGCAATTGCACAAAAATCGAACGTTTTCATTGTCTGTTTTTTAAGGGAATTACATATTTAACTCCACATCCCTACCCAGATGTCCTATTCTTTCTCACAAAGGCACAAAGGGCACCAAGGACAACTCGGATTTCTCAATTCCTTCGTGATCTTTGTGCCTTGTGAGAAAAAAAAGGAACTGTGGAGTCAAGTATATAGTTCCCTAAAAAAAGGACGATTGAAAATGTTGTTTTGTTATACCGTAGCCGGTATGGGCGGTAGGCTTCGCCTGGACGGCAGGTCCCGCTCGTACCGGCGCGGTACTCAGTCGTAACGGCTTTGGGCGCCGTTGATCAGCTTGATAAACTCGTAATTCGTTTGGAATTTCGAGAGCTTCTGCGTCAACTGCTCCATGGCCTCGACCGGATGGATCGTCGAAAGCGTCCGCCGCAAATAAATCGAGGCGTTCAGCACTTCGGGGGGCAGGAGCTTTTCTTCCCGCCGGGTTCCCGACTGCCCGATGTCGATCGCCGGGTACACCCGCCGTTCGGCCAGCTTGCGGTCGAGCACCAGTTCCATGTTGCCGGTCCCCTTGAATTCCTGGAAAATCAGGTCGTCCATTCGCGAGCCGGTTTCAATGAGCGCCGTCCCGACGATCGTGAGCGAGCCGCCGCCTTCGAACATTCGGGCGGTCGCGAACAGCTTTTTCGGGATGTCCATTGCCTTGATGTCGACGCCGCCGGTCATCGTCCGACCGGTGTTGCCGACCCATTTGTTGAACGCCCGCGCCAACCGGGTGATCGAATCAAGCAGCAAAAAGACGTCTTTGCCCATTTCGGCAAGCCGACGGCAGCGTTCGACGACCAACTGGGCCAGGCGAACGTGCGACTCGATTTCGCGGTCGAGCGAACTGGCGACGACCTCGGCGTTGACCGCCCGACGGAAATCGGTCACCTCTTCGGGCCGTTCGTCGATCAGGAGGACGATCACCTTGACTTCCGGGTGATTTTCGACGACCGCCTGGGAAATGTGGTGCAAGAGAATGGTCTTGCCGGATCGCGGCGGGGCGACGATCAACGCCCGCTGCCCTTTGCCGAGCGGGGTGAGCAAGTCCATGACCCGGGTCGTCATCGGTTCCCGGCCCGTTTCGAGCCGCAACCACGATTCCGGGTTGATCGGAATTCGGTCTTCAAAGGCCGGGACGTTGACATATTCTTCCGGCGGCATGCCGTCGACATCGAGAATGTCCCGAACGCGAGGGCCTTGGTCTTTTTTGCCGGGTTGGATCATCGCGGTAATGAGAACCCCTTCGCGAAACCCGAATTTTTCGATCATGTTTCCGGGGACGAACGGATCGCTCAAAACCCGGGTGTAATCGTTGTTCGGGTCCCTCAAGAACCCGTACCCGTTCGGGTGCATTTCCAGAACACCGCAAACCTTGTAGTAAGAATCCGGGTCGCCGGGATCACTGACGATCGGATAAGAGCCGATCGGCTTGCCCCCTTTTTTGACACCGATTTTAGAGGCGGCCGCCCGAGAGCCGGACGAAGAGGAGGATCGATTGGAATTGCGATTGGAACGACCGCCGCGAGAACGACGTTTTTCGCCCGTACCTCCGCCAGAATTGTTTTTGACCATGAAACACCTTATGAAATGATTTTAGAAAAGAAAGTCCGATTTTCGGAACGACCGAAACGGATGACCGAATTATTCTTATTTTGCACCAGGAAACGGTTTCTTATTGCAAAACCGGCACAACCTGTGCCTGCGCAACAATTCGCTGAAACTGTTTCGACGGTTACAAAAAAGGAAACCTTGCCGGGCCGATAGGGGGCGGCAACGGTTTTTTGCAAAGTACGAAACCAAAGACAAAAAACGAGAACGTATCAGTCTGAAGTGATATACCGGATGTTCCGAACAAACTCCTTCAGTTCACGAACAACACGCACTCCCCTCGCAAAGACCAAAATTCCGCGGTCTCACCGATCTTACGGAGTCGAGAGAAGAGAAAACTTATTTCTTGTAAGGCATTTCACCAAAAAAGCCGGGCGAAGAACGAAACCTGTCTTTCAAACCAGAATTCGAATCAAGATTCGTTCCCAAATAGAGACGGCCCTCCAATACGGCAAAAGACAAAGCCGAAAGAACCGTTTCACCCAAGAAAAAAGTCTCAGAAAAAAGCAACCTTTTTATTACTATCGGTAATATTATCCAAAACAGGGTCGATGTCAATACGGAATTTTAAAATTATTTCGAAATCAAAGCCGGAAAGGGCCATACTCGGCGTATCAACGTGTGTCGGCGTTCAATCCCGACACACCGTCAATGCGCTGCCCTTTCCGGCTTTGGCACACGACCGCCGCGTCTTTGCGCAAAGCATTGAACCTCGCATCCCTTGATGTCAATTTTTCTCTCGGGTTGATTTTCCCGCCTTTTGGCGTACAATCGGTTCCCGCGTTTTGCATTGCGTCCGGTCGTTGTTTTTCCAAATTTTCAGGTTTTCAAGACATGTCTTCCGAATCAGAAACGCCCAAAAAATTTTCAATTTTCGGTACGATCCGTTATCTTGTTATCGTGGTGTTCAGCATCGGCTTGATTTGGTGGGCGATGCAACCGCCGGGAGAAAAGATTACCGTTTCCCGCCCCGGGGCGAGTTTGAAGGATGCGGTCGGCGACGCCCCTTCGGATGCGATCCTGGTCTGCAACGGTACGACGATGGGGCCGATTCCGTATTGCGTCAAAGTCCGCGGTTGGGAATCGACTACGGACTCCAAAGAAGAGCAAAAAACGGAACTGCAACAGACGGTCCAAGCGGAATTGGAAAAGATCAACCGGCTCATGTCGACCTACCGGTCCGACTCCGAAGTTTCCCGATTCAACGCTTCGGAATCGACCGATTGGTTCGAAGTTTCTCCGGAAACCGCCCAGGTCGTCCGACTGGCCCAAGAAGTCTCGGAGCTGACCGACGGGGCGTTCGATATTACCGTTGGGCCGCTTGTCAACCGCTGGGGATTCGGCCCGGACGATCCCACGGGGGATCGCTTCGAGGTTCCGGCCCAGGAGGAATTGGACCGGATCAAGGCCTCCGTCGGATTTCGACACCTGGAGGTCCGAACCGACCCTCCGGCCTTGAAAAAGGATATCGGGAGCCTTGAAATCGACCTTTCCGCGATTGCCAAAGGCTTCGCCGTCGATCAAGTCGCCCGAAAACTGGAAAGCCGTCAAGCGGAAAACTATTTGATCGAAGTCGGTGGGGAAACAAGGGCCAAAGGGGAAAAATCGCCCGGGAAACAATGGTTGATCGGGATCGAGATTCCGAAGCCCGATTGGCTGGGCGAGCCGGACATTCAGCGACTGGTGTATCTCGGTTCGAAAAGTATGGCAACCAGCGGCGATTATCGCAATTTCATTCTCGAAAAAGGGGTACGTTTTTCCCATATCATCGATCCCCGAACCGGTCGACCTGCCGAGGGAACGGAAATTCAAACGATTCAAAGCAAGGAACGGCTCGGCTCGCTGTCGGTGATCGATTCGAGCTGCGCCCGGGCCGATGCTCTCGCGACCGGACTTTTCGTGCTCGGAATCGAAGAGGGCTTGAAGCTGGCCGACCGCCAAAAAATCGCCGTTCTGTTTTTGGTACGCAGCGAAAACCGGGAGGATTCGGGAAAGGGAAAGCCGAAAATCCAAATTCGGGAAATCCTTTCCGAAGCCTTCCGAACGCAAATCGATTCCTGGTCGCCCGAAAAAGATGTCGATTGAGGCTCGCGGCGACACTTGTTCGTCGATCCTGAGAGGGCGTATTCCCGAAAAAAAATCGGCCCCGCGAATCCCGCAACCCCTTGCCGATGCCGAAAATTCGTCTATACTTTTTCGTTTTGACGAAGGTTGGATATACTCAAGTCGGCTTGAAATTCTGTCTTCAGTACGGCAGCGGCCCGACGAGGCTGCGGTTTGACAGGGGGGGCGAAGCCCATTTTGCCTGGACGGCAGGTCCCCGCCCCTACCGGCTACGGTATATCGACAACGAGATTTCACAGCCCGTACTCATTGCTGAAATTCTTCTAAGAAATATTTAAATCATTATTGGGGAGCCCCTTCAATGTCCAGAGTTTGTGAAATTTGCGGCAAAGGTCGAAAAGTCGGAAACCATATCACCACACGCGGAAAAGCGAAGTACTTGGGCGGCGTCGGAACGAAAGTAACCGGCATCTCCCGCCGGACTTTTTTGCCGAATCTTCAATCGGTAAAGATTACGACCGCCAACGGGACGAACAAAACCGTGAGAATTTGTGCCCAGTGCATTCGCTGCGGAACGGTCAGAAAACAGGTTAAGATCGAGCCGTTCAAGATGGTCCCCGGCACCGAACAGCCGGCCGGTCGTTCCAAAAGAGGGAAAAAATAGAGGCTTGGAGACGCTCGGTCGGCCAACCTATGTCGACAAACTAAGCATCGGCGTCTGCGCCGCTCAAAACAGACAATTCGCTTTGTGAGTGCCGGATCATTTCAATAAAAAAGAGCGAGCTCGAAACCTTTTCGGGCTCGCTCTTTTTTATTGATTTTGCAGTTCAAGCTTATCCGGCAACTATGAAAATGAAGTCTCGAACTTATGTTTTCGATCTCGAAGGGGGCTGTTTTCGAGTTTTTTGGAGAGCGATCCTTCTTCCGCCAATGTTTCAGTCGGCTCAGAATCAGGTTCCTGGGCAACAAAGGAGGCGCTACAATGATAACAGATGACCCGACGTCCCATGTACTCGATTCGAATCTGCAAACGCCTTCCGCATGTCGGACAAGATTGCAAATAATAGGTAAGAGTCATTCCTAACTCCGTCAAAGGATTATTAAAAGCCGCAAGACGTTGTGTCTTCGGACAAGCTTGGTCAAAGACGACGATATACACAAGCCGGTTTAAAATTCCCGTCTTCAGCACGGCAACGGCCCAACGAGGCCGCAGTTTGACAGAGGGCGAAGCCTACTGCCCATACCGGCTACGGTATAATCACACTCAAACATCAATTCAACTTTCATATTCTAAGCAAAAAAATGTCGCGGGCAACCTAAAAAAGACAAAAAACATCAAAAACTTTGATTTCGTCGCCAAAAACAGTTTTATTACAAGAAAGACGATCCCCGGCGTTTCAAAATTACAGTTCGAGACAGCGACAACGAATGCTGCACAGCCGATCTGTTCTGTGGCGAAATGTCATTCAGAGACGATGCTTGCTTTCAAATGCGAAAATCGACAAACGTGAGTGCCGTAAAATGTTCTTCAGAATAATGTTTCGAGTCGGGCGGCAGCCGGAATCGCCCGTTTATCCGATATGGATACGCGGAGTCAACCCGGCGCCGACGCTTTGGGCTGTTGTTTGTGAGTCATATCGAAAAGTGAAGCGTGTTGCCTTGAGTGGTATTTCTACGTTTCGTATTATGCCGAGGCTCGTCGAAAAATGGAAAAAAAAACCTGATTTTTTTCTTTTTTCGGAAAATGTTGATTTGCGCGACATCCCCGGGTTTCCTCTCGAAGCCAGTTATACTCAAGCCGGTTTAAATTTCCCGTCTTTTAGTACGGTAGCGGCCCAACGAGGCCGCGGCTTGACCGAGGGCGAAGCCTACTGCCCCTACCGGCTACGGTTGCCTTTTTTTTCAAGCGAAAAAACACCCCCCTCATTGCCAAAACCGGGTCCGATTTGGTATGATATCGATTCCCTCCCGTTGGTTTTCCGGCCTTTTTGTGTATCCTGGTCTGTTTCATTATGTTTGAATCACTTCAAGAAGGATTAAATTCCGCAATTCGGACCCTCCGGGGTCGGGGAAAATTGACGGAATCGAATATGCGCGAGGGGCTTGAGCTCGTGCGGCAATCGCTTCTTGAAGCCGACGTCAGCTTCTCCGTGGTCAAGAATTTCATGGAGAGGGTGGGCGAGAAAGCCCTCGGCGAGTCGGTGATGAAGCGGCTCGATCCGACGGAACAGCTCGTTAAGATCGTCTACGAAGAGCTGGTCGGCTTGATGGGGCCCGTCGATCACTCGCTGCACCTGAAGCGACCGATTACGATTTTGATGCTTTGCGGTTTGCAGGGATCGGGAAAAACGACAACCTGCGGCAAACTGGGCAAAATGCTGCTCAACCGCGGGGTCAAGCCGATGCTGGTCGCGGCCGACTTGCAGCGGCCGGCGGCGATCGACCAGTTGGAAGTGCTCGGGCAATCGCTCGGGATCGCCGTTTATACGGACAAAGCGAGCAAAGATCCGGTTGCCGTTTGCCAAAACGCGGCCCAAATCGCAAAACAGCAGGGAATCGAGGTCCTGATCCTCGATACGGCCGGCCGGTTGCACGTCGATCAGGAATTGATGGACCAGCTGACGCGGATCGAAAAACGGCTGGAACCGGACCAAGTTTATTTCGTCGTCGATTCGATGACCGGGCAGGACGCGGTCAACAGCGCGAAAGCGTTTAACGAGGCGCTCGAACTCGACGGCGTGATTTTGACGAAGCTCGACGGCGATGCCCGCGGCGGAGCGGCCTTGTCCGTCAAAAACGTGACCGGGGTGCCGATCAAGTTTATCGGCACGGGCGAGACGCTCGACGCGTTGGAAGAGTTTCATCCCGATCGAATGGCGGGGCGAATCCTCGGAATGGGGGACATGCTCAGCTTTATCGAGCAGGCCCAGCAGAAATTCGACCAGGAAGAACTGGCCAAAACGCAGGCTCGGTTGGAAAAGGGGGAGTTTACCCTCGACGATTTTCGCAAGCAGATGAGCCAATTGAAACGGCTCGGCTCCGTCAGCAAATTGCTGAGTTTCATTCCCGGGATGGGGGGAATCGGCAAAATGATGGGGGAAATGGACGTCGATGCCGACGACCAGATGCGTAAGTTCGGCGGGATCATCGATTCGATGACCTTGGAAGAGCGGCGGAATCCGAAGGCGATCGATCAAAGCCGTCGACGGCGGATCGCGGCGGGAGCGGGGGTCGAACCGCACCAGATCAGCGAATTGGTGAAAACCTTTTTGCCGATGGCCGAGATGATGAAATCGATGTCGTCGATGAGCACTCGCGATCGAATGAAAGCGATGCAAGGGTTGACCCAAAATGTGCAACAAAATCCCTACGGGACGATGCAAACGCAGAAGGTCGGGACCGGCAAGCGGTTGACGGCGAAAGAAAAGGCGGCCGCAAAAAAAGATCGCGAAAAGGAAAAGCGGAAACGCGAAAGAGAGAAGAGAAAATAAATTTTCTAATTAATTCTTAATTTTTTAATGCTGAGGTGTAAAAAAAGTGGCAGTACGAATTCGATTGAAAATGATGGGTCGGAAACATCGTCCGTTTTTCCGCTTATGTGTAATGGACGGTCGGGCGCCGCGCGACGGTCGGGTTTTGGAAGAACTCGGAATTTACGATCCGTTGGTTCCCGAAACCGATGCGAGAGCGATTCTCAACGGTGAGCGGATCGCGTATTGGCTCGGCGTCGGGGCTTCTCCCTCGGAGAACGCTTCCGTGCTGATCAAAAAGTACGGCTTGAACGGAACGCATTTGGAGTTGCAGAAGGCGGCTCTGGAGCGGTTGTCGCAAAAACGCCGGCGCCTCACGGTCAGCGAGATTCCGACTTCGACCCCGCGTCCGAAAAAACAAAAGCCGGAAAAGGTCGAAGCCGAACCGGCGGCAGTCGCTCCGGCTGCTGACCCCGCCCCGGTCGCGGAACCGGCTCCCGAGGCCACGGAATAAGGATTTAAAAATTAAGAATTAAAAATTAATGATTAAGAATGCTGGGAATGGGCCGATCCTATAACGAGATTGCAGCAATCCCCTTTCTTCATTGTTAATTCATAATTCTTAATTCTTAATTTATGAAATTCGACGTTTTGACCCTGTTTCCCGGCATATTCGAGGGGTTTCTTTCGGAAAGCGTTTTGAAGAACGCGATCGAGCGAAACCTTTTGGAAGTGCGGTTGCACAACATCCGGGACTGGGCCGAGGATCGGCACAATACGGTTGACGACCGCCCGTTCGGCGGCGGGCCGGGAATGGTGCTCAAGGTCGACCGTGTCGTTCCGTGCGTCGAAGAAATTCGCGCCCGGGAAGCCGAGCCGGGCCGATTGGTGATGTTGACGCCGCAAGGGCGGGTTTTGGACCAGCCGCTGGTCGAAGAGCTGTCGCGGGAAGAACGAATCATCCTTTTGTGCGGCCGGTACGAAGGGTTCGACGAACGGGTTTCGCAAATCCTGAGACTGGAAGAGATTTCGATCGGCGATTACGTACTCAACGGCGGCGAGGTCGCCGCGATGGTGATCATCGAATCGGTGATGCGGTTGATACCCGGAGCGCTCGGCGATGAGGATTCCAACCGGTTCGACTCCTTTTCCCAAGGGAACCGGTTGCTGGAGTTTCCGCAGTATACCCGGCCTCGGGAATACCGGGGATTGGAAGTGCCTGAGATTTTGCTCAACGGCAATCATGGGGAAATCGCGAAATATCGGGAGCAGGAATCCCGGCGCAGGACGGAAGAACGACGTCCGGAACTTTTGGCAAATGAAGAATGAAGAATTAAGAATTAAGAATTTATTTTTGTCGTTGCAGAATTCTCTTGATAAAAACTATTTTTCATTCTTAATTCATAATTCTTAATTCATAATTTTTTATTACGAGTAAGATAGAGGAAGAACATGTCGCAAAAAATCATGGACCTGGTCGAGAGCAAGAGCAAGAAGGTGGAAGTTTCGCCGTTCGAGATCGGGGATACGGTCAACGTGCACTGCCGCATTCTGGAAGGGGACAAAGAGCGGATTCAAATTTTCAACGGTGTCGTGATCGGCCGGAGCGGCGGCGGGACCCGGGAAATGTTTACCGTCCGGAGAATCGTCGCCGGAGAAGGCGTCGAGCGGAAGTTTCCGGTCCATTCCCCACGAATCGCGAAGATCGAGGTCGTTCGCAGCGCCGTCGTGCGTCGCGCGAAACTGTACTTCCTGCGTGATCGGGTCGGCAAGGCGGTTCGCTTGAAAGAACGCCGCGTCGAACGCAAGATCGACGAGACGAAGGTCAAAAAAGAACGTCGCGGCAACAAAGGCAAACGCGCGAAAGCGGCCGCCGCGGAATAATCTCTTAAAAGGAGCCGGGGATGTAGCACAGCGTAATCCCCGGACGATATCCAATCATCCTTGGACCACCAATATCCGATCATCTCCGAACATGCCCGGAGGTGACGATGCAAGCGGCGTGTTTGAGAATCGCGCTGCGTATGTGGTCTATCCCGAGATTGCGCTCTTTTGACAACTTCGTTCCGCTTTTGTGCAGGAGGCACTCATGTCCCGGGAAAAACTCGTCGTTTGCTACAAACAAGGGCCGGTCGATCAATACCTGATCGATGAGATTCGCGTTGGCTGGCCCGAGGTCGAGGTCGTCAACGTCGGGCAAAGCGAGATCGCCGCTGCCCTGCTCGAAGCCGATTATTTTTGCGGGCACGCGAAGGTGCCCGTCGATTGGGATGAGATCGTTCGACGAGGGCGGCTCCGTTGGATTCAGTCTTCGGCCGCCGGTATGGACTGGTGCCTCGTTCCCTCCGTGATCGCGGCCCCGGAAGACGCCCCGATCATTACGACCGCTTCGGGTGCGCTCGCCGATCAGGTTGCCGAGCATACTCTCGCGCTGGTTCTCGCCTGGACGCGAAATCTTCCCGCGTTTTTTTCCGATCAATTCGACGAAAAAGGTGCGTTTTTTCATAGTCAACCGGAAAAAAATACGTTAGAATGGAACGGTTATAGGAGATTTGTCCGGCTCCCGACCCGGGATCTGACCCGATCGACGGTCGGAATCGTCGGTTTCGGCGGCGTCGGGCGGCGGTTGGCCCAAGTGCTCGCCGCGTTCGGCGTCCGGATTCTCGCGTGCGACCTGTTTCCCGAAAACCGGCCCGGGCATGTCGCCGAGCTTTGGGGGCCGGAGCGGCTCGACACGTTGCTCGGAGAAGCCGATACGGTCGTGCTGTGCCTGCCGCTGAATGGTTCGACCCGACACCTGTTCGATGCCGGGCGGCTCGGAAAAATGAAGCGGGGCGCCTTGCTCGCGAACGTCGCCCGGGGACCGCTTGTCGTAACCGCCGATTTGATCGCGGCACTTGAGAGCGGGCATTTGGGCGGGGCGGTCGTCGATGTGACCGATCCGGAGCCGTTGCCGAAAGAGCATCCGCTTTGGGACGCTCCGAACCTGCTGATCACCCCGCATGTCGGCGGGCAGGCGGCTTGGCGATTCGAGGCGATCAACCGGCTTTTCCTCGAAAACGTCCGACGGTGCAAGAACAGCGAACCGCTCATCAACCGGCTTTCGGCGGAGGGAAAGCGGCTCGGCTTCCCCCTTCGCAACGGCGAGACGCCGCTTTGGATCGACGAGCAGGATTGTTGAAAATCAAATCGGAGCCGCGACCGTAAGGGAGTGGTTGATCGGGCCGACCACTCCCTTACGGTCGCGGCTCTGATTGTGATGTTCGCCGTTTTTCCTAAAGGCCAATCATTCGCCGAAATCCGGTTGCAATATATTCTCTTTTTTCAACATCATGTCAACGACGCTTTTTCAAGAAGGTAACGTAACCCGAACCTGGGGAGGAAAAACTTCTTCCCAATGTTCCGAAATGCTTCTTAGCGCTTACAAGGAAATCCTGGAACAGCGCTGCCTGTTGCGGGATGAGCGTCTCGACTTTTTGCGGCCGCTGGGAAGCGGCGGTCAAGGGGTCGTTTTTCTAAGCCAGCGCAAGGGGAGCGACGAATTCGTCCTACCGGTCGCCGTCAAGGTGTTCGCGCCAGAACGGTACGAAACCGACTACATGTACGGAGAAGCGATGTCGCAGTTGGCCCGGGTCGCGGCCAAGGTCTCCGTGATCCAACACGACAACCTGCTCGACGTCCACAACTGGGTTTCCTGCGAGAATATCCGGATGATGGAAATGGAATGGGTCGACGGATACGATTTGAGCCAGCTTTTGCGGCCGGAAATGCTGGAGCGGATCAAAAAGAACACGTCTTACGAACGTTATGCCCGCATTCGCGAAGTGGTGATTACCGACGGGGCGACACACTCGCGGCTGAAACCGGGAATCGCAATCGCGATCATCCGGGAATGTCTCGGAGCCCTGGCCGCCCTGCATCGACACGGGGTCGTGCACGGCGACGTCAAACCGGCGAATATCATGCTGAAAAAGACGGGGCACGCGAAAATCGTCGACATCGGTTCGGCTTTCGAAACGGACGCGCCCCCGACCAAGCGGACTTGCACGCCGAGTTATGCCGCGCCGGAAGTTTTGGAGGGGGGGAATATCACCCCGCAATCGGACTTGGCCTCCCTCGGTTACGTCTTGATCGAAATGCTTTCCGGAGCCGCCCCTTTCGATGCCCGCGCCGGTTTGAAAGACCTGTTGGAATCGAAACGATTTTTGGCGCAGAACCTTTCCAACGTCCTGCCCCGGGAGGTGGTTTCGAGCGAACAGCTGATGACCATTTGCCGTAACCTGATCGCCCCGGACCCGAACCGCCGTTATCCGAGCGCGGAAGCGGCCGATCTTTTCAAAGGCGGCGCCGCCGAGTTTCAGCGGCAGCTCGTTAAAATCGATTTGGCAAGCGAGTACGACAACGAAATCCGGATTTGGCTCCGCGAGCTGGGCGAATAACGGTACAAGGCTTCAGGTAAAAAACCGAATCAGAGCCGCAACCGTAAGGAAGCGGTTGCCCCGGCCAAACCGCTCCCTTACGGTCGCGGCTCTGATCGTGTTGTTCGAAATTCTTTCTGAAGCTCAATAAAACATTCCTTTTTTCATTTTCCGTTCCATTCATTTGACATTCAATGCCCAAGAAACAACCTGCCGCTGCCGTTCTCACTCCCACGAAACGCCCTCCGGTCAAGCTCACCGCACGGGATAAAAACACGCTCGAGCGCATTTTGAAACTGGCCGACAGTGTTGCGAAACAGGCGACGCGCAAACGGGAGCCGCTCGTCAACATCCCGATGCGGGCGCTTTCGAATGTTTCGTTCAACGAACGCAAAAAGATCATCGAGATGGGGAGCAAAACCTCCCAGCGGCAGCTGTTCAACCTCTCGCAGGCAAAAAGTTTCATGCAAACGATGCTTGTCGCGAGCGGGACGAAACAGCTGATCAGCGAAGGTAAAACCAACAGCATCCGGGGACTGTACTACATGCTCAAAGGGTCGATCGCCGGGATCAAGGAAGAGACGTTCGACGAACAGTCCGAATGCGATACGATCATCGAAGATATCGAGGTGATCCTCGGTTCGCTCCGGGAAGAACTGCATCTCGCCGCCGAAAACAAGGGAAACATGGTCGGCAACATCACGATCGCCGACAAGGGGGACGAGATCGACTGTTCGCGGATGGGGAGCGGCGGGTACGGCATTCCTTCGATCGTCGAGCAGGACGTGATTCAGTTCCGCAAATGCAACGCGAAGTTCGTCCTGCATGTCGAAAAGGGAACCGTTTGGCAGCGTTTCAACGAAGACAAATTCTGGAAGACGCACAACTGCATCCTGACGCACGGCGGCGGGCAGCCTTCGCGCGGCGTCCGGCGGCTTTTGCACCGACTGCACAACGAATTGCAACTGCCGGTCTATTGCCTTTTGGATAACGATCCGTGGGGGTACTACATTTACAGCGTGATCAAGCAAGGCTCGATCAACCTCGCATTCGAATCCCAGCGAATGGCGATACCGAACGCAAAGTTTCTCGGCCTCCGGAGCGAGGATTTCGTCCGCTGCGGCCTTTCGAACAGCGTCAGGATCAACCTGAACGACGCCGACCGCAAAAGGGCCAAGCAGATTGCCGAATACCCCTGGTTCGCCCACAAAAAGGCTTGGCAAAAAGAGATCCAAACGATGTTGGACAACGGCTTCAAGCTGGAGGTCGAAGCACTCGTTTCCCGCGACATCAGTTACGTGACCGAGGAATACGTCCCCCAGCGTTTGGCCGAGGGAAAGTTTCTCGATTAAGGATCACGGACGCACATTACGCATTACGAGCCGCGTACTGTGTACGCGGGGGGGGGAGCGGATGGTGCTCTTCCCCCCGCGTACATAGCACGCGGCTCTTTGATATCGCGTCCGTGCCGCTCTACTTTGCGTACTGGAGCAGCGGCTCGACGGCCTCGGCCCAGATTTTGTAGCCGATGTCGTTCGGATGCAGGTAATCGGGCATGATGTTTTTCGACAATTCCTTCTTTTCGTCCAGGAACTTCGCGTTGATGTCGATCAAGTGAACGTTCTTCATTCCTTTGAGCAGATCCGGCAGGTTGGCGTTGATCTCATCGACCTTCAGCCGCAACGGATCGTTCGGCTTTTCACTTCGCGGGAACACGTCGAGCACGGCAATTTTGATGTCCGGGTACTTCGCTTGCAGCTTTTCGACGATCGCCTTGATCCCGAGCGCGATTTCGTAAGGCGTGTTCTTCGGGTTGCCGGTGTTATTCGTCCCGATCATGATCATCGCCCCTTTCGGTGAGATTTTGTCAAGCGGCAAATGGTCCAGCCGCCAAAGGACGTGTTGCGTCTGGTCGCCGCCGAAGCCAAGGTTGATCGGCTTGTACGGCCCGAAAGTCGCGTCCCAAAGTTCTTTTTGCGATTCCCAGCCGTGGGTAATCGAATCGCCGATCATCAGGATGCCGATGTCCCCCTTTTCCATTTGCGCGATATTCGCCGCCTGTCGGTCGGCCCACCACTGTTGGCTCAACTTTTCAGCCGGCTTCGTCGCCGGATTCTCTTCGCCGAGCAGTTCGATGAGCTTCGGCTCGACCGCGCGAGCCCAGATGCCGTACCCTTTTTCCTGCGGGTGCAGGAAGTCAGGCATGATCTCCTTGGGAAGCGTGCCGTCTTTTTCCAAAAATTTCGCGTTGATGTCGAGCAAGGTTACGTTCTTTTCCCCTTGCAGGAGTTCCGGCAGGTAGGAGTTGATTTCATCGACCTTTTTACGCAGCCCCCCGTCCGGCTTTTCGTCGCGGGGAAAAACGTTCAGGATGAGAATTTTGATTTCCGGGTACGCTTTTTTCAGCCGCTCGACGATCGCCTTGATCCCTTCGGCGGCCTCGCGCGGGTTGGAACTGCCGTGTCCGACGTTGTTCGTGCCGATCATGAGCACGGCCGCCTTCGGCGTGATTTTTTCGAGCGGCAGGTGATCGAGCCGCCAAAGGACATTCTCGGTCCGGTCGCCGCTGAAACCGAGGTTGATCGGCTTGCGGGCGGCGTAATACATGTCCCAGGTTTTTTTCCCGGCCCCTTCCCAACCGTGGGTGATCGAATCGCCGATCATCAGCAGTTCGATATCCCCTTTTTGCATCTGTTCGACGTTGGCGGCATGTCGTTTAACCCACCATTCGTCGGCCTTATCGGCCGGAGTGGTCGCGACGTTTTGGGCATAAAGCGAGCCGACGGTCAAAAGGAGGATTGTTCCGACCGATAATAGCATTCGTTTCATAAGATGATTTCTCCGAAAAAGGTTATGGGATGGGGGAAAGTGTTCATTTTTGAGTTCCAGAAAAAATTTGCCCCTGATTTTGGAATGAAGTCGTCACCCCCGCGCTCCTTCGTCACCCCCGCGCAGGCGGGGGGCCAGAGGGAAACCGTGATCTCTGGATCCCCGCCTGCGCGGGGATGACGGAAATCAGTTCATTTTTTATTGGGAACTCCGTAGTATAACCATACAGGACGATTGCAAAGTCAAAAATTTCGCGCGGAGACGCTGAGAACGCGGAGTTTTTAATATGAATTTCTCGCCATATTCTTGCCTGTTTTATCTATTTTTAAATTTTCATAATATTTCTCTGCGTCCTCCGCGGCTCCGCGCGCTTTAAAAACGACTTTGCAATCCTCTTGGGTCTTGTTTCTCAATTATTCCCAAACAAATTTTGGCAAACCGAGTCTTGTAAAGTGATTCAAAATTTTGCATCTCAATCTGGCTTCGGTCTTTTGACTTTCTTCGTTCCGATTTTTCAGGGTCGGACCGAAGATCGTCTT
>JAVBQI010000163.1:0-25626 GCA_031549145.1 Thermoguttaceae bacterium | reverse complement strand
GAAAACCGGGCGTTTTTCTCCTTGGAAAACCGCGAAAAGAGCGGGGCCGGGCGCAGCCGGGAGTGCGACCGTTTTTCCGGCAAAAGAAACGGTAAGGTAAACCAGAACGTCGAACCGGCCCCGAGCGTGCTTTCGGCCCCGATCGAGCCTCGCATCAAATGCACCAACCGTTGGGAAATAACAAGCCCCAGGCCGGTGCCGCCGAATTTCCGGATGCTCGAAGCGTCCCCCTGCGAAAAGGATTTGAACAGCCGGCCCATCGCGTCTTCCGTAATCCCGATTCCCGTATCGACGATGCTGCAATGCAGGAAGACGCTTGTTTCATCCAAATCGAGAACGTTGATCCGAATGCGGACGCCCCCCGTTTCCGTAAACTTGATCGCGTTGGAGACGAGGTTAAGGAATATCTGCCGGAGCCGGACCAAATCCCCGCGAACGATCGAGGGGACGTTCGGGTCGACGAAAAGGCACAGCTCCAATCCCTTATCGGCTGCCCGGGCGGCGAGAATGCCGAGTACCGATTCGACCAGCGCATGAAAGTCGAATTCGGTTTCTTCCAGCTCCATTTTCCCCGTTTCGATTTTCGAAAAATCGAGGATATCGTTGATGAGGGAAAGGAGTGATTTCCCGGACGAGCGAATTAATTGAACGTATTCCCGCTGTTTCCCGGAAAGAGTGGTATTGGAAAGCAGTTCCGTCAATCCGAGCACACCGTTGAGCGGGGTCCGGATTTCGTGCGACATGTGGGCGAGAAATTCGCTTTTCGCGCTGTTGGCCCGCTCCGCGTCGATTTGGGCTTTGTGCATTTCCGACTCGGCCCGCTTTCGTTGGAGCAGGGACCACATCCCCTGGGCTAACAGTTCCAATTGGTGAGCGTCCTGTGTTCCGTAATGTTCCGGTTTGTTGGCGACGCCGATGATCGCGACGACCGTTTCGCCGTCCAAAACGGGAATATTCATATGGGAATGAATTGGCACGTGCCCCTGCGGAAGACGCGAGGTTCGCGGCAGGCCCGCTAAATCGTTTTGAATGACGGGCCGACGGGTTCGGAGACATTCGAACAGGATTTCGGATTCGACGCGGCAATGTCCCTTGCCCGGATCCGAATTGCAATTCTGACAGGTTCGGCCGAACCAACTCCGAAAAATGGCGGTCTCGTCGTTTTTGATCGACAGGAAATACGACATCGTACTTTCCGTCAATTGGGCAACGGATTGAAGAGTGAAATCGATGATTTCCTCTTCGCCCGAATGCAGCATTTGGTATAACTTCAAAAGGACGCTGAGCCGCGTTTCTTCGCGCCGTAATTCCTTTTCAACGGCGGCCCGGGCGGTGATTTCGCTTTTGAGTTCTTCGTTCGCCCGTTCGAGCTCCCGGGTCCGTTCGCGAACCTGCTCTTCGAGGGCATCGCGGGAAACCGGCTCTTCGATCGAACGTTGCTTGGAAGCGGAAGATTTTTTCATTTTACGGTTTTGGGGGCCGATTACAAAAAGCGTGACCGTCGGTATGAGCCGCACGGTTCGTATCGTTCGATGTTTTCTGTTTTCGAACTTGTTTCAATCATTTCTTTGCCGATTCGAGTAACAATACGGCGTGTTCGCTCGTCAATAGGTCATTGATTGCCGGATATCCTTTTGAAGATTTTTTGCATCGAAAAATCAAAGAGAGAGGTTATTGCATTCAACCGGTTTCGCCATCCTCTCCAAAACGGTATGATGGTTCAACCTGCTCGATGGTAAACACTCGGACTTTCGATCCTACAGCCTACAGCCTTGGACGCGTACAGTTTGCGACCGGCTACGGTATAATACCATTGCTTTTACACTTTATCAACCTTTTTTAGGAACCCCGAACATGAAACATGCGCTGTCAAGAAAGATGTTACTGATCGCGATCGGTCTTTGCCCGCTGCTTTTCGTCGCGGCGACCGCCCAGGCCGCGGCGCCGATCGACCTGAGCAAGGCGGTCGTTCTCATCTCGCCGGAAAAAACCGCCCCCGGCGATGCGATTTCCGCGACAGTTTTGGTCGAAGAACTTGCCGCACGTACCGGCTTGACGCTCGCCAAATCCGAAAAATGGAACGCCGCCCGACCGCAAATCATCTTGAGCTCGTGCCGCGAAATCCCGGAATGGGGACAAGCGATTCCGGTTCGCTCCGCCGCGGACGCTCCGGAAAACAAGGCCGAAGGATATCGTGTCTTCGTCCAAAAGGGCGAAAAACAGCAGCCTCTCGTTTGGATCATCGGTGCCGATGCCCGCGGCCTGCTGTTCGGCGTTGGGGAATTCCTGAAAAGCGCCGACTGGGGCAAACGCAAACTCTCCGTTGATCCGACGTTGGATATCGCCCTGGCCCCGACCTACCCGATTCGAGGGCATCAAATCGGATACAGGGCGGCCGCCCATGCCTGGGACGCTTGGACCGCCGAGCAATTCGACCAGTATTTTCGCGATCTCGCGCTTTTGGGCAGCAACGCGATCGAAGGGATTCCTTTCCAAGACGAACGGGCTGAGCCGCTCTTCAAAATGACGCGGCAGGAAAACAACGTGCTGCAAAGCAAAATTTGCGACAAGTATCACCTCGATTACTGGGTTTGGACGCCGATCACCTTCGATTTGAACGAAGCGGACAAAAGGGCGGCGGAGTTGAAATTGCACGAGGATTTCTACAAATCGGTCCCGCGATTGGACGCCGTTTTCTTCCCGGGCGGCGACCCGGGGGACAACCCGCCGGAACTGGTCCTCCCGTTTATGAAAGAGACCGCCGTCTTGTTGCAAAAATATCACCCCAAGGCCAAGGTTTGGTTGTCGAACCAGGGTTTTTCCCGCGCCGGTCACGAATTCGTTTACAAGTACCTCAACGAGGAATCCCCGGATTGGTTCGGCGGGTTGGTCAACGGCCCTTCGAGCGCCCCGATCGGGATCGAACGCAATCACCTCCCGAAAAAATACCCGCTCCGGTTGTATCCGGACATTTGCCATAATAAAATCTGTCAATACCAGGTTCCGTGGTGGGATATGGCCTTCGCCATGACCTTGGGTCGGGAAGCGATCAATCCGCGGCCGGTGCAATACGCTTACATTCACAATTGGTTCGCTTCTTATTCCGACGGTTTTATTTCCTATTCGGACGGCGTCGGCGACGACGTTAACAAGGGGCTTTGGAGCGAGCTCGCCTTTTGCCCGGAAAAACCGGTCCGACAGGTCATGATCGATTATGCCCGGCTGTTCTTCAATTCCGAGGTCGGCGAAGCGGCGGCCGATGGTATCCTCGCTCTTGAAAAGAATTGGCGAGGCCCCTTGATCGACAACGCTTCCGTCGCGGGGACGTTGACGCTTTGGCAAAAAATGGAGCGGCAGTATCCCGAGCTTTTGAAAAACTGGCGTTTCCAAATGTGTTTGGTCCGTGCCTATTACGATGCCTACCTCCGCGAAAAGTTGATTGCCGATACGGCGTTAGAAAACGAGGTCAACGCGGTTCTCGCCCAGTGCGACGACCTGGGGAGCAAGGCGGCGATCGAATCGGCGCTCGCGATTCTCAAGAAGAACGACGAGAAGAAGACATCGCCCGTGTTGCGAGAGCGGATCATTAAATTGTACGACGATCTGTTCAAATCGATTCAAATGCAATCGAGCGTCCCGAAATACGGGGCGAGCGGGGCGGAGCGGGGGGCGTCGCTCGATTTTATCGACCTGCCGCTCAACAACCGGTTTTGGCTCGAAGACGAATTCGCCAAAATCGAACAAATGGGCTCCGAGCAGGAGAAGTGCGAAAAGCTGAAACAGATCGCGTTCTGGGAAAGTCCGGGACCGGGCGGTTATTACGATGATGTCGGCAACCCGGCGAAATCGGATCACGTCCGGCATTGCGAATTTGTTTATACGAAGCCGGGAGAAGACGAGGTTACGGTTCCGCTGCAATGGTGGTTGAACGAAGGGCTCTGCCGGTACCGTTTGTCGCAACAGGTTACGCTCGATTGGCCGGAAGCGGTCGTGTACGAAGGGCTTGACCCGGAAGGAACTTACGTTTTCCGGGCTTCGGGATTGGGAACCTTGCGGATCAAGATCAACGGCGAAGCCGTCGAACCGCTCAACAAGGAACGGATCGAAGTCGGCGGGTTCGTCGATTTCCCGATCGACAAGAAGTTTCTCGCCGAACGGAAAATCGAGATCACCTGGATTCGTCCGACCGACGAAGGGCATCTCAATTGGCGACAAAAATCGCGATTGGCCGAAGTCTGGTTGCTGAAAAAGTAATTGCGATTCCGTGAGAGCCGCCCGCCGGGATTTTGGTCCCGGCGGCGGCCGCGGAGTACCGGCTAAACGGCACTACAGCATGATCCGTTTCGTCGCGATCGTATCGAGAAAGCTGCCGTCGTGTTCGACGAAAATCAGCGTCGGACGGTTTTGAAGGATCAGGTTCTCAATCTGGATCCTCGAAATCACGTCGATATAATTCAACGGCTCGTCCCAAAGATAAAGGTGAGCCCGCTCGCACAGGCTCGCGGCGAGCAACGTCTTTTTCTTCTGTCCGGCGCTGAAATCGGACAAATCGGTTTCATAGTCGCTCTGTGCGAAACCCATTTTGTGCAGGATCGCCTTGAACAGGCTCTCGTCGATCCGGCGTTCTTCGACAAATTCCCGCATTCCGCCCCGAAGAAACGAAGCGTCCTGGGGCAAATAAGAAATTTTCAAACCGGGCGGCACGCGACAGCGGCCCAAGCACGGGACGTCTTCTCCGGCGATTCGTTTGAGCAGGCTCGATTTGCCGCAGCCGTTGCGACCGCAAAGGGCGATCCGATCGCCGGACTCGACCGAAAAGGAAAGGTTTTCGAACAACGGTTTTTCCCCATATTGGATCGCAACGCCTTCCCAATCGAGAAGCCGGGACGAATGAAACTCGATCGGGTCGATCGATAACCGATCTTCGATTTCCGTGTTTTTGAACAGCCGCGTTTTTTCCTCGATCTCTTTTTGACGCCGCCCTTCGGTCGATTTGGCCCGCTGCATCATCTTGCCCGCCTTGCGGCCGAGAAAACCACGGTCGACCGGGCCGTTGCCGTATTTCTCCTTTTCGGCGGAACCCGACCAATCGGCCGATTGCCGGGCCGAGTCCTTGAGCCGCCGGATGTCTTTCCGCAAGCGTTGGTTTTCAGCGTCTTCGAATTTTTCCCGATAGTCCTGGTTTTGCCGCCAACTCGAAAAATTTCCCTGCACCAATTCGATGTCGGAACGGTTGATCGAGAGGATGTGATCGACGCAACGGTCGAGCAGCATCCGGTCGTGCGAGACGAGGATAAAGCCCGATTTTTTACTCAAATAATTGCCGACGATTTTCCGTGCTTCGAGATCGAGATGGTTCGTCGGTTCATCGATCAGCAGGAAACGATCCTCGTTCAAAAAGAGCGCGGCGAGCAACACTTTCGTCCGTTCGCCGCCGCTCAAGGTCTCGAAGGGCCGCTCCAAAACGTCTTCGGAAACCTCAAGCAAGGACAGTTCCCGTTCCAATTGCCAAGGTTCGAAATCGGCGATCTCTTCGACGATTTCGAGCGTCGTTCGCGATTCGTCCCGAACGGGATACGGAAAATATTCGAGCGGAACCGGTAGGTCGATCCTGCCCGAATATTCGTGCAACCCGAGCAACAGTTGGAGGAATGTCGTTTTGCCGCGGCCGTTGCGGCCGATCAAGCCGAGTTTCCAACGGGTCTCGATTTGCAGCGAAACGTCGGAAAACAGGTCTTCTCCGCCGTCGTAAGCGAAGTACAAGTTCGAAATATGAAGAGTTGACATGGTGTCTGAAAGCCGGACATTGACTGTTTTTTACGAAAAAACCGAATTCCGCAAACAGGAGCCCCAAGCGTCGGCACGGGGTTATTTCCGCGTTCACAACCGGTCGCTCACACTCCCGGCTGCCGTCCGATTCGAAAATTTTCCAAAAAACAGTAATGAGACCGGCGCAAAAAGAGCGCGGCGAAAAGAAAGCGATTCGATCGTCCCCAGGCGGGCCTCGATCAATCGCACGAAACGGAAGAAAAGTCGCTTTTTACATTGACAGACAGGTGATATGTTTGACCCGATTAAAAATCGGTAAAACAGACTTTGAAATCAACTCTTGCTTAATTATCGGTCCGGAACGGGATTTTGTCAAGACGAATTTCCGGTTTTGGAAAATTGGGGGTGCGATCAAGCTTTGTTGGCAAGGCCTGCCCTTTCGAGACGCCTACAGAATTTGCGTGCGCCCTCGGCAATGTCTTATAGTCCAAATATCGCGGCCCGATGTCGGGCCGCGTTGATGATCCGTCGTCGACCTTTCGGCTTACCGCAGCTTGAACTGGGCGACGAGCTTTTGCAAGTTCGAGGCCATCGCCGACATTTCGTTGGCCGCACTGGCCGATTCCTCGGCACTGGCCGTGTTCTGCTGCGTCACGGCGTCGATCTGCTGCAAGCCGACGGTGATCTGGCCGACCCCCTGCGCCTGCTCGTTGCTGGCGACCGCGATTCCGGCGATCAAATCGGTCGTCTTCCGAATCTGTTCGACGATGGTGTTCAGCACACCCGCCGTTTGCGTCGAAACTTCTCCGCCCCGCTGAATTTCCGAGCCGCTGGTCGCGATCAAATCGGCCGTTTCCCGGGCCGCCTTGGCGCTGCGGGCCGCCAGGTTGCGGACTTCTTCGGCGACGACCGCGAACCCCTTGCCATGCTGCCCGGCCCGAGCGGCTTCGACGGCGGCGTTGAGGGCCAACAGGTTCGTTTGGAACGCGATGTCGTCGATCACCTTGATCACGCGTTGCACTTCCGCGGAATTTTTCATGATCCGTTCCATCGAATCGTTCATCTTTTGCATCGCCGCCTGTCCTTCGGACGCGGCCAGGGTCGCGGCCTGGGCCAAATCGCGGGCTTCGGCGGCACTTTCGGCGTTCTTTTTCGTCTGGCCGCTGATTTCGCTCATTGAGGCCGTGATCTCTTCGAGACTCGCCGCCGATTCCTGCGCTCCGCTCGAAAGGGCCATCGAGGCGGTCGAAACCTCGCCCGCGCCCGTCGCGACCTGCTTGACGCTTTGGTCGATTTCATGCAAGGTTTCATTGACCTGGACGAGCATCGCTTCCAGGTTCGTGTTCATCGTGTCTTTGTCGGTTTTGATTGTCACGTGATCCGTCCACTCCCCACGGGCCAGGTGCCGCGAGAGGGTGTCGATTCCCTTGTAGTCGTTCAACACGAATTCCGCCGCCTTGGACAGCGTTCCGATTTCATCGCCCCGCCACAGGTACGCCGGGTCGATATGAATGTCCAGGTCCCCTTCCGTCGCCATTTTCGACATCATCTCGACGACGACCTTGATTCCGCTGGTAATGTTGAAGGTCAGGCCGAAGCTGATGACCAGGCCGAGCAGAATCGCCGCGAGGCTGACGCCGAAAGTCGTCCAAAGAATCCGTTGGTCGAAGGCCGTTGATGCGGCCATCGTATCTTCCGCCCGTTTTTTGAGGTTGCCGACAAACACCTCGACGCACCTGTTCGTGTCATGGGCCAACGCCAGGGTGGTCGCGTCCCGTTCACTCATTTTGTCTTCACATTCGAAAACATGGAGGATCGCCTTTTTCCAGGCGTCCACGTCCGTCATGGCGACGTCGAGTCGTTTTTGATTTTCCGGCGTCATTTTCTCCCGGAGCGATTTCAGTTCCTCGACCATCGCGTCTCCGTCCTTGACCAGTTGCTCTTTCATTACCTTGATTTTTTCTTTGAGAAATTCCGCTCCGATCTGGAAGCAAAGGCGGCGAACGTTGTTGACCGTCATGATGGCGTGGTCGATTTGGTCTCCCAATTCGATCCGTTCGCGCGGGTAATATATCTTTCCTTCCTGGGTGATCGCGAATTGTTCTTCCGTCGCCTTCTGGACATTTTCCGCAACCTCGCGGAGGGCGGCGACGGCTTTATCGGCGAGTTCGCCTCGTTCTTCCAAGGCGGCTTCCCAATCCTTCTTGGCGACCTGGTACCAGAGCGAATCGCTTTTGGAAAACTCGCCGAACGCCGCCATGATGTCGTCGACCGCTTTCTTGTCGTTAAGTTGGTCGTAAATCTTTTTCTTGATGTCGCCGATTTTGACCTCGATCTCGTTCACGGTCTGCTCGTGCTTATTGTCGTGGGTGATCGACCCCTGGTCGGAAGCGAGTTGAGCTTCATACACGAGCATTTCCATGTTGCTCCCTTCTTCGGTCAGCTTGCGGACCTTGTCGATGTCGTCCGTCTTGGCGGCGCTTTCGTAGATCGCGTAGCGTCCGAACAGATACACGACGAGGAGCAGGAGCAGGACCAACGAAAACCCGATAAAAAGTTTCGTTCCGATTTTCATTTTGTTCAACATGAGCGATTACCTTGTTGGAGGGGGGGAAGTAGAGGAGCATGTCTTGGAGTAACGACTCGTCGGCGGGTTGCGACTCCATTACTGTTACGTTTACGGTACGTCGGTCGATTCGCCGAACTCGGCATAATGCTTGTCCAGCAAATCCTTGCACATTTCATCTTCCCGGATCTTCCGGGAGACGAGCGAAGCCTGCGTCAATAAATGGTCCAACCAATTCAGACGCGAGAGGATATTTTGGGTCGGCCATTCCGGGTACTTGGAACCGGCTTGGATGAAATTCCGGCTGAGTCCCTTCACGTCGTCCAGCGTCTGAACGATGCGTTTGATCAAATCGTCGAAGGGGGGCGGTGCGGCATTTGACGTCATCGATGTTGCGTTGTAAAAGGCGGGGGTTGCGATGCCATTTCAGTTCATGGACCAAAAACAGGTCGGTCTCCCTGACTGTTTGACCAATTCGTGTCGCTGCGTCTCACTCTTCGATTCTGGAAAAAAGAAGAGGGAGACGCCATGTGCTCTTGAGTACGAAGACATCCTCCCACGCAACGGGAAGCGACAGGGCTCACGCCATGCCAATGCGATCGCCGACATCCGTAGACGCCGCCGCCGCACGATGCTTCGCAAGTCGTCCTCATGACGCTCCCATTTCGGGAGTGCATGATTAGGACAACGAATACTTTTTTCCCTCCAACCGGAAAACCGGGTTGCGTATGGAAGAAGCTCCCATCTCACGATGGCTCAAGAGCAAATACTTGCGAAAAGTTTGTCTGTCATTGGCCGTTCAGGGGCCGTGTTATGGTTTATTTACAAATTTGCCGGTACTTCGGTATAATGAAATGGGCGAAATCGTTCCCTTTGTCCATTTTTCGGGAACTTCGTCTCGTGAGAACAAATCACAAGTGCCTCGTAATCCAGTATAATTTATTTTTCCGTTGCGATAAAAAAACACAGGAATAAAATCAAGGAATAATGCCCGGAAAATATTCCCGACGCCGAAAAAACGTCGCAACCGGCATATTCGCTTCATCCGTCACAGTCGGCGCCGGTTCATAACGGCGAACAAGTTTCCGATGCACAAAGTTTCGGCGAATGCCGATAAAGGAACCGTTTGTGCGAATTTTTCCTCGATCGTCTCCGTAGCCGGAGACCGCTCCATGAGAAAACGTCCGATCACCCCGCCGCCGGAACCGGAACCGTCCGAGATCCGGGAGCGGATCATCAATGCCGCCGTGACCGTGTTTTCGAAGCATTCCGTCGACATGGCCTCGATCAGCAGGATCGCCGAAGAAGCCGGGATCGGACATACCCTGTTGCTCTATCATTTCCAGAACAAGGAAAATCTCTACCAGGCCGTTCTGGACCGCGTTGCCGGCATTTACACGAAGCATTTCGAAGACTTGCTCGTCTACGTCGAGACGAATGAAATCGGCCGAAAGGAAGCCGTCGGTCTTCTCGAGGAATGGCTCCGGCGCACGGTCGATATCATGTACCGCTATCTCGAGGGAAAGACCTGGCCCGGAAAGATCGTCCTCTACGAGTACGTCTTTCCTTCCACCTTCTTCGAGTATCTTTACACGAAGCGTACCGGGCGCATCTACCTGACGTGGGCGAAACTCGTGATGGCAGTGACGGGCAACGACGACGTCAAAACCGCCTATTTCCAGTCGACGCTCATGTACGGCTTCGTGGTCGGTTTTCGTTTGCAACGTGAGATGTTGAAACGCTCGCTCGGCATGGAACGTTTCACGCAAGACGACATGAAATGGATCAAAAACACTTTGGTCGGCAGCGTTTTTTCCCTGCTCGGCGTCAAGAGATCGGGCGGCGTGCGAACGAAAAAACGTCGTGGGACCGTCCGCCGGGCCGACATGCCGACGATTCCGGCGAACCAACCTCCGGTGACCCTGACACTCGGAGAGCGGTTTTCCGAAACGAAAGAGCGAATCCTCGAAGGCGCCATCCGGGTCTTCTCGGTCTATTCCGTCGACATGGCCTCGACGCGCATGATCGCCGAGGAAGCCGGAGTGAGGCTTTCCTTGATAACATATCACTTCAAAACCAAGGAAAACCTCTATTTGACCGTTCTCGACCGCGTCTTCGAAATCTATCGGGAGCGGTTCAAGGACTTGTTCGCGACGATCGAAGCGAAAAAGAATCTCGACCGGCAAGAGGCGGTCGATATCCTTTGCATCTTGATCCGTCGCACGATCGACGCGTTTTGCCGTAGCCTGCCGAACTGGAGGGGGCGGATCGTTCTTTACGAATATCTCTATCCGTCCGCGTGTTACGACGATTTTTACAAGAAAAACATTCGCCTCACCTATGAATTGTTGACGAAAGCCGTTATGGCCGCCACGGGGAACGACGACCGGAAAACGGCGTATTTTCAACTGGTCGCCATCTTCGGCCAGACGGTCGCTTTCCGTTTTCAGCGAGAACCGTTGAAACGGTCCCTCGGCCTGGCGGACTTTTCGGAGGACGACCTGGAATCGATCGGAAACATGGTGATCGACAACACGCTCGCCATGCTCGGCGTCGAACGTTAAGAAGCCCGCCCGATCTCCTCCGGACCGGGCGGATTTTTTACGACCGTTCTTCGACCCGCCAACGGAGGAAGGCGTCCAGAAACCCCTGGATGTCGCCGTCCAGAACGGCGTGAAAGTTGCCCATCGCATAGCCGGTTCGCGCGTCCTTGACCCGTTGGTCCGGGTGCAGGAAGTAATTGCGAATCTGGGAGCCGAACCCGACCTTCGCCATATTCTTGTACTTTTCGACCATTTGGGCTTCCCGCTTTTCCTCTTCGATCCGGACCAGCTTCGCCCGCAGCATCTTGAGAGCGAGCGCCCGGTTTTTGTGCTGCGACCGCTCGTTCTGACATTGCACGACCGTGTTCGTCGGCAAATGGGTCAGCCGGATCGCGCTCGAGGTCTTGTTGACGTGCTGGCCCCCGGCCCCGCTCGCCCGATAGGTGTCTTCGCGAATATCCTCGTCCCGGAGCTCGATCTCGATCGATTCGTCGGTCTCCGGGGTGACATCGACGGCCGCGAAACTCGTCTGCCGCTTCCCTTCCGAATTGAAAGGGCTGATCCGGACCAGCCGGTGTATGCCGCTTTCCCCTTTGAGGAAGCCGTAGGCCATCCCCCCGCGAACGAGAAAGCTCGCGCTGTTGATCCCGGCCTCTTCGTTGTCCTGCCGGTCGATCAACTCGACGGAATAGCCTTGCGACTTGGCCCACAGCGAATACATGCGCAACAGCATTTCAGCCCAATCGTTGGCGTCGGTTCCGCCGTCCCGGGCGTTGATCGAAACGATCGCATCGCACGAATCGTACGGGCCGCTAAGTAGGGCTTGGGTTTCCAACTTTTCCAGTTGCGATTCGGCCGTCTGCAGCTTGCCGGGAATTTCGGCGGCCAGCTCGGCGTCTTCGGCACCCATTTCCAAAAGAAGGGCGATGTCGTCCGATTCGCTTTGCAACTCGTCGAGCGGTTTGAGGACCGTTTTGAGCGATTTGAGCCGGGCAACCGTTTTTTGAGCCGATTCCTGATCGTTCCAAAACCCGTCGGCGGCCATTTCCCGCTCGATTTCGGCAACCGTTTCCGTTTTAGCGGCGCAGTCAAAGAGAGTCCCTGAGTTGGGTCAGTCGCTTGCGGATGTGTTCGGCCCGGTCGATCCAGTCGTTTTCAATCGGCATGGAATATTGTTGTTGGATAAGATTTTCGTGAAACGCTTGTTCTCCGTTTAGCCGAGCGGCGCAGACGCCGGAGTCGCAAGTCGCATCGCGATTTGGTTAAGGTTTCATTTTAATCCCGAGGAACGGCAAAGAATAGGGGCGGTGTACGAGGACGATTGCAAGTTCGAATATTTTTGGAAAAATATCGAACTGGGCAGCAGCCGGAAGCGTCAGCGCCCGGTTATCCAATGCGGAAAGTCATGGCCAACCCGGCGCTGACGCTTCGGGCTGCTGTTTGCCGCGTTCGACCTTGCAATCCTCGTGTGCTCGCAACCGCAGGTGTTGGCGTGATTGATTTTTGCGGGTAAAATAGCGAACACCGTTCGCGGGATTCCTTTTTCACGTCTGTTCCCGGGGAGATGGGGTCAACGGTTACCAAAAAATCGAAAGCATGAAAGTCATATCCAATACTCGCGGCGTGAACGAGCCCGACGAAATCGGCGCGGAACATTTGCGTGAAATTCGCCGCATCTCCTGGCTCGGCATTTGGGTCAACCTTCTTTTGTCGGCCTTGAAACTCTTCGCGGGAATTTTCGGGCACAGCACGGTGCTCATCGCCGATGCGGTCAACTCGCTTTCCGATATGATCACCGACATCGTCGTCCTGATCGGCTCGATGCTTTGGGGCCGGCCCGCCGACGCGGAACATCAATACGGACATGCCAAAATCGAAACGCTGATCACGCTGTTTATCGGCATCGCGGTCTTCGCGGTCGGATTCGGCCTCGTTTACGGAGCGATCGAAACGCTCCTCGGGATGCTGCACGGAGAAAAGCTCCCCTCGCCGACCTTATTACCGTTCGTCGTCGCCCTGATTTCGATCGTCGTCAAGCAGTATCTTTACCTCTTGACACTCCGGATCGGGATGCGGATCAAATCCTCCGCCGTGATCGCGAACGCCTGGAATCACCAGAGCGACGTCCTCGCCTCGATCCCGGCCGTTGCCGCGATCGGGCTTTGCTTGCTGCTCGGCGATCGGTTCGCCTTTCTCGATCCGGTCGGAGCCATCGCGGTCAGCTTCATGATCATGTACGCCGCATGGCTGATCGTCCGTCCGACACTTGGCGTGCTCCTCGATGCGAGCGCTTCCAAGGAACGGTATGAAGCGATCCGGCGGACGATCCTCTCCTTTCCCGAAGTCCACGATTTGGAAAAACTGCGAACCCGTCTGTTGGGGCCGAGCGGACTGGCCGTCGACGTTCATGTCCGGGTCGATCCGAACATGCTCGTCGTCGATGCCCATGCCTTGTCTCACGGCATCAAGAAAAAACTGCTCGAAAACGACGACGAAATCATCGAAGTCACCATTCATATCGAACCGGCCGAGCCGGTCGGCAAGACCGCGAAACCGTGACCTTGCTTTTTCGAGACAACGAAGACCTGCCGGTTTGAACGACTTGACCAGGGCGGTGATTTCGGCGAGAATTTATTGAGCGTGGCGCGGGGTACCGGCTAAATATCATTTTCCAAACGATTCCCATGAGAAATACCGGTTTAATATTCATGACTCTTTTTCTGCTTCCCGCGACGGGTTTTTCGCAGGAGCCGAATCACGAAGCGGCTTCCAAGTACCCTTACCTCGGGGCCTACGGAACGCTGATCGATGCGATAACGGCCGCCGACGGGCGGTTCAAAAAACCGGTCATTGACGAGGAGCACCGGAACCGCGTCCGAAAAATTCTCACGGTTCCCGGCTTTGACGCGGACGCGCTTCCCCGAGACGTCAAAATCGAACGGACCTGGACGAAAGACGGTGTTGCCGGGATCGAATACTCCTGGGATGTCGGCTACGGCCCTCGGACTTACTCCTGGTTGCTGCGGCCGGAAGGGGCCGAAGGGCCGCTGCCGGGAGTCGTTGCGCTGCACGATCACGGCGGGTTCAAGACGCTTGGCAAAGAGAAAATCGCCGACGGGCCGGACGAAATGCTAGGCGATCTTGCCGAGTTCCGGAAACAATATTACGGCGGCCGGGCCTTCGCGACGGAATTGGCCCGGGTAGGCTTTGCCGTCCTGGTGCCGGACGTTTTCATGTGGGGGAGTCGCAAGCATTCGTCCGAAAATTTCGCTCCCGAAGCGAATTGGATTGCCGCGACAATGGAGCGAAACAACGCGTTAGGCAAAGCCTGGACGCCGGACATTCGGCGTTACGAAACGGCGGCGCGGCTGACGGAGCGTTATCTCGATCAATACCTGCGAACGGCGGGCACATCCCTCGCGGCCGTCGTTTCGTACGAGGATCGGCTGGCCGTCAACTTTTTGGTTTCGCAGGACCAGCTCGTCCGAACGGGAGGCGTCGGCTGCGTCGGGCTTTCCGGCGGTGGGGCTCGGAGCTCACTGCTTCAAGGGAGCAGCCCGCGAATTCGCGCGGCGGTCGTCGTCGGCATGATGGGGACGTACAAGGATTTGCTGACCCGATATGTCGAAACGCACACCTGTATTCTTTTCCCGCAGGGCTTGGCCGATTTCGGCGATTGGCCCGACATCGCCGGGGCGAGATGCCCGTCGCCGCTGATGGTCCTGTACGACCGGGACGACGGCCTTTTTTCGCTCGCCGGGATGCAGGACGCGGATGAGCGGTTGCGGGAGATTTATACCGAAGCCGGGGTGGCGGAGCGTTATCACGGAGAATTTTTCCCGGGACCGCACAAATTCGACATTGAAATGCAAGAAAAGGCTTTTCAATGGCTCCGCGAGAACTTGTAGGGGCGGTAGCGGTGTTGACTTTGCAAAAAAAATCCCATTGGGAAACGAGCTTTTTAAAACGAATAAATTTCCGTCACCCCCGCGCAGGCGGGGGTCCAGAGGGAAACCGTAATCTCTGGATCCCCGCCTGCGCGGGGATGACGGTGAGTCAGATCAAAATTATTTGCGCAGCGCGGTAATTTTTCTATTGTTGTAACTTTCTATCCAAATCGATGTCGGGAAAAAATTCTGTTTGTTGCCTATTCGCATGTTGTGCGATCCTGTTGTTCGGGCGATGCCCTTTGATTTTGGCGGCCGCCCCGACCGAATCGGAGATCCGGCAAACGGTGACCCGCGGCCTAGACTGGCTCGCCTCACAACAGTCGGGCCGAGGCTCCTGGGAAGCTTCGGAATCGGCGTATCCTTGCGCAATGACCGGATTGGCCGGAATCGCGTTTTTGTGCGAAGGCTCGACCCCGACCCAAGGAAAATATGCCGAAAATATTCGCAAGGCGGTCGAATTCCTTCTTTCCAAAAGTCGTTCCAACGGCCTGATCGGCGATCCGAAAACGGACGACCGGTACACCTACGGGCACGGTTTTGGAGTGCTGTTCCTTTCCCAGGTCGTCGGCGAGGAGCAGTTCGGCGACAACCGGCAGGAGCTGATCAACGCGTTGAGCCGGGCGGTCGAGTTTACCGGAAAGGCGCAGACCAAGGCCGGCGGCTGGGGTTACGTCAGCGCTCGGGACGGCAACGATTTCGACGAAGGTTCGACGACGATCACGCAGGTTCAAGCGATGCGAGGCTGCCGCAATGTCGGCATCCCCGTTCCGAAGGAGATCGTCGACAGCGCGATCCGGTACATCCACAAATGCTCCCTGCAAGGCGGGGCGGGCGGGGTTCAGTACAACACGGCCGGTGGCGGCGGCCGGCCCCCGATCAGCGCGGCCGCGATCGCCTGTCTGTACAACGCCGGGGAATACGACGACACGTATGTCCCCAAGCTGCTCGCCTATTGCGACAAGAACCTTTCGAATTTGGAACGCGACGACGGACATTGGCATTATGCCCATTATTACTATGCCCAGGTCAAATACCGGCAGGGAGGAAAAGATTGGGAAAAATACCGGGACCGGCTTTTTCGCAAGATCATCGACCAAGCCGCATCCGACGGGAGCTGGCCGCAGGGGTACATCGGGACGGTTTACACGACGGCGATAAATCTCACGATTTTGCAGTTGGATCGGGCCGCTTTGCCGATTTACCAGCGTTGAGAAATTCGGTAATTTGAACGCCCCGCTTGAAATGTCGGGGTTGTTTTGAAAGATTGATAGGGAGAGAGATTGAAAAGCGCGGGGTACCGGCTAAATGGTCGCCCCATCTTTATCATGCCGGGTTTGCTCTTCGACGTTTTGTTTGATTTTCAGCCTCACAGGAAAAAAACCATGAGAATATTTTTTGACATTTTCCGTATTCCGGCGATGATTGCGATCGTTCTCATCGCGGGAGCCGTTTATGCCCAGGAAGCCAACGAAAACAAGTCGATTGTTGCGGAAGAGCTCATTTTTCCGCTTCAGGACAAACATGTCCATTCGAGCAGCATCGTCGAATTGCCGAACGGCGATTTTCTGGCCGTCTGGTTTCAAGGGAGCGGCGAACGTACCGCCAACGATGTCGAGCTTCGCGGGGCCCGCTTGAAAAAAGGGGAAACAAAATGGTCGGAGACCTTTCCCATGGCCGATACGCCCGGGCTGCCCGACTGTAACCCGATTCTGTTTCTCAACCGAAAAGGGAAACTGTTCCTCGTTTGGATTGCCGTTCTCGCGGACGCCTGGGAAGAGGCGATTCTCCGTGTCCGGACCTCGACCGATTACGATCAGGACGGCCCGCCGGTTTGGAATTGGCAGGACAATATCCTTTTCAAACCGACGGACGCGTTTGCCGAAGAGTTCGAGAAAAAAATCGACCAAGTCGAAGTGCCCCCCCAGTATCCGGCGGATTTCGTCGCTTCGGTCAAAAAACGGTATCTCGAAAAAGCCAAAAGCCCTTCGTCGCGCAGTTTGGGTTGGATGCCGCGTATTCAACCGATCATTCTGAAAAGCGGGCGAATTCTTATGCCGCTTTATTCCGACGGTTTTACCTGCGGGCTGATCGGAATTTCCGACGACGACGGCGAAACCTGGCGGCCGAGCCTGCCGATCGTCGGGCTGGGGATTCAACCGGCGCTCGCCGAGTGTCAAAATGGGGATATCGTTGCTTACATGCGGGCGGGGCCGACGCGGATGAGCATTTCCCAAGACCAGGGCGAATCATGGTCGGTCGCGGTTCCGATGAGCGACAAGCCGAGCGTCGCAAGCGTCGATCTCGACGTCCTCCGCGACGGGCGCTGGGTTTATACCGTCGGCGACGTCGAAAAAGGGCGTTACCGACTCACGATTTTCGTTTCTTCCGACGAAGGCAAAACCTGGAAAAAAGGGGAAACGATCGAACACGACCCCAATAAAAAAAACAGTTATTGTTATCCTTGTTTAATGCAGGCGAAGGACGGAATGATACATTTGACCTACACCTACGGCCTGAACGATATCAACAAGCGGTCGATCAAGCATGTCCGGATCGACCCCGCGAAGTTGCCGTAAAGCCTCAACCGTCAGATCAATGATGCAAGCGTTAACTCAAATTGCTTCCGAAATCGATCGGATGCGGGTGATCGACTTTCATACGCATTTGGTTGGAGGGAATCTTGGGGCCAAGGGGCTGCACGATATTCTCCTTTATCACATGAGCATCTCCGAACTGTATTCGGCCGGCTGCCCTTCCGGGGCGAGGCTGACGCAGTACCCGGGTTGGCCCGACCGGGAAGAGGCTCATTTTCGTCTGCGGGAAGCGATCCCCTTCCTTCCGAAAACCGTCAACACCGGCATTGCCTGGGGAATCCGAATCATTCTCGCCGATCTGTACGATTGGCACGAGCCGGTTACCCTTGAGAATTGGAAACGGTTGGACGCAACGGTCCGCGACCGGGCTGCGGACCGAGCTTGGCATCGGGAGATCATGCGACGAGCCGGAATCGAACGGGCGACAACCGAAACCGGGCGACGGGAAGAGGGAATCGACGACGACATTCTCGATTATTCAGTCGAATGGGCGTTTTTTACCCGAACACAATGGGGAGAATTCGACACGGCCCTTTATGAACTCGAACGGGTCTGGGGTGAGGAACCGAGGTCCCCTTCGCCCATCGGGGGAGGCGGGCGGCCGCAGCCGAAAAAAACGATCCGGAGTGCCGACGATGTTCGGACCGCGATCCGTTGGTTTTTGGATCATTTTCCCCTCTCGCAAACGGTGTCGTATGCAACGCATTTTTCCGGGGACCTCGATTACTCGCTCGTTCGCGAAACGGAATTCGAGGCCGCCTTGCAACGTCGCGAGCAGGCGGGCGAGGCTGAGCGCGGCGTTTACGCGAGTTTCGTCAACGAGATTTTCCTGACGGAATACGCCAAAACCTACGGCAAAAAGATCACGTTTCAGTTCAGCATCGGTGCCGACCCGCTGCCGTTCGAGATGGGGAGCCGCATTTCGCAGAAAACGCTCGCCCAAATTGCCGAGATGGTCGCCCGGCATCCGGAAGTTCGGTTTTTGGCATTTCAGTCCTCGGCCCACGCCGACCAGACGCTCTGCACGTTTTGCCGGGAATTGCCGAATTTCGGCCTCGCCGGAATTTGGTGGCACAACTTTTTCCCGTCGATCGCCCCACGAATCATTGCCGGGCGACTCGACATGCTGCCGCTTAACCGGCAGATCGGCTTTTTTTCAGATGCCTACTGCATCGAATGGGCCTACGCGAAGGCGAAAATCGTCAAAAAACTGCTCGCCCGGGTGCTGGCCGAAAAAGTCGAACTCGGCCAATACGATGTCGATTCGGCCCTTGCGATCGCCCGAACGGTTTTGTACGACGGACCAAGAACCTGGAACGAGAATGCGGAATTTTGAAACAGGGTGCAATCGTCCCCGCTGTCGACATTTGTTGATTCAAGCCGGTAAAATTTCTTAAAGCAACGAAACAGCCCCTCGCTCTTCGTTTTTTCGGAGAGCGGTACACAAGCGGTCGCGATTACTCGAACTCTTCTTTCTTTTTGTGGGGCAGTTCGCTGATCATAATGTCCAAATTCGTTTGGCTTTTTTTCGCCCAAATCTCAAGGTGATTGCACCAAAGCAAGATTTTCTTGTCGTGTAGAGGAATTTCTTCCAAATGGTTTCGTCGGGCTTTTTTGGCCATATTCCGAAACTGTGCGGCAAGATCAAAGAATCGAAACGCTAATTCTTCCAATTTTTGCGAATTATAGGTTTGTAAAGTCATAAATTTAAACTTTATTTTACACAAAAAGATATTTATTTCGTTTGATTTTAAACAATTATATATTATTTTTTAAGTTGACCGAGATCACTATTTTTGCATTTCAACAACAGTATTGGCGACAATTATGTTTGATTGTATCAAATAAATAAAATATACCGATTAACGAGCTTCATTATTTTCATATTTTACTGGATTTAACGGCTCTTGAAAATATTGTTTTGCAAATTTTCTATTATTTTTTATAATTAATTATGTATCTTTTAAAGTATAAAACATGCTAAAACCTGAAACAATAAAAAAAATTAGAGTTTTGTTGTCAGAAAAACGGTATTCCCAAAGAACGGTCGCCAAAATTGTCGGGGTTAGCCGGGGAACCGTCTCGGCCGTCGCTTTGGGTAAACGGAAAATTTATCTTCACAAATCACCGGACTGGGCTCCCCCCATTCTTTCGCCGAAAGGGCGGCCTCAGCGCTGCACTCTTTGCGGAGCCCTGGTCCAAATGCCTTGTCTCGCCTGTCAACTCCGAAAAATGACCGAAAACCGCAACAAAGACTTTTTGGCATGAGCTCCTGAGCCGATTGAAGAACGAAACCGTTTTGCTAGAATTATGCTGTCGGTGGTAGGAACGGCAGATCTCGCCCTCAGCCAAGCCGCAACCTCGTCGGTCGCTGCCGTGTTGACGACAAAAAATTCCAACCGGCTTGGCTCCTTTTGTTTTTGTCTTATCAATCATTTCAATCATAAGGACGAATCGTGTATCGAACAGTGACGTGTGGGGAATTACGGGTCGAACACCAGGGAAAAAACGTGACGCTTTGCGGCTGGGTCGATTCCAACCGGGATCACAGCGGGGTGCTTTTCATCAATTTGCGTGACCGTTACGGAATTACGCAGGTCGTTTTCTCGACGAAAATCGGCACTGAGCAGTTTGAGCTGGCCCGCTCGCTCCGTGCCGAGGACGTCGTCCAAATCACCGGAACGGTCGAGCCGCGGCCGGACGGGATCGTCAATAAAAAAATTCCGACCGGCGAAATCGAGGTCAAGGCCGAAAAGCTCACGATCCTGAACCGGAGCGAGGTCCCTCCGTTCCAAACCGGCGTCCCCGAGGTTCCCGCCGAAGAACTCCGGCTCAAACACCGATATCTCGATCTCCGGCGTCCGGCGATGCAAAAAACGCTGCTGCTGCGGCACCGGATCACGAAAGTGATGCGCGATTATTTCGACGAACACCGTTTCGTTGAGATCGAAACCCCGGTCCTCGGCAAAAGCACGCCCGAAGGAGCCCGCGATTATCTCGTGCCGAGCCGCGTCGCCCCGGGATCGTTTTACGCCTTGCCGCAATCACCGCAGCTTTACAAGCAGATCCTGATGATCGCCGGTTACGATCGGTATGTGCAGATCGCCCGTTGCTTCCGGGACGAGGATTTGCGGGCCGACCGACAGCCGGAGTTTACGCAACTGGACCTCGAAATGTCGTTCATTGAAATGGACGACATTATCGAGATGATCAGCGGACTTGTAAAACGGCTCATGAAAGAGGTCCTCGACCGGGAATTGAAAGAGGAAATAATCCCGCGAATGTCGTACGACGAGGCAATGGAGCGGTTCGGGCACGATGCGCCCGATTTGCGATTCGGAATGGAGCTGATCGACCTGACCGAGATCGCGAAAGGGGTCGAATTCCGGGTCTTCAGCGAACCAGCTAAAAACGGCGGTCGGGTTCGCGGGATCAATGCGAAAGGGGCTGCCGAAAAGTATTCGCGCAAGGATATCGACGTGCTCAACCAATATGTCGCCGAGAATTTCGGCGTCAAAGGCGTTGCCTGGTTGAAAGTCGATGCCGACGGCCATTTGGCCGGTCCGATCGCGAAGAATTTCAAGCCGGAAGAGTTGGAGCAGATCGCCCAGAAACTGGACGCGAAGCCGGGTGATTTCCTGCTGTTTTCGGCGGACACGTTCGCGACGACCTGCCGGGTCCTCAACGGGTTGCGGCGGCGGTTGGCAGCGGAGCTGAAACTGATCGACCCGAACGAAATGAATTTCTGCTGGATCATGCACTTTCCGATGTTCGACTGGGACGCGGAAGAGCAGCGTTGGGTCGCGATGCACCATCCGTTTACGGCCCCGCTCGACGAACACGTTCAATATCTGGACAGTGACCAGGGGAAAATCCGGGCGCAGGCTTACGATTTGGTGCTGAACGGATTCGAGGTCGGCGGCGGGACGATCCGGATTCACGACTCGAAAGTGCAGTCGAAAGTATTCGAGTTGCTTGGCCTTTCGCAGGAAACGGCGAGAGAGATGTTCGGCTTTTTGCTCGATGCGCTCCAGTTCGGCGCCCCGCCGCACGGAGGGATCGCGCTCGGGCTAGACCGGCTGGTGATGTTGTTCGGCGGGCAGGACAACATCCGGGACTGCATCGCGTTCCCGAAGACGACGAAGGCATCCGATCTGATGACCGGAGCCCCCGGCGAGGTCGCGAAAAAACAGCTGGACGAACTGGGGATCACTGCGACAACGAAAAAGGAGAATAAGTAGTATGCATACGGCAATAAAACAGCGAACCCAAAAAAGAGCCTCTTTTTTAGACGACCTTCCTCTGTTTGTGTCTTCTCGAAAAAAAACGATCCAAACGAACAATCTTTTTGAACGGGATGGAGTCTCCATTTTTTTCGGGGATGTGTTGAATTACTATGAAAAATGGAAGGAACCGACGGTGATTATTTCCGATGGTCCCTACGGATTGGGAAGTTATCCCGGGGACCCTCCGACTCCGGATTTTCTCGCCGAGTGGTATAAACCTCATATCAAGCAATGGTCAAAAATTTCCGGCCCGCAAACCACTCTTTGGTTTTGGAATTCAGAATTGGGATGGGCAAATGTTCATTCCTTGTTACAAAATCAAGGATGGGAATATCGTAATTGCCATATCTGGAATAAAGGAATCGGTCATATTGCCGGAAATTGTAATACGCAAACCATACGTAAATTTCCTGTAACAACGGAAGTTTGTGTACAGTACATTCGAAAAGCGGAATTCCCTGCCGGAAACAAAATCATGTCGATGCAGGAATGGTTGAGATATGAATGGGAACGAAGCGGAATTCCTCTGTCTAAAACGAATGAGGCTTGTGGTATGAAAAACGCCGCGACTCGAAAATATTTTACCAAAGATCATCTTTGGTATTTCCCCCCTCCGGAAGCCTTTGAAGCCATCCAACGATATGCCAATTCACACGGCAAGAAAGAGGGACGTCCTTATTTTTCCCGTGATGGAAAGAAACCAATTTCCGTTAAGGAATGGGAAAAAATGCGTCCCAAATTTTTCTGCAAAAACGGAATCACCAATGTTTGGGAGGAACCTGCCGTTCGAGGAGCGGAACGAATTAAAAATACCAATAAATGTGTTCATAGTAATCAAAAGCCGCTCAAACTTTTGGAACGTTGTATCGAGGCAAGTTCGGAGGAAAAGGATGTTGTTTGGGAACCGTTCGGCGGTCTTTGTTCCGTCGCAATTGCCGCCCATCGGCTCAAAAGGATTGGGTTTTCCGCAGAGATCAATCCGGAGTATTTTGAAATAGCGACAAAACGACTGGAGAATTATGATGTATTCTGAACCGCAACGGTTTTTTCCTGATGCAAAGTGGGAGTATTTCAATCTTTACCAAAAGGTCCGTGAAGCCATTTATTCACTTCCCGCACATTTTTCAACCGCAACAACGATCGAAGGAATCGTAGCAACGGATATTTTTACGTTGAACTCGGCTTTGGGAGCGACGATCGAGAACCAAGTCGTTGAAACATTAAACAAAATTCGTTCTGTTTGGGATACGGATGGCCAATACCGCCTCTACTCTTTTATTCGTCAGGCCCAAACTTTTCCAGATGTTTTACTAACGCGAGCCTCTTCAGCGGAATCGTTTTCTTCGGAAAACGTTATTTTTGGAATTGAATTGAAAGGATGGTATCTTCTTGCCAAGGAAGGCGAACCGAGTTTTCGTTTTCAGGTAACGCCATCAGCTTGTGCGATTGCCGATTTGGTCGTTGTCGTTCCCTGGACATTGTCCAACGTGATTTCCGGTTTCCCAAAAGTTTTTTCTCCCTATATTGAGTCTGCGAAATATGCTGCGGAATATCGTAATTACTGGTGGAAAAATCTGAGAAACGCGAAAACGGATTCAAGCATCGAAACTCCCTCAAATGTTTCTCCTTACCCAAAAAATGGAGATCATATTTTGGATCGTGCCAAATCCGATCAAGGAGGAAATTTTGGACGGTTTTCCCGATCTGGAATCATGGATGAATACATCAAGACCATTGATGCTCAATTACTTTCCGGCATCCGAGCGGATCACTGGCGTAATTTTTTCAAATTGTTTCAAGATCAAACAGATCATGAATCCATTCGAATGAGAATCGCACAGATGAAAAAGAGATTTGTTGACAAATTGATCATTAAAGACTCCATTCCATTTTTCGATCATTTGCTCAGCTTGATCGAACAACATGGAGATTGTCCTAGTGAATAGATACCCCCGGCGAGGTCGCGAAAAAGCAGCTGGACGAACTCGGGATACAGGCGAAGAAGATCGTGTAAGCATCTCCGTTTAGCCGAGCGGCGCGAGACGCCGGCGAGGAAGCACCGGCGTCTGCGCCGCTCGGCTAAACGGGGGGCGTCAAGCAAAGATCAATTTATTACCAAAAACAATATTTTTTGAAAATGAACAATAACACGTTGTTTGATTCTTTGGGCGATTCCGACCCTGTTGTAACCGACGCCGCGCGGACGGCTCCGCCGGAGCTGCGCAAGGACTCCGACCTGGGGCGAGTCTTTCCGAGCGGCGTCAAAATCGGCAGGGCCAAATACGGGCTCGGCGTTTTCTCCTACGCGTTCATTCCCGCAGGCACGCCGATCGGGCGGGTTCGCGGAGTCGTCGTGCACGACCCCGATTACAGCAGCGATTACTGCATCGCCGCCGGCGAGGGAATGGCGCTCGAACCCGCCCCGCCGTTCTGCTATCTCAATCACTCCTGCGAGCCGAATTGCACGCTCATGCATTACGTCAACGAAGAGGAGTTCGACGGGACCGAGGTCGAAGGGTGTCTCGAACGGTCCGGTTATTCCAGTATTACGAAAGACGACCTTTACGGGGAAGAGACGAATCCCGACCCGATGTTTCTCGGCGATGAGGACGAATGCCTTTTCGGCGACGGCGGGGCCGAATGCGGCTGCGATTGGGACGAAGACGCCTTGGGAGACGGCGGCGAGGACGAGAACGACGAGGATGCCTATGAGCACCTGTACAATGACGAGGCGACCGACGTTGAAATCTGGGTCGAGACCTCGCGCGACATCCTGCCCGGCGAGCAATTGACGATCGACTATTCCTGGCCGTCCGACCGGGCGATGCGTTGCCTTTGCGGGGCGACGGCCTGTCGCGGTTGGATCGTCGACCCGAGCGAATTGGGCGAAATCGAAAAGGGCGATCATTCATGAACGAATCGACGTTGATCACCCAGTTGATGGTCAAATTGTTGATCATTCTCGTCGCCGGTTATCTTGCCGGAATCGTTTGCAAGCGAGTTCGCCTGCCGATGGTGATCGGTTATCTGCTCGCCGGAGCGATCGTCGGCCAAAATTTTCTCGGGCTCCTCAGCACGAAATCGGAAACGGAGCCGGTCTCCCTGGGCGTGATCGTTCAGGAAACCGAATCCGTCCTCGGGAAAACCGCCGGAGAACCGACGGAAAAACCTGTCGAGAATCCCGCTGAAAAACCGTCCGGAGAACCGGCGGTCAATGCCGAACCGCCGGTTTCACCTCATGCCGAAATCGCCGAAATTGTTCCGACCGAACACGGGGTCATCATCCAGGATAAAATCATCGACGAGTTCGCCCATTTGGGCGCGTTTCTGTTGCTTTTCTCGATCGGCATCAACTTTTCCCCCTCGGAACTTCTCAAGATTTGGCGTTTTTTCCTGATCGGCGGGATGATCCAAATGCTGAGCATTCCGCTGGTGATCTGCATTGTTTTCCTGATCGCCGGATACGACGTCAAGGTCGGGCTACTTCTCGGCTCGGCCGCCGCGCTCAGTTCGACCGTGCTCGTTTTCAAGTCGCTCGAAGAATGTGGGCAGGCCGCCTCGCCGCACGGTTTGCGGGCCGTCGCGATCCTGCTTTTTCAAGACGTCGCCGTCGTGCCGCTCCTGTTGCTCGTTCCGCTGCTCGGAGCGGTCGAGGCCGACGCCTCACGAATGTCGACGACGATCCTGCTGCTTCTCGCCAAATCAATCGTGTTCGTTTCGTTCGTCCTGCTGGTTCGTTACATCTTCAGCCGTTGGATCATCCGGGTGATGACCGACTTGAAAAGCGTCGAATTGATGGTCCTGTTGACGATCGCCCTGATGATCGGCGTCAGCGTCGTCGCCGTTCAATTCGAACTTTCGGCCGCGCTCGGGGCGTTGGCCGCCGGGGTGATCCTCAGCGAAAACCGGCTCACGCAC